>JAXDLH010000129.1:0-4857 GCA_034666705.1 Chloroflexota bacterium
CTGGTAATGTCAGTCTATGACTCGCTCGCATCCGAGCTGCCATCTGTCTCCGTCGCTGGCTCGGCTTCGGCAGTCGGCTGAGCTGCCGGGGCCTCTTCCGCCGCCGGTTCCTCGTCGCCCTCGACAATCCGCTGCGGTGCCAGTGCCTTGACGATGAGCTCGTCTGGATCAGTCAGTACCGTGACGTTCCCAGGCAGCTTCAGGTCGCGGACATAGATCGCGTCGTCGATGCTCTCAAGGCGGCCGAGATCCACCTCTACGCTGGGAATCAAATCCCCCGGAAGGCATTCGACCTGCACCGAGTTGAGCTGGTGAAGAATTGTGGCGTTCGACGTGCGCACCGCTGGCGCCTCGCCGACGAGCATCAGCGGCACTTCGACCCGCAACCGCTCGGTCATTGACACCCGCAGAAAGTCCACGTGGTACAGCTCGTCAGTGGTCGGCTTCCGGTCTACGTCCCTGACCAGCACGGGCACGGTGTCGCCTTCGAGCACCAGCGACAGCAACGAGCTGCGGGGTACGTGCGTCAGAATGTGCTCGATCTGCCGGTTCGATACCTGCACCGCTTTAGACGGGATGTGGGCGCCGCTCACGTTCGCCGGGGTTATCCCCTGGCGCCGAAGATAACGCGCGCGCTTGCCGAAGAGCTCGCGCGGCTGCGCCTCGATCTCTAGCCGATCGTGTTCCATTGCATCCTCATTTCAATTCACATTGTGCGGGGAATTATACGGGCGAGCTTCTCCCAGCCCGTTCAGTCGGCTGCCCGAAGGTCCCGAACGAGCATCTCGACTCGCTCCTCGCCGGCAAACGTGCTCCGTTCGACCTCATACAGCACGTCTATCAGAGTTCCAGGCACCGGCATCGGGAACGACGGTCGGAACGAAACCGCGCGCCGGACGGCCATTCCCTGCGCGAGCCGGAGACTGAAGTGTCCGCCCCGGAGCTCGTTCGCGGCGCGCACCAGCACCCGGTGGGAGATGAAGGTCGGGCGGGCATTGCCGGCCCCGGCCGGCTCAAACCGGTCCAGCAAGTCGGCAAGCCGTGGGCCGATCGAGCTCAGGTTCAGGACCCCGTCAGCCTGCAGGACTCGCCGATAGGGCTGGCCATCGCCCACGAGCCGCACGGCCGCGACAAAGCGCTGCCGGAATGGCTCGATCTGCGCCGTGGTGAGCGAAAAGCCCGCGGCGCGTTCATGCCCTCCGTACTGGATCAAGCACGGCTCACACGCTTCGAGGACCTTGACCAGGTGCACGCCCATGACACCACGCGCCGAGCCACGGCTGGTAGGATCTCCTCGCTCGATAACGACACACGGCACGCCGTGGCGTTCGGTGACTCGCGTCGCGATCAGCCCCGCGAGGCCCACGGGGTATTCACCCGCGAGTACGATCGCGCCTTCGCGGGAGGCCGCCGCAGCCTCCTCCTCGATGGCCAACAGAATCGTGCTTACGCGCTCGCGACGAGCAAGGTTGGCCTGGTCGAGGGTGCGCGCCAGCTCGCGCGCCGTGACCGCGTCTTCGGCGAGCAGCAGGTCGAGGGCGCGATGAGCGTCACCCATCCGGCTCGCGGCGTTGAGCCGAGGAATCACCGAGAACGCGAGGTCCTGCGCACTCAAACGGGACAGGGCCCGCCCGGCCACGCGGCATAGTGCCTCCAGGCCTGGGTGGCCACTCGCCCGCGCCGCAGCCAGGCCGACGCGCACGATGATGCGGTTCTCGCCGATGAGCGGCACGATGTCGGCCACCGTGCTGAGCGCCGCGAAGGCGGCAAGCTGCTCCAACTGTTCACCCACCGCTTCCGCAGACCCACGCCCGGCAAGGAGCGCCCTGGCGAGCTGCAGGGCTACTCCACCGGCCGCGAGCTCCTTGAACGCGTAGGCGCATTCGGTGTGGTGGGGGTTGAGCACGGCGAATGCAGCCGGCAACTCTGCTGGCACGGCATGATGGTCGGCGACGATCACGTCTACGCCAAGCTCGGCCGCGAGCGCCACCTCAACGTTCGCCGTGACGCCGCAATCCACGGTCACGATGACCCGGATGCCCGCTTCGGCCAGCCGCCGAACACCATCGGGGTTAACCCCATATCCGTCGCGCGCCCGATCCGGCACGTACACCACCACGTCGCCGCCTGCAGCGCGAATCGCCGTCGCGAGCAGCGCCGCACCCGCTACTCCGTCGACGTCGTAATCGCCGTAGACGCCAATGCGTTCGCCGTTCGCGATTGCCGCCTTGAGGCGCGCGACCGCTTCCGCCATGCCGCGCATCGTCAGCGGGTCACCGAGGAGCGCGAGCGTCGACGGTGTCAGAAATACGCAGGCATCCTCGGCCGTCCGGATCCCGCGGTTCCAGAGCAACTGCGCCTCGAGCAACGATTCCGCGTCCAGCGCGCGCTGCTCCTCCTCGCCGATCCGGGCCGCAATCTCCCAATGAGCGCGGGCCGGGGCGTCAATCGCAGCGTTTATGGCGTCCTCCAGTCCGGACCCACTTGACGGTACCCCGTCCGAGCGTAGACGATACTGCACAGGCAATGATGATGGGGCGTCGGCTCGTGACGTGCTGAGTATTGTGCCACCATGGGTGGTGCTGGCCGCGCTGGTCGGTGTGATGCACGGAGCCCTATTTCACCTGCTGTTCGGACAGCGTCTGCGGCATCTGGCTGTGGCCGTAGCCGTCGGGCTGATTGGCGGCGCCGTGGGTGGACTAGTCGGTACTATGATACCGCCCGCCGTGCTGATGGTCGGCGAGACCAACCTGATCGCCACGACGCTGGCGGCGTGGACTGGCCTTGGAATTGCCCGCCTGTTTCGTTTCTGCTAGGGTGTGAGCAAGAGATGTGGAGGGATCCTTGGAGGTTCTGCAAGCCATCCGGGACGTGGCGGTTATCTTCCTGGCACTGCTGAATATCGTCGTTCTGGCGGCGGTGCTCATCCTCATGTGGCAGCTCTGGAAGCTCGTCGGCGTGGCAAAGTCAAAATTCGAGCAACTCACCGACTCGGCGAATGGCATTGTGGGAACGGTGAAGGACACTGCTGAGACGGTCAAGAGTACGGCGGAGAGCGCGGCGGAGACCGCGCATACCGCCGCGGTGACGGCGAATTACGTGAGTGACCGCACCGCGCGCCCCGTGATCGAGCTGTACGCGGCCATCGCAGGAGCTTCACGATTTGCCCGGGCGGTATTCGGCTCACACCGCACCGAGCAAGAAGCCGGACGCGATGGTGCCCACGCGCGCGACCGTATGGAGGAGAGCCAATGAGCGGTGGCCGCTTCTTCACGGGTCTGGTCCTGGGCGCCACGCTTGGTGCCGCCGCGGGAGCACTGCTGAGCCCACGCTCCGGCGACGAGAACCGGGCACGCCTCGCCGATGAGATCGCTGGCCTGGAGCCGGGCGAAGCGGACGTTCTCGAACGCCTCAAGGCCGAAGTCCAGCGTCGCGTCGAAATCGGCAAGGCTGCCTATCGCCAGGCGGCCGAAGAAACCCGCATCCGCATGGAGCGCGAGCTCCGGCGCGCGCGAGGCGAGGAGCCAGTACCGACGGGGTCCACGAGCTAACCGCGGCCTGTGGCCTCGGCACGCTGCGTCGCCTGCACCGCCTCGGCGAGCGCCGCGGGAATGTATTCCAGAAGCTCGGTAGCGACCATGCCACCGGCAAGCAGCGCGCCGCCAGCAACCTCCCCCGCCTGACTGTGCGCCCACACGCCGAGCCGGGCCGCGTCAGTCGGGGGCACCCCCCGCGCCAGTAAACCGCCGATCGTACCCGTGAGTATGTCGCCCGTGCCTGCAGTCGCCATTGCGGGGTTCGGCCCCGCGTGAACCCAGGCGCGACCCCCGGCGCCGATCCCCGTGAAGGCACCCTTTACGACGAGGGTTGTGCCCCAGGAGGCGGCGTGCTGGCCTGCAATTTCCCACGGGGGGTCGCCACTCTCACCTACCCGCGGCGCCAGGCGACGCAGCTCGCCCAGATGGGGAGTGAGCACGACGTCGCGACCAATCCAGGCTGGCCAGCCATCTCGTCTCGCCAAACAGTTCAGCCCGTCCGCATCGACCACTACCGCGGGACCCGTCTCCGCCCGGGCACGCAGCACGCGCTCGACGAACTCGGGAGTTCCGGCCTCCGTAGAGAGTCCGGGGCCGAGGGCGAGGGCGGTGAAGTCGCCGAGCTGATCGACAACTCGCACCGCACAGCCCTGGGGATCCTCCGCCGGGCCGGCGTCGGGCAGCAGGAGGTAGGTCACCTCGGGCAGTCGGCTCGCAACCACATTGCGCATCCACCTGGGCGAAGCCAGGGTGACGACGCCTGCGCCCGCGCGCATTGCCGCTCCGCAGACGAGCATCGCGGCGCCCACGTAGCGCTCCGAGCTCGCCACGACCAGCAGCCGCCCGAACGTGTACTTATGAGATTCCGGGGCGGGGCGGCGCAGGACCCCAGCGAGCGAATCGAGAGTGATCACCTCTGCGGCATCCGGTGGCTCGCCGATTAACCCGATGTCGGCGAAGACGTAGCGGCCGCAATGGGCGGCGGCGCTGCCCGTGAGGAGTCCACGCTTTGCCCCGCCGAGCACCACGGTGAGGTCAGCATCGACCGCGATGCCAGGCACGTCGCCGGTGTCGGGATCGACGCCGCTCGGCCCGTCGACGGCAACCACTATGATGCCGCGCTCAGCGTGCCAGCAATTCAGCTCCCGGATAATGTCGTCGAATGGCGGCCGCGGCGCCCCACGCGCCCCAATCCCGAGCAGACCGTCGATCGCTATGTCAGCGCCGGCCAGCGCTTCGGCGAGCTCGTCGCCCGCTTCGGCATACAGAACAACTGACTCCTCCGCGTGAGCAAGCGCGGGCAGCTCTTCGGGATGAATCG
>JAXDLH010000130.1:0-4742 GCA_034666705.1 Chloroflexota bacterium
AGTGCATCAGCAGTGGGGCCTTCCGTATTTGCGGGGGCCACCGAGCTCCTCGAGAGTGCACGCCACGCAGTTTGCCGGTGCACGCTGGCGATGCAGTTGGGGCTGCGCTTTACTCACCGGGAGTCAATCGACGGGCGCCTGCCACGGGCGACGGAATCGCTGAACTTCAATGGGCAGCAAGTGATGTTCACCTGTTGGTATGGGCTGGGGCCCGGGCGGCGATTGACTGTTGACGGATTCGCCCCTTGGGAGTATTCGTACAGAGTCCAGTTGATCGTCGATATGATGCGCCGTCCTCGGAGGTTCCGCGATGGCTCGGTTGACGTCCATCATCCTCTTCAGCGTCATGCTGTCCGCCTGTGCGGCGCCGAGCCCGAGCGCCCAGAGCCCCGGTGGTGGGCAACCCCAGGTCAGCACGCCCGCCGCGCCGAAGATCATGGTCGCGGCGATCAGCGAAGATCCGAAGAACCTCTGGGACGGCATCAATGGCGGTGGCGGCAGCGGCGCCCGCGAGATCGGCCACCTGGTCAACCAGTATCTCGCCATCCTCAAGGTCGACGGCACCCCGGAGCCCCGCCTGCTCGCCGAGTTGCCATCCGTGGACAAAGGCACGTGGAACATCAACGCCGATGGCACGATGGAGGTCACCTACAAACTGCGATCCGGCGTCACGTGGCACGACGGCACGCCATTCTCGGCGGACGACGTCGTGTTTAGCTGGAGGGTCGGCAAAGATGCGGCGATCCCCAACGGTAACCAGTCCGCCGTGCGGCTGATCAAAGACGTCGTCGCCGTCGACCCGCAGACTGCGGTGATGAGCTGGTCGGCGACCTATCCGTTTGCCGACCGCCTCGAGCATCGCGAGCTCTACCCACTCCCAGCCCACATCCTCGGCGACGCCTATGCAAACGCCAAAGAGGCGTTCACCTCCCAGCCATACTTCAACGACGAGTACATCGGCCTGGGGCCATTCAAGCTCGCGAAGTGGGACCACGGCAGCTCGATCGACCTGGTTGCCAATGACGCTTATTTCCTCGGCCGGCCGAAGCTGGACCGGATGCGGATCATGTTCATCACCGACCCGAACACGGTACTCGCCAACTTACGGGCTGGTGGATTGAACATCTTCTTCCCCCCGGGCGGCCCTCGGTATGAGGGCTACCAGCCGCTCAAAGATGAGTGGGCGTCGAACAAGCGGGGCCAGATCCTCAACGAGTCGGTGCGCTGGACGATGGCCGAGATCCAGAAGTCCGCGCTCGCGCAGCCTGCCGATCTCACCGACGCGCGGGTGCGGCAGGCGCTGTTGATGGCGATCAACCGCCCCGAGCTGGCGCAGACGGTTTACGGCGCGGATGGCCAGGCCGCGGATAGCTGGCTGCACCCACGGCTCGCCTACTACGCGCAGATCAAGGACACGATTGCGCAGTATCCCTACGATGCACGCCGCGCCCAGGCGCAGTTGGCCGAGGTCGGCTGGACACCAGGTCCGGATGGCGTCCTGCAGAAGGGCGGCCAACGCTTCCAGATCGATCTGACCTATACCAGCGACGCGGCGACGGCCAACATCGTGCGCGACAACTGGAAAGCAATCGGGGTGGACACGTCGCTCTCCGAGCTGACCCCGTTCCAGCTCCGCGATGCCCAGGCCCGTGCCAGCTACACGGGGGGCGACATCACCAGCAATCCGCTCGGCGGACTGAGCGCCGTCCGGCGCTTCGCGTCGGAGCAGACCCCGACTGCCGCGAACCGGTACGCCGGCACCAACCGGGGCAGCTTTTCCAACCCCGATTGGGATTCGATCGGGGAGCGGATGCGCTTCGCCGTGGTCGACGACGAGCGAATTCAGTTGGAGGGCCAGCTCTTGCGGGTCTTCTCCGCCAATCTGCCGGGCCTGCCCCTCTACTTCGAGCTCCAGTCGGTCCCCGTGACCGGCATTACCGGCGTGCAGCCGATCGTGGGTGTCGCCCACACAGGCAACATCATGCACACGCCGGACGCGCATCTCTGGGACGTCGGTCCGTAGCAAGTCTGCAATCCGGTTCCATCGCTCGCACTCTATTCCCCGTTTGCGAACAGAGACGATACTGATGCGCGCGCCTATGCGTGTCCACCGGTACAATCTCGCCACGCACGGTT
Source organism: Chloroflexota bacterium (assembly GCA_034666705.1). Lineage (GTDB taxonomy): Bacteria > Chloroflexota > UBA6077 > UBA6077 > SHYK01 > JAXDLH01. Next base: position 2,137 of record JAXDLH010000130.1, read on the forward strand.
CCTGGGAGTGAGTGATGCACAATCGAGGTCACGGCGGAGGGTCGGATGCGCAGAACGGCTTGCAATTACCAGGGGGCGGAGGCCTCCCAGTGAATTTGCCAGGTCGACGCCTCGCGGCAGGCATCGGGATTCTCGTCGCCGGCCTGATCGCGTTCATCATGGTATCGTCGTCGCTCTCCAACTCCACTGTTCAGGCAGGGCACGTCGGCATCTTGCTCACCTTCGGTCACGTCGAGCCAGGTGAGCTCCTTCCGGGGTTTCACCTCGTGGTTCCTGGGGTGCAGCAGATCGTGCAGGTGGATTCCCGCGTGCTGCCGCACGCCTTCAAGCAGATCGACGCGGCGAGCCAGGAGCTGCAGTCGGTCAAGTTGACCGGCACGATGAACTACCATCTGCAGATCGATCGCGCCCCTGAGCTATATCAGAACGTTGGGCTCGACTTCGCAGAGAAGGTGATCGATCCGGCGTTCAATGACTTCATCAAAGAGGTCGTGCCGCGGTATCCGGTTACCGACATTCTCGTGAAGCGTGACGAGATCCGCGCCAGGGCCAAGGAGATGCTCGGCGTCAACCTTTCCCGCTATGGGATCGTCGTGGACGATATCTACATCTCCGACATTGCGTTCTCGAAGGATTACCAGGACGCCATCGAGCGCAAGCAGACGGCGCAGCAGAACGTCGAAGCGGAGCGGCAGATCTTCTCGCAGAAAGAGGTCCAGGCGCAGCAGGCGCTGGTGGACGCACGGGGTAAGGCGGATGCGCGTGTGGCGGCCGCCGAGGGCGAGGCGAAGGCCAATCAGGCGCTCACCGCCAGCATTACGCCGCAGCTCATCCAGTACACACAGTGGAGCAAATGGGACGGCAAGCTGCCTGCGGTAACCAGTGGGTCGCAGCCGCTCCTGACGCTGCCGATCGACACCGCCGGCCGCTGAACAGCAAAACCGGGTTGGAGCGCAGATCTCGGCGGCTCACCTCAGCGTCCGGTAGGGCGGGGGCTTGTCCCCCGCCGCGAGCCTCGTTGGGCTGAACCCCGGCGGCAAGGGGGCAAGCCCCCGCCCTACCGATTTGACTCCTTTGCACCTGCAGCCCCTTGAACCTGACGTAACGTCAGGCTCTACAGTCTTTCTGGAGGTGCTGCATGACGCAGATGTACCGCGTTGGCGAATTCGCGGCGCTCACCGGCGTCTCGGTTCGCACGCTGCACCACTATGATCAGATCGGCCTGCTGCGGCCGGCGGCGCACACCGAAGGGGGACAACGGTTGTACGCCGCCGAGGACCTGCTGACCCTCCAGCAGATCCTCACGCTGCGGTATCTTGGCTTCCCGCTGAAGGAGATCGGCGGGCTGCTCGAGCGGCCGGACTTCGATCTAGTGGGATCCATGCAGATCCAGCGCAACGTGCTGCGCGACCACATCTCCGAGCTAGAACGCGTTGAGGCCGCGCTGGCCGAGCTGCTGGATCAACGGACGGCCACAGGTCGCTGGGCCTGGGACCTGGTGGTGAAGGCATCCGCGACGGTGCAGGACGGCCTCGCGAGAGGAGAGAGCATGGACAACCAATTCAGCCCCGAGATCATGAAGCAGTGGGAGGAGCTGGGTAAGCAGGTCGGCCCCGAGGAGATTGCCGCCGTCGAGCGCGACTGGGCGCAATTGCTCGGCGAGGTGCGCGCCAACCGTGACCTGGACCCCGCGAGCCCGGAGGCGCAAGCCCTCGGCGATCGCTGGACCGCAATGGTCCAGCGCACCTTCCGTGGCAACCAGTTCCTCATGGAGGCGACCCGCAAGGGCTATGAGGAGGGGCGCTGGAAGGATCAGCCCGGCGCTGTCCAGTCCGACGACGCCGCCTTCATCGAGCGTGTCCGCGCCGCTCGCAGCGCGAAGTAAGCTGGGGCGGACGCGACGTGGAGGCAGACAGTTCTCCCCAACCGCGGCGCATAAGGCCGAAGCGCAGGGTGGCCGGTGTCGGCGGTGAGTCGAGCGCCCCGCGAAGAGCCCGCTCATCCGAGCGCATCATCGGATGAGCGGGCTCAGCCAATTTCCTCCGTCGTCCACCGCGCTGTAACCCAGCGTCACGATCCGAGTAACGACCGACGCCCAGAGTTGAGTGCAGGCGCCCGCACGCGTGGTGAACGAGTGAGCGCCACACGCTGTGGAGGCACCCCATGCAGGGCTTCGAGTGGGCGGAGGACAATTTTGATGCGACGGGTCCCCATGAGATCCAGAACCGCGGCCTGCAGGTCTATTTTGCGCCCAACATCCCGCCGAACACCAAGGTCGTGAACCTCGCCAACGGCGTCGTCGAGCAGTTCCGCGATGGCGAGGAGCGACCCCAACACGGTTACTATGCGGACTTCGAATCGCTGGAGCGCTTCTGCCGCAAGTACCATATCCCGCTCAACGAGATAAACGGCATCGTCAGCACGCTCCCGGTCGGCTTCGACGAGGCCGGCGATCCCCTCCGGCGAGGGGTCGCCTGAGCCAAGGGTGCCACCCAAGGGTCGGGGGGCTGCGCAGTCGCGAACGCTGCCAAAAGAGCTCAATGCCCGTGGGCATGCGCATCGCCATCGCCAGCATGGCCGGAAGCACCCGTTTCGGCTTCCGTCTC
>JAXDLH010000131.1:0-4409 GCA_034666705.1 Chloroflexota bacterium
GCGGCGCCGCCGATGATCGGGCTGATGGCGACTGCTACATCCCGCCGAGCCACGATGGTGTCACGGACGCCCGCGATCGCCAGGATCGGCCCCACGCTCACAAATGGATTGCTGGGGGCAATCACCAGCACGTCGGCCTCGGCAATCGCCTCGAGGACGCCTGGCGCGGGCTGCGCGGTCTCGAGGCCTTCGAACGTGATTCCCAACACCTCATCCTGTTGACCTCGGCGCACGAAGTACTCCTGAAAAGCGAGCACTCCATTCGGGGTAGAGATGTGCGTTCGCACCGGGTCGTCGGTCATTGGCACCAGGTGTACGTGGACGCCGAGGGCTTCCCGCAGCACGTCCGTTACCGCGCTGAGGGACATTCCGCCGCGCAGCAGCTCGGTGCGCCGGATGTGGGTGGCAAGGTCCCGGTCGCCGAGACGGAACCACGACTCCGCGCCATAGCGGGCGAGCAATTGTTGACAGGCGATGGTGTCGCGCTCCACCCCCCAGCCGGTTTCCGGATCGACCAACCCGGCAAGCGTGTACATCACGGTGTCGAGGTCTGGACAGATGTGCAGGCCGTAGAACTCCGCATCATCGCCCGTATTGACGATAGCGGTCACGCTCGACGGCTCGACGGCCTGAACCAGACCTTCGAGAAAGCGGGCGGCGCCGACGCCTCCCGCAAGTACTGCAACACGCACCGCGAGCCCTATCGGAACAGGTCCAGGGCGGCATCACGAACCAGCTCGCGCGCCGATCCGGGCGCGGGGTCGTACTCGAAGCCCCGTACAATCGCGAACGGCACACCGTCGGTCTTGCGCATGACGAGCTCGGCCGCGGCCGCGATCTCATCCGCCACGGCGATCACCGTGACCCGCAGCTCGTAGCCATGCGGGTCGGTCTGGCCGGCGTAGGAGTGGAGCGGCGCCATGCCCGCTACGCCAATGGCAACGTTCGTAATGCCGTTGCGCCAGACGCGGCCGAAGGTGTCCGTCACGATCACTGCCGGCGCGACTCGATCGATCTCGCGCAGCCGCTCGCGGAGCTCCTCCGCGGAGCGGTCCGAATCGATCGGCAGCAACGACAGCGCCGTGCCACCGTCCACGTTTGACGCATCCACCCCTGCATTGGCGCAGATGAATCCATGGTGCGTTTCGGTGATCAGTACCCCGCGGTCCATCTTCACGATCCGCCGGCTCTCACGCAGGACGACCTCGACGTGGCGTGCGTCCTTGTTGTGCTCGGCCGCGTACGCGACCGCAAATGGCGACGGCTCCACATCCTCGAGGCGCACGACGCGCCCCTCAGCCTTGGAGACCGCCTTCTGGGTGACGATGAGCACGTCCTCAGTGAACAGCTCCTCGCCGCGCGCCTGGACCGCATCGAGCACGAGACGCGCCAGGTCGGCGCCCTCGGGAATCTCGCCCTCGACGGGCAAGGGGATAATGCGCAGGTCAGCTACCGCCATGAGAGCCTTTACTCCCGGTCGCCTCGCCAAGCGCGGGGATTCCCGTAAGTCGGATTCCTGCGCCCGGCACTTTGTAGCGGATATTGATGCCGATGAGGAGTGCGGTCAGCGATTCGACGATCCGCGAGTTGGCGAGCGGACCGGCGTCCACGTAGCGGCAGCCGGCGATTGCCTGCGCCAGCCGGCGCACGCGCTCCTTCGCTTCGCGGTTGTCACCGCACGCGAGCACGTCACACGCGACCTCCTCGTCGAGCTCGTTGAGGTGGCGCGCCGACACGTTGTGGAATGCGGAGACGACTACGACGCCACGCGGCACCGCCGACGCGGCCTGCTGCGCCGCGGAGCCCTGCCAGACGCCAAGCACGGCGGTGGGCCGACCCCCAACCGCGGAGGCGAGTGGCACGGTGATGTCGACGACGACCTTGCCGGGCGTCAGTGCCGCCTCGACGTCCTTCAAAAGCGACTGTTGCACGGCGAACGGAACTGCCAGCACGATCGTGTCGGCGCGCTGCGCCGCATCCAGATTGCCCAGTCCTTCGACCACCGCGCGAGGTCCGACGCGCTGGCGCACGGTGTCCGCGGCGATCTCGGCGCGCTCCGGGTTTCGGGAGCCGATCAGCACGTTGAACCCAGCATGCACCCAGCGCAGGACGAGGCCCGAGCCCTCTTCGCCAGCCCCTCCCAGTACGGCGACGATGCCTGGGTCGGGCGAGATCGAGATAGCCAATCAGGCAACCTCGAAGCTGAGCTCGGGCATTGGGCGGCGCTTGCGAGCCTTGGGCCACGCTTCCGGGTAGCCGACCGTGATCAATCCCTGGGGCCAGAAGTCGGCGGGGAGATCGAGCGCCGCCACGACGGTCTCGGGGCAGAAGAGCGGCGCGCACATCCAGCAGGTGCCCAGTCCTCGCGCGTACGCGGCTAGCATGATATGTTGCACCGCTGCGCCCAGGCTGTGGGCGGCCATCATCTGCTCGTTGAGCTGGCGCTGCGCATCCGGATACTCGTCCAATCCCTCGGCCACGAGACACGCGAGGATTATGACCGGCGCCTCGACGATCCGCCGATGCGAGGCGTCGATCTCGGCCTGCACGGCGTCCGGTGCCAGGCCATCGCGTGTCAGGTCCCGGCGCCACACGTCGCCCATCGCGAGGGCGAGGCGCTCCTTCGCCGGGAGGTTGCGGAGGATGACGAACCGCCACGGCTCGGAGTTGTGCGGCGAGGGCGCCCATCGGGCACGCTCGACGATGGCGGCAACGTCTTCTTCGGACACCGGGTCTGCACGGTACTTCCGTACGGAGCGGCGCCCGAGCAGTACCTCGTCGAACGCGGCCGCGAGCGTGGCGGAATGGACCGCGGTCACACGAGCGCCTCGACGGGCCGGGCGGCGATGCCGGGGCGGAATCGGAACCCATCCATCAAGATCAGCTCCTGGTATGACCCGAAACGTGCCGCCTCGTCGTTCACGAGGTCGAGCGGCGACGGCTCGGATGGCTCCTCGTCATAGCGGTGCCGGATGCCGTAGGTCGTGGTGCGCTCGGCGGGCACGCGGCCGGCTTCGCGGATCAACGCCCGTAGCTCGACGGGCCGCACAAGCTGCCCGTTCGTCGCACCCGCCGCGGTCGAGATGCTCTCGTTGACGAGCGTGCCGCCGAAGTCGTTGGCGCCGGCGGCAAGGCAGGTCTGGGCGAGCTTCGTGCCCTCTTTCACCCAGGAGACCTGGATGTTGTCGATGAAGCCGTGCAGCATCAAGCGCGATACGGCGTACATCTTCAGGATCTCCGTTCCCGTGGCGCCTCGTCGCACGCCCTCGACCATGCGCTTGCGAACCATCGGCGCCTCGCTCGCCACGAAGCTCAGTGGCACGAACTCGGTGATCCCGTGCGTATCTTTCTGGATGTCGCGCAGCAGCGCAATGTGCGCCGCCCGATGGCGATCGCTCTCCACGTGGCCGTACATGATCGTGGACGTCGTCGGGATGCCGGCGCGGTGGGCCCCGGTGATGACGCGCACCCAATTCTTCACCGAGATGCGGCCGGGCGCGATGATCTTGCGGATCGCCGGATCCAGGATCTCCGCCGAGGTGCCGGGCAGCGAGCCGACGCCCGCCTCCTTGAGCAGCGCCAGGTATTCCTCGACGCTGCACTTCGAGCGCGCCGCGCCGTAGAGCACCTCTTCGGGCGAGAAGCCATGGATGTGCATGTCGGGCAGCTCGGCCTTGATCGCCTGGCAGATCTCGAGGTATAGCGAGCCGCGCATATCGGGCGGGAGCCCGGCCTGGATGCACACCTCGGTGGCGCCCAGCTCCCACGCCTCGCGCGCGCGCCGCAACAGCTCGGTGATCGGCAAAAAGTAGCCTTGCTCCTCCAGGTGATCGCGACTGAAGGCGCAGAAGCCGCATCGTTTGATGCAAACGTTCGTGAAGTTGACGTTCCGATTCACGACGTAGGTCACGGTGTCGCCGACGGCCCGGCGGCGGAGCTCGTCCGCGACGAGCAGCAATGCCTGCATCTCGCGGCCGGTGACGCCGAAGAGCGCCTCGCCCTCGTCGATGCTCAGCTCGTGGCCGTCGAGCGCGCGGTCGAGCATGCGCGCGATCGGCCGATCTACGGCTTCGAGCCAGTGCGAGATTGCAGATTCGAGCGGAGTCTGATCTGGCTCGACGTGCCCATTGCTGATGCTTACCAACGCGTCTCCTCGGCGCGGACGAGGCTATCCCCGTCCACCAACTCGTGCATGCGGTTCGCGAGGCGTGAGCGGACGAAACGCGGCTCGTCCACATACTCTGGATAAAGACAAAGCCGCTCTCGCAAGGTGAAGCCGACCTCGGCGCTGGCGTTGGCCAGGGCGCGCACCTGCGGCCACGCGCGCTCCGGATTGATGTGGTCGAGGGTAACGGGGGAGATGCCCCCCCAGTCGTTGATGCCGGCGCGCAGGTACATCGGGTAGGCAT
>JAXDLH010000132.1:0-15632 GCA_034666705.1 Chloroflexota bacterium
ATTAGCGGCATTGAGGGCCGACTGCCTCATCTCGTCCAAAGGGGTTCTGCCCATTGCCGGTTGCTCTTAAACCGAGGGGAGCTATGGCCAAGCATACACCAGGCGGCATTGGACCGTGATTGTAACAAAACGTTGGGCTGCGAGGAACTATCGGATAGGATATCGTGGCAGTGAATCCCGAGCGCCGCGAGAATTAGCGCCGCTGCACCGCCTGGCGAGCACCGAGAGCACGAAGCAGGCGCCGCACTTGACGCAGGTGCGATGGCAGCGGCGTAAGTGAAAGGGGTGCCACCGATGCGAAGGATCTACCTTGTGCCCAGACGTATGGAGGGAGTGACTATAACCTGGCGCTGCGCACCATGGTGACCTCTCGTCCCATGAGTCAGACCTCGCGGGGCGCCGCCGCGCGCATCCCGCTTGGACACTCGTACGAGGCGACGATTGGCTGGCTGCTCAACAACCGGGTTCCTGGCGCCGGGCTAGTCGTGAATCACCGCGAGCCGGTTCCCTACCCAGAAGTCACCGGCTACACGATTCCCACCCTCCTGGCGTGCGGGGAACGGGCGGAGGCGCTCGAGTTGGCGAGTTGGCTCGTCTCGATACAGCGACCGGATGGTGGGTTTGCCGGGCCGGATGGGCTGCACGAGTCGTACCTGTTCGATACGGGCCAGGTGCTGCGCGGCCTCCTCGCGGTGGTGGACTTCCTGCCGAGCGTGATCGAGCCGCTGCGGCGAGCTGCGGACTGGATGCTGGCCGCTAGTAATCCCGCGGGTATTGTGCGGCCTCAGGCCGATTCCGCTTGGAGCCGCCGCTACGGTGCACGGATTCCCGAAGCGATCCATCTCTACACCTTGCCGCCATTGATCGAGGCGAGCCGGGTGCTGGGGCAACCGAAGTACGCGGCAGCTGCTCAGCGCAGCCTGGACTACTATCTCCAGCAGCCTGACCTGGTGGAGTTCACCACGCTCACGCACTTCTTCGGCTACATTCTGGAAGCGCTCGTGGACCTCGGCCACCACCGGTTGGCCGAGGCTGGCCTCCAGCAGGTGGTTGACCTCCAGGAGCCGAGCGGCTTAGTTCCGGCGCAACCGGGAGTCAGGTGGATGTGCACCCCCGGTAGCGCCCAACTCGCCTTGGTGGCATACAAGTTGGGGCTGGGCGCGTTCGCGGACCGAGCGCTGGACTACTTACAAACGGTGCAGGAGCCCAGCGGCGGCTTCATGGGGAGCTATGGGCCGGGCGCTGCATACGGACCCGACGCCGAGCCGAGCTGGGCATGCAAGTACTTCCTCGATGCGTGCCACTGGCGAATCCGTGCCAGAGGCGACCGCCAGCAACAAGCGCCCGTCCTTCCCGAAGGGTCCTGGGCCGCACTCGGCACCGCGCCCATGCATCTGGCGCTTCGCACCGCCCTTGGCGAGCTGGCGGGCAAGCGGGTACTGGAGGTTGGCTGTGGGCGGGGAGAGCGTTTATGGGCCCTCCGAGCGGCGTGGCCGACCGCGGCGCTCTGCGGGGTGGACAATGCACAGGAACTCCTTAACGCGCTCCCGCCGGGAATCGCCGGCAGCCGAGCGTCCACGCTCAATTTGCCATTTCCAGATGGAGTCTTCGACGCGGTGGTGTGCACCGACGGACTGGCCGGGACGATCCGGATCGAGCGCGCCCTCACGGAGTTATGCCGCGTGATAAAGCCCGGTGGCCACCTTGTCGTGGGGCTGGACCAGGATGGCCCGTATGCGGACCGCATGACCATCGACGCCCGGGCACAATGGTTTGCGCCGGATGATGTGACGCGGGTGCTGCGCCAATACGGTACCTTGGTCGCACTCGAGTCGGTTGAACTGGCGAAAGGAAGCGACCACCGGGTCGCGCGGTTGATCTGGCACGCAGTGCGCGGCGAGACTCCAGTAGCAGTCGCGGTCAGTCCGGCCGATCTCCATCGCCCCGTTCCGGAGCATCCTGAGAGCAGGTGGGACTCGCACCTGCCCAACCGATGGGCGCAGCGTCGGGCGCTGGCGAGAGCGTTAGTTGAGGAAGGCTTCACGAGCTATGCCGGCGGCGATTTGGCACATGCTCGCGCCGCGTTCCTGCGGGCGTGGCGCTACGACCCGGTATGGCTGTTCAACCGAGGGATCGTATCCATCGTGGTCCGATCCTTGGGAGTGCCGCGGCCAAGGTAGGATAGCCGGCGAACCCGCAGCGTCGTCGTCGCGCGGAAGCCTCAATCATCGAAATATGCCATTTAGCAGTACCGGTGCCTCGTCGGGAGCCTTCAGAATGTCGACGAGCGCCGCCCGCAACTGCGGATCATCCTCCCGGCGGACCAGCGCCCCGGATGTATCCCAGGTAAGCGTGACCACGGACGTGTTCTCGCCGTGCGCATACCATCTGCGCAGGGTGTCGTGTGTGTGCTGGAACCATAGGTTACTCAGACAACAGTAGACCCGCGACGGCTCAAGAAATGCGACTCGGGCGGTCAGGTCGCTGGGCGCAAATGGCGGCTGGTACATGAATGGTGCGGCGTAACTGAGGATCCAGGTCCAAGCTGCAAGATCAGGACCCTTTGCGTCGTCGCTGAAAGCAAATACTGATGTACCACGCCAACTGGTTACGGGCGCGTTGGCAGGCGGCGCCTCCACGATGATCAGGCTGCCTTCGGGTGCAGCCGCCGCCTCCCGCCACACGTCATGCAGCATGCGGTCCGCCCGAGCCGCTGATCGGTTCCATTCCTCCACAGCGCTATGGAGATTCATTGCGTAGAACGCCAGCAGCCCAGCGCCTGCCACCACGACCAAGGCCCGCCAGGTCACGGCTCGCGTGGCCACGAGCATTTCGAACCCGATGCCCAAGACAATGGCGAACCCGGCAGCAGTGAGATAGAGGTGGCGGCCCGAGACGTACGTGACGGCAAGTGGGGCGACGGTAATCAACCACCACACCGGGCCGAAGTAGAACGCGGCGCCGAGGCGGCGAGGCGCGGAGCCGCGCACGATGGCTGGGAGCGCCATGACTCCAACGAGCAAGGAGACCGCGAGACCAACGAAGGTGGCGATCTGGGGCACCAGGGCGGTGCGCAGCACGAGGGATCCCGTGGCGAGCATGTGCAGGTACGTGGCCTGCACGAGCGCGAGTGAAACGAACGTGTTGCGATCAATGTGGCTCTCGCGAACCACATCGCCGAAGAGCACATGGCGCAAACCGAGGTAGCCCACCGTCAGCAGGCAGAATGGCAGATAGGCGAGCAGCGTGCGCCAGGGCCGCCAGGGAACACGTCGCGTGATCAGACTGTCGTAGGAGATGAGCGCGGGCAGAATCATGATTGCGGACTGCTTACTGAAGAGCGCGAGAAAACATGCGACGAGCGATACGCCGTACAGCCAGATAGTGTGAGAGGCTCGTCGCTTCGGGCCCTCCTCTCCTGGCGGCGCGTTGGCCCCTCCCTCGACGCTGCGGATCGCCTCACGTTCCGCTCCGGTTCGGCGCCACAAGCCGAACGCCAGTAGCGCGAGCAGGAAGAACAACGCCGGGAGCGAGTCAGCGCGCCCGCTGATCCACGCACCCACCTCGGCCTGCACCGGGAGAAGGGCGAACACCATCCCCGCGAACGTCGCGGCGGGCCAGCCCAAGCGGCAGAGACCTCGGGCGATTGCGAGTACGAGCACGGCGTTCAGCACATGCAGCGCGATATTGTCGAGGTGATAGCCGAAGGGATTGCCTGGCCCCCAGAGCGAGTCGAGTTGGTACGAGAGCTCCACAAACGGCCGCAACTCATCGCTCGGTGGGCCGTAGATAGTCTCGGTCCAGGGCCGCGTGAACAGAGTGAGAAAATGGAAAGTCGGCTGCGCGGAGAAGAGCTGAATCAGCCCGTAGTCGTCACCGATAAAGTACGCGTTGAGCGTGGAGAGGAGCGGGAGGGCAGCCGCGACGCACACGGCCAGTGTCGCCACGACCGCGGCCACGGGCTGCGCGGATTGGCGATCTCGCATGATGGAGGAACTATACGGCAGCCACCCAGCAAAACCGGGGATGCTCGCGTTTCACCACTGCAAGCGGTAACGCCGGCATGCGGCCGCGGGCCGGCGTTGGGGGAAGACGCCGAGCCTGCTAGATGGAAGTCAGTCATTGTGCCCATATCCAGCGGGCCACAAAGCTACTATGCTAGCGTCAGCGAGGATTGCAGCCACGGCCGGAGCACGGGTCCCAGGTGCTCGCGGTAGATGAAGGCGGCCCGCATGCCGACCGCGGCATGATTCTGCGTCCATGCCCCGTTGGTACGCACCTTGGGCAGGGACCCCGTCAATGCGCCGCCGGCCCATAGGGTCGTTGCAGCCCAGCGGCAATTCCCGTTGGCTGGCGACCCACGAACTGCATTGGCGTCACTCGGCTTCGCTAGGTGCACTAGTCAAGACCGACCGGTGTTTACCAGGCGTGCAAGGAGGAACGAATCACAGCGCATTCCCCACCGGTGGAGGTGCTCATTGCCACCGCAGACGCTGCGGTGGCACAGGTCGCCGATCGGCTTGCCCATGACTTGATCCCGACGTGGGTTGCGGAAACCGGGCCGGATGCGCTGCACATCCTTGAGGGCGCGCCCCGTCTGGTGGTGCTCGACAGCGAGCTCGAGGCAGAGGCAGCCTTCAAGCTGTATCGCATCCTACACGACATGGAGCCCCGGCCGGCGCTTCTGCTCCTGACGGCGGCAGGCTATTCCCCATTCGCCCTTGATTCGGGGCGCCCAACCATGGACGACTACGCGGTGAAGCCGATTGGCCCGGACGAGCTGCTGCTGCGGATCAAAGCGGCACTCTTACGGGCCGGCTTTGCGCTGCCGGTACCGCCACCAATGGACTCCGCCCCGCCGCCGATTGTGGGCGGACGGAGTGGTGAGATCATCTCAGTGTTCTCCACCAGAGGGGGCGTCGGAAAGACCACGCTCGCCGTCAATCTGGCAGTTGGTCTCGCCCAGCGGGGTCGTAGTACGCTCCTTGTCGATGCAGATCTCTGGTTCGGCGACGCCGCCGTAATGCTCAATCTGGCGCCGGAGAGCGGCATGCGGGAGGTGTGCGCGGCCGAGGAACTCGATTATGCGGTGCTCCAACGCGCCTTGACCCGTCATGAATCGGGGTTGGCGGTCCTGACGCGGCCCAAAGAGGCGGCGGTCGTCGATCAACTCGACCCCGCAACGATCCTCCGGGCGCTGCAGCGCTATACGACGCTCTTCGATTACCTGATCGTGGACATGCGGGCGGCGTTTGACGAGGTGAATCTCCAGTTGTTGGATGCCGCTCATCAGATCCTGCTTGTCATTACGCCCGAGATCGGCGCGAGCCACACGACGGCCAGCTTCATCCATATGTCCGAAGCGCTGCAGTACACCACGAAACTGCGTTTGGTGCTCAACCGCGCGGACAGCGGCCTCGACCGAGAGGCGCTGGAGCGGACGTTCGGACTGGGGATGGCCGTCGCGATCCCCAGCGCCGGCCGCGTCATGGTGCAGGCCACCAATCAGGGGGTGCCCGTCCTCATGGCGGAGTCGGTGGCACACGCGGAGCTCACCCGGTCGCTGGGGCGGGTGGTCGAACTCGTAATGGGGCAGGGCGCCCCCCCGCCGCGACCGGTCGGGGCGCGCGACGGGTCCCGGGGCGGGGCGCTGGGGCGCTGGATGCGCGGCCTGGTCCGGTCGTGGTCTAGCAATTAGGGTGGCGGCACCCCAGAGACGCTGGAGTCCGGTGGTCCGGACTATGCTCGTGCGCTCATTCAGGCGCTCACCACCGCCGCGGTCCACGCCGCACGGGCCAGGCTCCCCCAGATTATCCTGTCGCCCATTCCGACGCTCTGGCTGCATGCCCCGCACGGCCTTGGCCACCTCGACCAACCGGGCAAGCGCCCGTTGATCGAGGCGTTCTTTGCCGCGCACCCTGGCTTGGATTGGGAGACCCGTCACTTCGCCGATGCCTGCATTGCGGGCGGCACCCGGTGATGCGGCTTCCGATGATCGCTATGACGAAGCCGCCCCGCAGGACGGTACGCTGGTCGACCTGGTCCGGCAGCACTGGCTACCGGTCCATGCAACAGCTCGGCGGGCAACCGCTCGCTGTTAAATTGGCCGGTTCATGAGATGAGCTGGATTGATTACGACTTCAGCTCCGGATGCTCTGCGAAATACTGGGGATACAGCTCAAAGAATGCGTCGAGCTCGGTCTGGGGAGTGCGGCCTTCCGCGACCGCTTGCTTCAATGCCGAGAATCGTTGCGGACTGGGCTCGGGGTGGCCGTCGGCCCCGTAGCGCACACTCTTGTTGAAGTCGTAGTCCACTGCGAAGTCGGCCGCGAACTCGGTGCGCACCTTGTCAGAGGTGTAGTAGCCCGCGTACACCCGCTGGGTGAACTCGACGATCCGGTCCCAGGCCTCCTGCGCCTCCCGCTGGCGGTAGCGGCCCGGCATCGTGTCGTTGAGCCAGCCGTGCGGCATGTCCGCCTCCAACCGCACCTCACAGTTCTTGCCGTGCCGCTCCATCTCGTCCCGGAACTCGAAGACCCGCTCGATGGGGGTGCCGTGGTCCTTCTCGCCGTAGACGTAGAGGGTGGGGGCGGTGACGTTCGCCATTAACTCTTCGTTGTAGCGCCCGCCGCCGTAGTAGCAGATGCACGCCGCCAGGTCCGGCCGGACGCTATTCAGGATCCATGGCCAGCCGCCGCTGGCACAGAGGCCGATGGCCGCGATCCGCTTCGGGTCGACCTCCGGGAGGGTGGTCAGGTAATCGTAGCTCTGCGCCATGTAGAGCTTGACGGTGTCCGGCGTCCAGCCGCCGCCGATCTCGCCCTTGTTCAGCGCTTCCTTGTCGCCCTCGAACTGGGAGGCCATGTCCGGGGCGATGCATACGTAGCCGTAGGCGGCGAACTTGGCCACCTGGTCGAGGGTGTCCAGCACCAGGCCGTAGCGTTCGTGGCCGAGGATCATCGCCGGGTACGGCGGCTCGCCGCGCTCCGGGATGCCGAGGAAGGCGCGAGTGCCCTCCTCTACGTCCACCCAGCGGGTGGTGGCGCCGATATAGCCCTCTTTCTCTTTCGCCGACCAGTATGGCAGTGTCGACATGATGAGCAGACCTCCCCCTCGTTCATTCCATATATCTACGACCGCGCGCGGATTCGATCGCCGTCGTGCGGAATCATGCCATTGGCTCAGGCGAGTCGCACGTTCTTCGAGAAATCGTAATCGCGGGAGTACTCGGCCACCATACGCCAGCGCACGCGGTCCGGCGGATAGCCACCCGAGGAGACTGTAGCGAGGAACCGCAAGACGACCTGCCATGCCTGCTCCGCCTCCTGCTGGCGATAGCGGCCCGGCATAGTGTCATTCAGCTCCTCCCCGTGTAATCCTGGACCTCGTGATCGGCGAGCGTGAGGTGCGCGTCGCCCCGGTTCAGCGCCTCCTTGTCGCCGTCCCAGTGCGAGGCCATATCGGGGGCGAGCGCCACGAACCCGTAGGCGGCGAACTTGGCGGCCAGGTCCAGGGTGTGCTGGACGAGGCCGTAACGCTCGTGGCCGAGCACGACGGCGCCGTAGGGTCCGGTGGGCGCGGGTGCCATCGCCAACGTCCACCCACGACGTCTGCGCCCCGATGTGCGAGTGTGCCTCGATCATCCTTCTCCCTCCTCCGAACGAATCACGAGCGCAGGGGCAGATATTTCTGGATGACCTCATCCAGCGGGGCGACGTCGCCCTTGAGGATGGTGCGGATGATCATCAGCGCGGCCTCTTTGGCGCCCGCCTTGGTCCGCGCCTCGGAATGAGTCATGGTGCAGTCTTCGGCGATGACCACCTTGTACCGATTCTGGAACGCATCGGCTGCGGTCCAGATCACACAGTTGTCGGTCGAAGCGCCGGCGAGGATCACGCAGTCGCAGCCCATCGTGCGCAGCGTGTAGTCCAGATCGTTGTGCGAGAACCCGCTCAGGTACCGCTTATTGATCAGGATGTCGCGGTCGACCGGCTGGAGCTCCGGAATGACCTCGAGGCCCTCACTGCCGGGCGCCAGGTGCGACGTGTCGTGCCCGAGGTTGTCAGTTGGCCGTCGCATACTCGATACGTGCAGCACCTGGACGCCTGCGGCGTATGCAGCGTCCTTGAGCGCCCGGACCTTGGCTACCATCTCATAACCGTAGCTCCCGGGCAGCCAGCCATAGCCCTTCACCATATCCAGCACGATGACCGCCGGTTTCTGCACCGCCTCCTCGACCATGAAAACCCCTCTTCATCGAAAATAGGCAACGTATCATCCGTATGCTACGCCCGACCCCTTCGTACATGTTCGCGAGCGGCCGGTTCAAGACCTCGTTCGCAACCGAGGTCAGTATGGATTACGATTTCACCCAGAACGTGTGGTGAGCGTAGGCGCCTCATCTCTCCGCGTTCGAAATCAGTATTTCGGACGGCGTTCGTCCAGTCGACCGGAGGTACACTCACGCAATGACCATGGAGAACTTTGGACTGAACCGGGCCGCCCGCCGCAAGGGCTCGAATCCGCAGTTCGGGGGCTCGAATGCCGACGAACACGTGCGTGACCTCGCCGGCAGCAGCCACCTCTGGATCTACCTCACCCCGCACAAGCGGCTCAAGGGGTACGACGAGCTCCAGCAGTACGTGGAAGCGAGGGGCTGCATGATCGGCCTGGCTACCGACGCGCCAGTCGACGTGGGCAAGGGGTTCCAGCAGCTCAAGATCGGCGCCCGGCCCGGCACGCTGCTGCCACCGGAGGTCTTGCAGGAAGCCCACCGCTGGGCTCACCGCCACAACTTCCTGCACAGCTTCTTCAAGCCAGATGGCAGCGGGAACGTGCTGCGACCGTAGCATGCGAATCACCAGCCCGCCATGCAGCGGTCTACTCGAAGACATTGCCCGGCGGTGCTGCAAAATTGGACCGTGAGCCCTGGCATCGAGGCCTGTTTCGGCAAGGCTGGCATCTGCACCCGCCCCCGGTCGCCGTCCTCGCACGAGAATCGCACGAAGTCGCATTCGCGGAGCCCCCTCCGCATTAGCTACTCCGTCGCAGGCTCAGGAGCGGCTCGTGCGATGTCGCGAGCACTTGTGCCGACGGTCGTGCGCGAGATACGTTGTGACGAACTGCATTGTTTTTTGTCCTGCAGCCGCCTCTTGGGCCGCCTCTTGGACGGGAGGAGAAGGGATAACGTCAATGCGCCGGAGCTTGCGCGCCCTGCTGGCGGTTCCCGTGATCTTCGTGATTGCCTGCGGGCAAGGGACGGCGCCCGCCGGCGGGCGGGATGCGGGCGCGCCGGCGCCCGTGGCCGCAAGCCCCAAACGGCTCACGATCTCCGTCGTCAGCGAGCCCACGGGCTTCAACCTGGCGGTCGAGACCCAGCGCATCTCCCTTACTCAGGCTGGACTGGCCTATTTCCTCTTTCCGGGTCTTACGGTCCACGACGATCAGGGCAGTCTTCACGCGACGCTGGGCGAGACGATCCCCTCCATCGAGAATGGCCTCTGGAAAGTGTTCCCGGATGGGCGGATGGAGACAACCCATCCGATTCGTGCGGGCGCGGCCTGGCACGACGGGACGCCGCTCACCGGAGAGGACCTCGCCTTTACGGTGAGCGTCGTAAGCGATAAAGAGCTTCCGGAGTTCCGCCAGGCAGGAGTCGACCTGATCGAGCGGGTAGAGGCCGGTCCGCGCTCGGCAACAGTTACCTGGAAGCAGCCCTTCGTCGACGCCGCCGCGCTGTTCAGCATGATCGGCAATCTGTCACGGTCGAATCCGCTGCCCAAGCACCTGCTCGAGCAGGATTACCTGACGAATAAGGCCGGCTTCACCCAACTTCGCTACTGGAACGAGGACTTCGTCGGTCTGGGCCCATATCGGATCAAGGAGTGGGTACGAGGGAGCCATCTGATGCTGGGGGCGTTCGATGGGTACGCGCTTGGCCGGCCGAAGATCGACGAGATCGACGTGCGGTTCATACCCGACCCCAACACCATGGTGGCGAATCTGTTGTCGGGGACCCTCGATATGCCACAGGGCTCCATCGTGGGGCTGGACCAATCTGCCACGGTGCAGCAGCAGTGGCAAGCCGGGAAAGTCACGATCGCGGCAGACGGCTGGGTCGTGGCCTATGCGTAGTTCATCGACCCACAGCCGCGGGTCGTCCTGAACCCGCAGTTTCGGCGGGCGCTCCTCTATAGCACCGATCGGCAACAGATGGTCGATACGTTGATGCAAGGCATGGTTCCCGTGGCTGACAACGTGTTCAGTCCGGGCACGGCGGAGTACGAAGCGACCCAGGGAAGTGCCGTGCACTACGACTACGATCCGGGGCGGGCGAGTCGGATGCTGGAGGAGCTTGGGTTCACCCGGGGGGCGGACGGGATGCAGCGCGATGCGAGCGGGCAACTCCTGGAGCCAGAGGTCCGGGCCTATGCCCAGCGGGACATTCATCAGAAGACCTTGTTCCCATTAGTGGACTACTGGAAGCAGGTGGGAATCGCCGCCACGCCGGTCGCACGGACCGCTGAGCAGGCCGTGGACGCCCAGGAACAGGCCACGTTCCCGTCGTTTCTCGTTTTGCGCCAGACCAACGGCCTGGACCGTCTCGTTGGGCTGCACAGCAGCCTGGCGCGGACCCCTGAGCGGCGTTACCAGGGAAGCAACAACGGCCGCTACCAGAGCCCCGAGCTTGATCGCCTGATCGAAGGATTTCAACGGACGATCCCGATAGCCGAACGGTGGCAGATTGCCGGGCAGATCGTGCGGCATTTCGATGAAGAACTGCCGGTTCTCCCCCTCTTCTATGACGCCCTGCCCATCTTCGTCAGCAATCGGGTCGTCAACGTCCATCCCAGCGGCGACCTGGCGTGGAACGTGCACGAATGGGACATGAGTACGTGAACATTCGGTAATCCCGGATCACTCGGCGCACAACGATCTGGCTACGGTGTGGGCAACGGGCTGGTCGCCAACCCGCCCGCCGGCGCGCCCGCTGCGGAGGTGCCTTGCGTCGGCGCCGCGGGTGCGGTCGGGGCGGCGCGCGGCGCCGCGATATTGCTCACGCTACCCGTACTCACTGAGGTCGGCGCCGGCAGCGCAGTCGGCACTGGCAATGCGGTCGAGATCGGCAGCGGGGTGGGGAGGCTGTTCGAGACACCCGCTTCCGGCGTATTGCCGATCGATGCCGGGGTAGCCGGTGGCGCTTGGACGGCCGGCAGGGATGTAGCGGCCGCGCCGCTGGATGCAGTGCTCGATGGTGCGGCAAACGAGTCCGGTGCCACGCCAGCCGTGGGCACCGCGCTCGTTGCGCCCGGGACCGCGGCGGCCGGCAGACTCACCGTAGGTTGTGCTGGTCCGCCCCCCGCGAGGCCCTGAGCGGCTCCCGTCGCCAGCGTGGGGGCCGCCAAGGGTGTCGGCACCCCAATCGCCGCCGACGCCGTCGGCACGGTCGGCTGCGCCACCGTGCTGCCGGCCGGTTGGTCCGAGGGAGCGTCCGTCGCCGCCGGCGGTAATCCACCCCCCGTGCGAGCGGCGGCACCGCCGGCGCCCGGTCCGCCGGCGGCCGTAGTGACTGCGGGTACGGTGGAGGTGGAGCGAGTACGTGCCGTGATGGCCGCGCCGGTCCAGCCGATCAGGAAGCCTGCAGCCGCCAGCGCGAGCAGCGCCATCCAGCCGGGCATCCGCGCTGGACCCCAGGGCAGCAGACGCCGGCCAACGGACCAGCGTGAGGAGACATTCGCCGTGGCAAGAGGAGACGGAGCTACCACCGAGGCAACCGAGGGTGGTGGAGGAACCGGCGCGGTCGGCTGTTCCCTGACGTGCTCGGTGGGCGGCGTGGATTGGGCGGGTGCAGAGTCCGGGGAGATCCCCGGCTGCGCCTCCGATCGCGGCTCGCGTGCTTCCATGGTGGCCTGGCCTCGCGCTCTCATGCAGTTCGGCGCGGCCTATGCGCGCCTCTTCCTCCACCTTAGACAGCCGATTCGCAAGCAGTCAAGCCGTCGCGCCGCTCCTAATCACTGCCACCACGGCTCCCGAACACAGTAGCGGTGGGCGTGCGTGACCTCCAGGAGTACACTGGCTTTAACAATGGTGCCGCTGGCGGACGCCTCACTGCGCCGGCCAGAGACCGCGTGGCGGCAGCTATCCGTCCAGCCGCGGTGCTGGAGCGGCCAAGTCCGTCCACGGGAGAAGCGGGTGAATTCCTCGCGTTGGAACGCTGCAGGCGAATCGTGGCCACCACTGCCGTGGGGCGAGTGGCGGGAGACGGGCGATACCCTGCACCTCTGGACGCAGGTGGTCGGCAAGGTGAAGCTGCAGCTCTGTCCTGCCCTGAACGAGTTGTGGCAGGTCGCGTTGTATCCCACCTCACGCGGGCTCGCGACCGGCCGCATCCCTTATGAGACCGGCGCCTTCGGTATTACGTTCGATTTTGTCGAGCATGAGCTTATGGTGGCGACGAGCTACGGCGAGCGCCGCACCATGCCGCTCCGGCCCCGCTCGGTAGCCGCCTTCTACCACGAGCTCATGGGGATCCTGAGGGCGCTCGGAATCGACGTCGCGATCAGCCCGCTGCCCAGCGAGGTGCCGGAGCCCATCCGCCTCGACGAAGACGAGCGCCACACGTCCTACGATCCGGAATCTGCCCGGCGCTGGTGGCAGATCGTGCTCCAGACCAGCCTCGTTCTCGACCGGTACCGATCGTCGTTCGTCGGCAAGAGTAGTCCCGTCCTGTTCTGGTGGGGATCGTTCGATGTGAACACGACGCGCTTCTCCGGCCGGCCCGCGCCGCCGCTGCCCGGGGCCCCGCGCTTCATGCAGCTCGCCGAGGACCAGGAGAATATCTGCTGTGGATTCTGGCCGGGCAACGCCACGGTCGGCGGCGTGGAGATTGGTGAACCGTGTTTCTATGCGTATAGCTATCCAGAGCCGGCGGGGTTCGGCGCGGCATCACTCCGTGCGGCAGCAGCCACCTACCACCCGGAGCTCGGGGAGTTTCTCTTGCCCTACGAGGCCATCCGTCGCACCGCCGCACCCGCACAGACGATTCTCGACTTTTTCCTTAGCGCCTATGACGCTGCGGCGACCCGGGCCGGGTGGGATCCAACGTTGATGGCGCCCCGTTAGCCGCGACCGCCCAGGGGATCCGGGCCACCGGCCATTCGGTCCTGAGCCACTGGAGTGGGACATGCGTAGTGAAAGCCAGCGTCAATTGGGTAGCGCCTGGTGATAATGACGCGTAGTACGACACTACACCGATGGAGAAACCATGAGCGAGGATAACCACATCGATCCAACCGTGCCGCCCAGCGGCACGGGCTGCGCTGAGTGCCTGGCGGAAGGTGGCTGGTGGTTTCATCTCCGCCGCTGCGCACAATGCGGGCACATCGGGTGCTGCGACTCGTCGCCGTCCCAGCATGCGCGCCAGCACGCCGTCGCCACCGGGCACCCCGTGATCCGCAGTTTCGAGCCCGGCGAGGATTGGTTCTGGAGCTTTGCCACCGAGGAGCCTGTCGAGGGCCCCCCGCTCGCACCACCAGAATCCCATCCGCTCGACCAGCCGACGCCTGGACCAGCCGGGCGCGTGCCCCCAGACTGGGAGCAACGGCTGCATGAATGAATCGGGGAGCGCGCTTCAATACCGGAGTCCCGGGACCTCGAACCTGGGCCTGGGCAGCACTCGCTAAGGTTCGTGCCGCGATGCTCGAGGCCGACGGCAGAATCCGACCATCGCCAATGGCGACTGGCAGCCATCAGGCACAAACCAATTTCATCGCTCAATATGGTAGTCTGGCCCAATCCGGGGAGGTTCGGCGGTCCGATCTGGCCCTTCTCAATATTTCGATCTTGGAGAGTCACGGTGAACGTAGCTACCTCCTGCCTCGCCGCTCTCGTCTGCGCGCTCTTCAATGGCTGGCTCGCTACCACGTCGGCGTACGGCGTCTACGCCGCCTCAATGGTCCAGCCCGAGATCCGCGAGGAGCCCCGCTGGGACCTCCAGGAGAGCGGCGTCGGCGATGATTTGAAGGACGTGACCTTCCTCTCGCCCACCCTCGGCTGGGCGGTCGGGAGCAATAACACCATCATCAAAACCACTGACGGTGGCGCGACGTGGCAGCGGCAGCTCGAGCGACGCGAGGGTGGCCCCGAATTCAGAGAAGTCACCATGGTGAACGAGAACGAGGGGTGGGTGGGCTCACGGGGTGAGCTGCTCTACACCGCAAACGGCGGCCAGAGCTGGCGGCCCAGCACGCGAACCGGCATATCCGGGGATCTGGGCAATGGCTCCGTCGTGGGGCGCTCCCGGTTCCAGCTCTTCGTACCGGCTGACCGCACCTCACCCGCGCTCGCGCGCACCGACGATGGCGGAAACTCCTGGATCCCAGTGGCCAGCTCGCTTCCGTTTGGGAACAACGTCGCCTACATTCACTTTATCGATGGTCAACGCGGCTGGATGACCGGTGTGACCCAGCTCATTCCCCCGGTCTACGGGCTTGCGAGAACCGAGGATGGCGGCGCCACCTGGCGCATGGTCGATCAGCGTACCAACCAGAGTGGCAGGCTCCAATTCGTCAATCCGACCACCGGCTGGGTTCTCGGCGAGGACGGCACCACCATTCTCGCCACGACAGACGGCGGCACAACCTGGGAGCGTCAGTTCACTAACTTCGAGCGCAATCAGGCGTTGACGGACCTGCATTTCGTCAACGAGCCCGTTGGCCACGTGCTGTCCAGTTCGGGGGGAACGCCCAAATTCAGGTGATCCGAACCGTGGACGGCGGCAACACTTGGGGACTGCTGGGTCGATTCGACGCACCGGGCCTCCCACCGCACTCAGCTTCCCGGACACGCGCCACGGCTGGGTCGTCGGCCCGCGCGGCTACATCATCCACTACCACATCGTCGAGGTCGTGGTGGAAGGATCCGGGGATGAGCCGACTGAGGTGATCGAGTAGAGGGCCACCTCCTGCCAAAGACAACGCGCAAATTGAGCGCCAGCTCACCTCTCGAGCACGCCAAGCGCGTGGATCCATCTTGGCAGCAGTGCGAGCCCTGACGAGACCATTGCAGGGACCTCCTGCAGCTCACGCCTTGACGCCGTTGGCAGGAGCGCTGAGAATGACCCGGGAGCTGCGCCTGCACGCGGCCAGGGAGCGGGGCCGGGGACGGGATCCCGAGCGGGGTGGCGTGCCGCCGCCGCGGTTGCGCCACGAAGGGAGCAGGGAATGCCGATCATCGACGCTGACTGCCACGTGATCGAAGCTGAGCACACCTGGAACTACTTCGACGAGGCCGAGGCCAAATATCGCCCGCTCACGTTGACCGACGCTGCCGGGCACCGGCATCTCGCGATCGATGGGCGGCTCCGCCCCGGTGCAACCGAGGATGACCGCGCCCAGCGGACTCAGGTCCAACCCGCCGAGGACCGCAAGACGGGGACGCGCCTGGACCTGTCCGGCTTTACCCAGACGACCGAAGCGATGCGCACCATGAAGGATATCGAGGGTCGGCTGCGGCACATGGACGAGTTGGCGGTCGACGTGCAAATCCTCTTCCCCACCATGATGGTGCTCGGCCAGAACACGACCAAGCCGGAGGTGGACGTGGCGATGTGCCGCAGCTACAACCGCTGGATG
>JAXDLH010000133.1:0-3421 GCA_034666705.1 Chloroflexota bacterium
TTCGGCCGAGTTGCTGATAGAAGGAGATCTGCTTGCCGCCGCCGGGCAGCCGCTGCAGGCGCCGGATCTCGATCTCGGAGCCTGGGTCCAGCTCGGTGGACGATCCATCGAAGTAGGTCACCACCGCGTACCCGTCCGTTCCGGTGCGGATCCGGTCGCCCACGCCAACCACAGCCTCACTCGTCACCCGCTGGTAGTCCCCATTCGGATAGAAGAGCAACACGCTGCCACCGAGGACGGCGAGTGTCGTTTCTTCGAGCAGGGAGTCCGTGGCAGGGGTGGGTTGGGCGCTCGCTGCGGCAATGAGCATCCCACTCACCGTGACTGTGAGCATCGTTCCCGCGAGGATCCGGACGCGCGCGCGTACCAACATGGGAACCCCCTGCTGCCACATTTAGTTACGTCATGACTACGGAACGTTACGAAAATGACACAGTTTCAGTAAGACGTTGACGTGTGACCGGATTCACATTCCGTGGGTGATGCAATTGGCTTGCGGGCAGGGCGAGTCGGTCACCCCGGGCGGGGTGGAGGATCGCGGTCGACAGCCAGCATGAAGTCTCGCCGGCGGTGGTTGCCGGAGGTTCGAGCGGAGGGCTCGGACAGGCGCTCAGTTGAGGTAGCGGGTGAAGAAGCCGATCACGCGCGATGCATATTCATCCGGCGTCTTGACGAACTCGCGCGTGTGCTCAGCGCCAGGTACGAGCCAGAGCTCGTCCGCGGGTCCCCGGGACGCAGCTTTCAGGCGCACGCTGTTCTCGTACGGAATGCGGCTATCCGCCTCGCCATGGATCAGCATGAGCGGGCGCGGTGCGATGTGCGGGACGGCGACGAGCGGCGGGATCTTGTCGAAGTCGAGCCCGTCGATGGGCCCCGCCAGCAGGGCCACGCCCGGGGTGAAAATCGTGGGCAGGCCACGGCGGGCGATCTCCTGGTTCAGCAATTCGCGCGCGTCGGCAAACGGGCTGTCGGCGACGGTCGCGCCTACGTCGGGCAGCTCGGCGGACGCCAGCAGGGTCGTGGCTGCGCCGTATGAGAACCCCTCGATCCCGATGGCGCCTGGGCGGAAGCCGCGCTGCTCCAGGTAAGCGACCGCGCCCTCAACGTCCTGGCGCTCGTACCAGCCGAGGCCGAGCGGCCCCGTGTCCGACTCGCCGTGGCCGCGCAGGTCGAAGGTGAGCACATTGAAGCCGGCGTCGACGTAGCGCTTCGTGAGGGCGGGGAAGTCGCCCTCGCGCTGCCAGCGGTTCACGTCCAGCCCGTGCACCATGACCAGCGCTTTGCTGGTGCTCCCCGGCATCAGCCAGCCGCGCAGGGTGATGTGGTCGCCCACGCTTGGAAAGCTCACCTCTTCGTAGGCGAGCTGGACGTCGGCTGGCGTGCCTACGATCGGTTGCCGATGCGCCGTCGTGGCCTCGCGGAGGATGTAGGCGGAGGCTGCCAGGTAGGCGATCCCTAGGACCAGGAACACGACGCCGATGATGGCAACGGCACGTCGTGACCGTATGTGCGGCCCCCGTGCTCGTGCCGTGCCATCGCGCTCGACCTTGCTTGGCGGTTTCGGCGTCAACGGTCCTCCCCGCGTCGTGCTCCGACGTGTTGTACACGGTCGGCGGTCAACGTGCCGCTCCCTTCGCCATCAGCTCTGGCGCTTGCATCTCCAGGCGATGACTCCATAGGACGCGCACGAGCGGGAGGACAACCATCATCGCGAGGAGGCATCCCAGGCCGCCACTCACGCAGGCAATGACCGCGCTGCCGGTCCAGGTCGCCACCAACCCGGACTCGACCGGTCCCAGTTGATTGGAGGCGCCGACAAAGAGCGAGTTGACTGAGCTCACCCGGCCGCGCAGGGCGTCGGGTGTGCCGAGTTGAATGATGCTCTGGCGCATGACCACGCTCACCTGGTCGACGGCCGCAGTCAGCGCGTAGAGCACCAGCGACAGCGGGAACCACGTGGAGAGGCCGAATCCGGCCGTGAAAATGCCATAGAACGCGACCATCAGCACGAGCGTACGACCGCTGCCCACGACAGGTGGCGCGAGCGCCAGCGCGGTCGCGGTGACGAGCGCACCGACCGCCTTGGCGGAGGCGAGCATGCCGTAGCCGAAGGCGCCCACCCCGAGGATGTCCCGCGCATAGATCGGCAGCAGCGCATCGGCGCCGGCGAAGATCACCGCCACCATGTCGAGGGCCATCGCTCCGAGCACCGCGCGATGTGCGCGGATGAAGGTAATCCCCTCCTTGATCAAGGCGAGGCTGAGCTCAGCCTTCGGGTTGGTGTCTGGGCGGACCTTGATCAAGGCCAGACAGGCGAGACTGATCAACACGAGGATCACGTGGCACAGGTAGGTTGGCGCCACGCCGAACCGGGCGATGAGGAGTCCACTGGTTGCGGGTCCGAAGACAAGGGCGAGCTGCTGCACAGTGGTTGCGACCGCTACCGCCCGCTGGAAGCTCGCGCGCGGTACCACCTGCGGCAGCAGGCTGGCGCGGGCGGGGCCCTCGAACGCCCCGGCGATGCCGAGCAAGCCCATCGAGAGATAGACGAGCGTCAGATTGACGGTACTGGTGGTGGTGAGGACCCACAGCAGGGCGGAGGTCGCGAGTGGTGCAAGCTGTGCGAGGCCGAGAACCATCCGCCGGTCGCGGGTGTCCGCTACGGCGCCGGCGAGAAAGCTTATGGCGATGCTGGGCACGAATCGGGCCAGGCCAAGAAAGGCAAGTGGTAACGCGGCGCCCGTGATGTCGTAGACCTGCCACATGACCGCCGCGGTTTGGACCGATTGGCCGACCATGCCTGTGACGCGGTTTCCAACGTAGAAGCCGTATGCCCGATTCTTGAAGAGGCCGAGGAGTGTGTCCCTGGTACCCTCGGGGATAGCCTGCGGGTCAGCGTGCGGATCATCCATGGTGAGGCTCGATTCTAGCAGAGGCCTGAGATGGCCTTGATCAGGGTGCGAGCCTCAATGCGAGCCTTAAAAGGAACGAAAAGGGGCGGGGCCGCCAACGGCGGCCCCGCCCGAGAATTGTCGTTTCTGGTGCGTCAGCTTGTAACGGCGTCCGCGCCCGCGGTCGTCGGATTGCTGTCGCTGAAGACCACGATGCTGTCGCTATCCCGGTCGTTATTGCTCCCGACCTCGCGATTCACGACGTTGCCCACGCCGGCGATCGGCACCATCTGGAGCATCCACTTGCCGTCGACGAGCGAGTAGACGTACAGGGTGTGCGGTCCTGCGCTGAGGTCGGTCGGGCTCCACCACAGGTTGTAGCCGCTCTGCGCCAGGGTCGGGTCGTGCATCACGCCAGCGACGTCCGGCCGGGCGGCGCCCACGATAGTCGAGCCAATCCCCTGACCCACGCCAGCCGGGCCATCTAGATAGACGTCGACGCGGGAGCCGCCTGTCCACCCGGCAATGAC
>JAXDLH010000134.1:0-5688 GCA_034666705.1 Chloroflexota bacterium
GCTCGAGTGGGAGAAGCTCGCCGCTGCCGACGCCGGCTTGGCTATGTTGCACGGAGGCCGAGGCGCGCGAGGCGGGGAAGCACCTCCTGGACGAAGTAGGGGAGCTCGGCCAGGTAGTCGGCGAAGTTGATCACGAGGCCATCGAAGCCGACGCCGTGCAGACGGGCGAGCTCCTGCACCACCCAGTCGGGATCGCCCACCGCGCAGTACGAGCCGCGCGCCAGCACGCGCCGCTCGAGCGGACCCTCCCCACTGCCGCGCCAGCGCCCCTCGGCGTCGGTGCGGTCCTTCGCATCGGCCCGGTGCATCTCCGCCAGATGGCCCATCGCGCCGAGATCGGCGTTGTCGACGAGATAGTCGACGAACTCGGCGGCCTCCTGGCGGGTCGGCCGGCACACGACGCCGATCGGCGTCCAGACCTGGATCTCCCGGCCGGCTGCGGCGGCGAGACGCTTCGTCTCGGCGATGCGCTCGATGCTCTCCTCCGGCGACTTCACGCCGTCGAAGTGCATGTCGGAGTAGCGAATGGCGAACGCGCGTCCTGCGGGTGAGCTGCCGGCATTCATCATGAGGGGCGCGGCGCCGCCATACGGCGACGGCGAGCCCTCGACCCCCGCGAGCTGATAATGCTGGCCCGTGAAATCGAACGGGTCCTCGCCGGCCCAGATGCGCTGGACGATGGTCCACCACTCGGCGCCCTGGGCGTAGCGATCGTCGTGCTCCTGCTTGGTGACGCCGAACATGCGGAACTCGTCCTCGTTCCAGCCGCACACCACGTTCACGCCGAACCGTCCCCGCCCAATGTGGTCGGCCGTGGCGAGCTGTTTGGCGGCGACCAGGGGGTGGTTCAGCGGCACGTGCACCGTGGCGAACACGTTGATGCGCCGGGTGGCGGCCAGCAGCCCGCACGCCCAGGTGATCGACTCCCAGCTCGTGCCGTTCGGGTTGCTCGCGCCGCCGTAGCCCTTCCAGCGGGCGATCGGGACCATGCACTCGATGCCGGCCTCGTCCGCCAACTGCGCGAGCTGCACGTTGTGCTCCCAGCTCGTGTCCCACCGCTCGGGCGCGGTGATGTAGGTGCGCCCGCTGGAGCAGTTGGCGCCAAAGAGCCCGAGCTTGAGCCGGTTGCCGCTCGTCAGAATCGCATTGCGCTCGGCCAATTGATACCCCCGGCCTTCGGGCTCGCAGCAGGCCGAGCCTAGCATTGCGCTCCCCACGTGTCAAATGACGTGGGCGGTGGGGCTCAGCGCGTCATGCGGGGATCGAGCGCGTCGCGCAGGCCATCGCCGAGAAAGGTGAACGCCATCATCGTGACGGCGATCGCGATGCCGGGGAAGAGCACCTGCCAGGGCGCAGCGAAGATCGCCTGGCCGCCCTCCTGGATCATGTTGCCCCAGCTCGGCGTGGGCGGGGCGATGCCGATGCCAATGTAGCTGAGGGCGGCCTCGGCGAAGATCGCGCGCGGCACGTTGAACGTCACGTACACAATCAAGGGACCGAGCGCGTTGGGCAGCAGATGCCGCGTGACGATGCGCAGGTCGTCGGCGCCGAGCATGCGCGCCGCCTGCACGAAGTCGCGCTCCTTCAATGAAAGGAGCTGGCCGCGCGTCAGCCGCGCCACCCCCACCCATGCGGCGAGGCCAATCGCCAGGAATAACGCCCATACGCTGGCGCCGAAGACGGCGCGGAAGAGGATCACGAGGAGCAGGTCCGGGAAGGCGTACATGACGTCGGTGAAGCGCATCAGGAGGTTGTCGACGCGCCCCCCGAGCATCCCGGCCAACGCGCCAACGGGAATGCCGACCGCGAGCACGATGAGCTGGGTGAAGATCCCCACCGAGATCGAGATGCGCGCGCCCCAGATGAGGCGGCTGAGGAGGTCGCGGCCGAGCCCGTCGGTGCCGAGGAGCCGCTCGCCGCTGGGCGGCTGGGCGATGCGCGCGTAGTCCTGTTTCGTCGGATCGAACGGCGCGAGGATCGGCGCCAGCAGCGCGACCGCGATGAGCGCCAGCACGAGCACAGCGCCGACGACCGCCAGCCGATTGCGCAGCAGACGGGCCAGCGCGTCGCGCCACAATGAGCGCTGCGACCGGCCCTCGACTTCACCGGGGAGCATGCCCGTTCCCTTGACGCCGGGCTCGGGGGCGCCGACCCCTCCGGGCGATCCAACTCCTCGCCCTGGGCCGGGCGACCCAACCCCAGGGCCGGGGCCGGGGGACCTAACGCCCCGCCCCCGCCGTGCATCCTGAGCCTGGCGAAGGACCCGACGCGGGAAGGGGGAGTCATCCCAATGTGAGCCAGAGCCCTCAATGTGCTTGTCATCCCGAGTGGCCATGCGCCGTCGGCGCGCCACGGACAGATAAATATCTCTATTCAGAGCACGCCGCAGCCGAAGCATCCGTGCCTCGTTGGCCGGGGTTACGGATCCTTCGCCTCGCTCAGGATGACCAACTCCCTGGCTCCCCTCCCCCACGTTTGGGGAGGGGGTCGGGGGAGAGGGCCATCCCCGGCGGGGAGCGGGCCGTTCCGGGTCGGGCAGCGAATCTTGCACGTCAGCCATACC
Organism: Chloroflexota bacterium; assembly: GCA_034666705.1. Taxonomy (GTDB): domain Bacteria; phylum Chloroflexota; class UBA6077; order UBA6077; family SHYK01; genus JAXDLH01. The sequence continues at coordinate 2,564 of JAXDLH010000134.1, forward strand.
GGATCCGGGGATCGACCACGGCGTAGAGCACGTCGACCAGCAAGTTCGCGATCGCGATAATGAGCGTGTAGAAGAGCACGGCGCCCAGGACCAGCGCGTAGTCGCGGGCGAATATCGCCTGCACCAGGTTGCGGCCGATCCCGGGGATGCCAAAGATGCTCTCCACGATGAAGGAGCCGGTGATCAGGTCGGCGGCGATCGGGCCGGCGAGGGTGATCACCGGGATCAGCGCGTTCTTCAGCACGTGCTGCCAGACCACGCCGCTTTCCGACAGGCCCTTCGCCCAGGCGGTTCGCACGAAATCCTGCCGGATGATCTCGAGCACACTCGCGCGGGTAATCCGCGCCAGCAGCGCCGCCGGGGTGAAGGCGAGTGCGAGCGCGGGCATGACCACCCGGCTGAGAAACGTCCAGAGGCGGCCCAGCGCCTCGTCGGGACGACCGGCGAGCAGTGCATCCCACGCCGGCGCCGGCGATTGCCACCCGCCGGTGGGGAACCAGTGCAGGGTGAGGGCGAAGATGATGATGAGCAGGATGCCGGCGACGATGTTCGGCACGGAGGCGCCGGCGGTGGCGAACAGCAGGGTCGCATGGTCGAGCGCGGAGCCCTGGCGCAGCGCCCCCACGGTGCCGAGGGAGATGCCGAGCAGCAGGGCGAGGACGATGCCGCACACGCCGAGCGTTGCGGTGATGGGGAATCCGTCCAGGATGATGGTCGTGACGTTGCGGTCCTGGTTCGAGTAGGAGACGCCGAGGTCGCCGTGGAGGGCGCCGACCAGGAACCGCGCGTACTGCTCGTAGATCGGCTTGTCGAGGTTGTAGCGGCGGTTCAGATTCTCGACGACGGATGGGGCGAGCTGCTTCTCCGCATCCCACGGTCCGCCGGGCACGCTGTGCATGAGGGCGAACGTGATGAGCGAGATGCAGAACAGGACCAGCACGATCCACAGGAGCCGCCGGGCCAGGAAGCGTCCCATCTCGTCTCCGCATCGTCGTTCGCGCTAAGCCATCACTTGCCAAGAGATGCGAGGAATGCATCGAGCTGCGGAGGCCGCCCTCACGCCCATCGTGCGGGCCCCGAATGGCTGCGCCGTCGCGCAGCGCGGACAGGCAGGGACGCCTGTCCCTACGCGTCGATGGCTCGTGGTTGATTCACCTGCTTCTCAGCATCAACGGCTGCCAGCGGTCGGCCGCGCCAATGGATCGCGTTGGCGCTCGATCACCTCCCGATCAAGCAGCTCCCTCAGGAGTCAATCCAGGCACTATTGGCTTATGTAGAGCTGGTTCGTGAAGTGGCGGCCGGGGAGGGCGGTGCCGTCCATGCCGGTCAGCACCAGCCCCTGGACGTAGGGCTTCATCAGGATGAACGTCTCGGTGTACACCAGGAAGATCATCGGCACATCCTGCACGATGCCGGCCTGCGCCTGGTTCCAGAGCTGCAGACGGCGATTCTCGTCCGGCTCGGAGATCGCCTGCCGCATGATCTGGTCGAGCTGCGGGTTGCTGTACTGGGTGTGGTTGTTGCCGCCGGTCGTGCCGAAGATCTCGGGCAGCCAGTTGTCTGGATCGGGGTAGTCCGCGCCCCACCCGACGAAGGCGAACTGATGCTGGTTGGCGTTCACCAGGCGACTGAACGATGCCGTCTCCATCGGCTCGAGGGTCAGGTCGACGCCGAGGTTGTCCTTAAGCTGCGCTTGCAGGAATTGCGCCCGGGTCGGGTTATCGCCGGTGCTCGCGTACTGGAAGGAGATTGGCGGCAGCCCGCTGCCGTTCGGGTAGCCTGCATCGGCGAGCAGGCGTTTCGCGGCGGTCGGGTCGAACTTGTTGACGTCCCGCCCGAGATCGGGCTGGTAGCCGGGCATCCGTGGGGGCACCCAGGAGTACGCCGCCTGGCCGACGCCCCGCTGTACCTGCTGGATGAACACTTCACGATCCACCGCCTGCGAGAACGCCTGGCGGACCAGCTTGTTGTCGAATGGCGCACGCCGGTTGTTGAACTGGAACGCATAGGTGGTCAGGCGAGGCGCCCGCTTGAGCTGCGCACGGAGAGTGTCGTCGGTCTGCGCTTGCTGGATATTGGCGAGCGGCACCCGGACGCCGTCGACCTCGCCGTTCAGGTACGCGGCGTAGTCGGCGCTCGAGTCCGTCACGATGCGCAAGGTCAGCTTCTGGAGCTTGGCCTTGTCTCCATAATAGAAGTCGTTGGGCACCAGGGTCAGATGGTCGTTATGGACCCACTCGGCGAGCTTGAACGCGCCGGTGCTGACCATGTTGCCGCCCTCGATCCAGCGGTCGCCGAACTGCTGGACCACGTCGGCGCGGATCGGGTCCATCGGCCAGAGCGCCGCCAGCTCGAGGAACGAGGCGCGAGGCGCCTTGAGCTGGATCTGCAGCGTGTAATCGTCGACGGCTTTGACGCCGATGGCGCTGCGGAGGGCCTGGAGCTCCGCATCGCTGGGGTTCTTCGGCTGGTCCTTCGTGCCCCGGGCCGTGAAGTACTCTTCGCCGCCGGCGACCACGAAATAGAAGCTGGCGTACTGGGAGCCCTTGTCAGGATCGAACAGCCGGCGGATGCCATAGTCGAAGTCCTGCGCGGTGAGCGGCTTCCCATCACTCCATTTCACGTCGTTGCGGAGCTTGAACGTGTAGGTCAGGCCGTCGGCCGAGATGTCCCCATTGCTGAGCGACGGGTCCTCGCGCGCGATGGCTGGCCGCACGTGGAGGTCCGGGTCGAATCGCAGGAGGCCGTCGAACGTGCTAAGCAGCACCGCGATCGCCTGGTCCCACTCGGTGTACTGGGGGTCAAGCCCCGGCGGCTCAGCGCCGATGTTGAAGGTGAACTCCTGACGCGCTGCCAGGTTGGGCGAGGCGGGCTGGTCGCCGGAAGGTGACGGCGCCGTGCCGGACGGCGCGGGCCGCGACGCGGGGCTCTGGCAGGCGACGAGCAGCATACTGAGCAGCAGGGCGCGGCCGAGACCGGCCCGAACGAAACGCCGCGCACCGTGCATGACGACCCTCCACCTGTGGTGTGCGCCCTTTACCACAGCCTACACCTCATGGAGTACATTTCGGCCCCCCGCGATGGGGATTCAAGGGGGGAACCTAACCCCGGCCCCCTTCCCGGCG
>JAXDLH010000135.1:0-2855 GCA_034666705.1 Chloroflexota bacterium
GCCCTCAACCATTAAGAACTGTTGCACGCATGGCGGAGTACACGATTGGCAGCGCGCATTGCTATTGACGATAAGCAGAGTGCTGAGTTCTGTCGCCGAAACCACATCCGGAAGCTGGCGCTATTCGGCTCAGTGCTCCGGGACGACTTTCGTCCGGACAGTGATGTGGATGTCCTTGTGGAGATTGAGCCAGGGCACGCTCTTGGACTTATTCGGCTGGCGGGGTTGGAATCCGAGTTGTCACGAATCCTGGGTCGACAGGTAGATCTCAGAACCCCGGGGAGAGCTCAGCCGCTACTTTCGTCAGCAGGTCCTGGATCAGGCCGAGGTGCGTTTCCTTGCAGCCTGACGAGATCCGCTTGCGGCATATGCTCGACGCTGACCGTGAGGCCGTTGCTTTCGCGCAAGGACATGGGGCACCGGACTTGTCCCACAACCGCCAGTTGACGCTCGCGCTTGTGAAGTGCATTGAGATTACTGGTGAGGCGGCGACCAGGGTAAGTGCGGCAGTGAGAAGCGGGGCAGCCCGGCCAATGATGCTGAGCGGGACGCCAGCCGGCTGTGCTCATCAATGCTCGCTGGGGTAGATTAGTCGTATCGACATCGTCGCACCAGACGATAGACTCGCGCCCTCCCTACTCAATAGTGATCCGCGCGCCCGTCGCTCGCTGGAAGGGACGCCCCTGATGCCTCCCCGATTGATTCACGTACTCGTGCTCCTGCTCGCGGTCGGTTTCAGCAGCGCGACCGGGCCAATCCACGCCCATCCATCCGTGGGGACCACTCCCGTCGCGTTCGAAAAGGTGCCGCTGGCGAATGCACCCGTCAAAACCTACACGGGCGTCTGCGTCGGTCCGGACGGAATGCTGTACGCCGGCACCATCGAGGGCGAGATCCTGCGCTTTGCGATCGACGCCGACGGCACGCTCGGCGAGCCGCAATCGATCATCTCGGTGCAGACGGCCAACGGCGGCAATCGGTTTGTCATCGGCCTGCGGTTTGACCCGTCGTCCACCGCCGACAATCTCATCCTGTGGGTCAGCAATACCGCCTTTGCGTTCAGCAACGGCCCGGATTGGGCCGGGAAGATTACCCGCTTGAGCGGCCCGGATCTGGAGACGGTTACCGATTACGTCGTCGGGCTGCCCCGCTCGACGCGCGACCACGTGACCAACCAGATCGACTTCGGGCCGGATGGCGCGCTCTACTTCACGCAGGGCAGCACCTCGGCAATGGGCGCCCCCGACCGCGATTGGGATTTCCGCGCCGAGAAGCTCCTGAATGCAGCCGTCCTCCGGCTCGCCGTCGCCGCCGTCGCCGCGCCGCCCCTGGACGTCAAAACCGAGGAGGGCGGCACCTACGATCCATTCGCGCCGGGCGCCCCGCTCACGATCTACGCCTCCGGCGTCCGCAATGCGTACGATCTCGTCTGGCATCGCAACGGCTATTTGTACGTGCCGACCAACGGCTCCACGTCCGGTGGCTCCACGCCCGCCACGCCCAACCCGTTCGATCCGCCCTATGCGCCGCGCGTCGACGAGAGCACGGCCGGCCCGTACGCCGGGCCCGAGGTGCCTGCCCTCACGTCAGTCAGACAGGTAATGAACGATTACCTGTTCCGCGTCGAGCAGGGCAGGTACTACGGTCACCCGAATCCCACCCGCAATGAATACGTGCTCAACGGCGGCAACCCGACGGCTGGCGCCGACCCGGCCCAGGTCGATGCCTACCCGGTAGGCACGCTGCCCGACCGCAATTGGCGCGGCGCGGCCTTCGATTTCGGCCAGCACTACTCAGCCGACGGCATCATCGAATACACGAGCGATACGTTCGGTGGCGCGCTCAGCGGCAAGCTGCTCGTCGTGCGCTACAGCGCCGGCGACGACATCATCGTGCTCTCACCTGACCCGAACGGCGACATCGTCGACGCGCAAACCGGCATCGAGGGCTTTACCGGTTTCAGAGACCCCATCGACCTGACGGAAAATCGCGCCACCGGCTTCATCTACGTCGCAGAATACGGCGGCCAGAAACTCACGCTGCTGCGCCCGCTCCCCTCCGTCGCGCGGGCTGCAACCGCCAGCTAAACTGTGCCGGCCGGTCTACGGCTCCGTCCCGGCCACGAGCGATGCCACCACCGCCCGCACCTCCGCGATGGTGAACGGCTTGGGCAGGAACGCGGCGGCGCCAAGCTGGCTAGCGGCCGCGCGGCCGGTGGGCTCAGAGCTGACTACACAGATCTTTGGCGTGACGCCGCGTTGATGGGCCGCCTTCACGAACTCTGGTCCGTCGAGGATTGGCATGCCCAGATCGAGCAGGATCACCACGGGATGCTGCGTCTCGAGCGCGGCGAGCGCCTCCTCGCCATTGGCCGCCTCGATGACCTGATACGGATCCTCCCAGAGCGCGGCGCGGATTAAAGCGCGAATGCCAGTGTCGTCATCGACCACGAGCACCGTGGGTACTGCCGCCGACTCGTCGTGCGTCATACCGTACATGGAGCGAGAGGATAATCGATCAGACTCCCCCCTCCTATCATCCGCTGAACTTGCATAATTCAGCATTGAGCGGTAAAAGCACCGTTATGCCCCAGCGATTTGGCATAGCCTCGCAAAAAGGGGGGTCAAATCAACCGGATTGTGACATCGTGATATCGCCCGCTCCCGCAAAGCAGTCTGCCCCGCCGGGTCCAGCCGGCGAGGCAGATTGCTTTGCGCCTGGGCAGAGGCAACTCCACGGCTGCTGATTGCGGAGCGCTCCTGGCCGGCCCGAGGCGCCGCGCCTAGGCGGCCTTCTCGCCGGGCGCCTGGAGTTGTTCCCGCGCCGCCTCGCCGGCCCGGACGAGCTTCGGCTGC
>JAXDLH010000136.1:0-12492 GCA_034666705.1 Chloroflexota bacterium
TGCGAGCTCCCTAACTCGGGAATGCGGCCGCGCGACCGCGTGATAGCGACCGCGTGATAGCGGAATAGCAGCACCAAGGCACCCACGACTGACACCAGGATCGACGTGAGATTGATGCCCGTGACAAAGTCGGCGCCCGTCAGCACGCCGAAGCGGAACCCACCGACGACGGCGCCCACAATGCCGAGCATCATGGCGCCAAGCGCCCCGCCCCGCTCTCGGCCGGGATAGATCACATTGGCGATGATGCCCGCGATAAGTCCGACCACGATCCATGCCACGATGCCCATCACGCCCACCTCCTGCGGTATTTGCGGTGGCTGGCTCGCTGCCCGCCCGCACGTGCAGTCTGGCATCCAGAGACCACTGCGGCAGTTATCGACGGTTGCGATGAGGTCAGGAAGTCCGTGAGGCGGGCGAAAGCGCGCGGTGCACGAGCGGAGTGAGTGGGTGAGCCACGGGCTCCAGCCATACCGGCGCGGCCACGTGTCTTCCATGCTCCACCGGTGCCACGGCGGCATGAATGCGAAGCCAGACGATGGGCTGGCCGAGCTCGGCCAGGTAATCTGACTGAGCCACCAAGGTGATCGCGCGGGCGCGACTGGCCATGGGGCGCGCCTGAGCCAAGCGGCGGACCTCCCTCAGGGGATGCGCAGGCGGGCCACCAGCGCGAGCAACTCCGCCAGGTCGAAGGGCTTCGCCACCCAGGCTTGGGCGCCGACCGCCAGAGCGACTTGCTGGACGTCGCGCGAGGTCGCGGTCATCACCACGATCGGCGGGTCGAAGCCGCGGTCGTCCATAGCCCGGGTGAGGCCGGGGCCGTCAAGGGTCGGCATGTGCATGTCGAGCAGCACGAGCGAGGGCCGCGCCTCGCTGATCATCCCCAGGGCTTCGAAACCATTGGCCGCAGCCGCGACCGGGTATCCCTCGCACTCTAGCGCCAGGCACAGCGCCTCGCGCACCACGGGATCGTCATCGACCACCAGCACCGGGCGACCATTCATCGGACTGGTCTCGTCGTGCGGCCAGGCATCGCCCATCCTCCGACTTAATTCCAGTCTCCCGCAATGCGGCTACTGCGGAGGTTGTCGGTCGTGGACGGTGAGTGAACGTGGCCGGCGGCGCCAGCCGGGGAGGCAGCGGCGGGCAGAGGCTGCTCAGGTTGAGACAATAATCTGCTGTCGTGGCACGTCTGGACAGGACTTAAGGTCCGTCAATGGTGGCCCATAGGCGCTTCCGATTCGACTGTTTCACGGACGCCCCGCCGGCGATCCGCGGCGTCAGGCGGTGGGCTACTGCGGCGGCTGCGGTCCTTGGAGCAACTCGAGGATCTGGCCTTGCTGCTCCAAGAGCTGCAACTGGCGCACGTTGATCGCATGAAGCGCAGTCAGGGTCTCGTGATCCGCCTCCGCCCGCGCGTCCTGGCTGGCCGAGATCACGTTCTGGCCGACCATGATGATCGGCAGCAGGACTAGCTGGAGGAACGACTGGCTCAGCCAGGTAATCCCGGTGAGCGTGTCACCCCGCAGGAAGGCCGCCAGCGCTTGGGGGAAGGACACGAGGGCAATCAGCACAAAGACATACGCGGCCCACATCGTGCCCACGGCCCGGGTGATCACCACTGCCACCCGGCGATTGAAGCGCCCGACCGCACTGGTTCCGTGGATCATCGCGCCGACGTCTTGCCGCGTGACTAACCGCGGCACGTGCCGCGTTGGTGCATTGCGCGCCATCGCGAGTGCTGCCTGATGCGCGGCGCTCGCTGGGGAGCCCGCCTCGTGCATCCTCGGGACCTCCTTCAGAGATTGCCGCCCACGTTCCCCGTGCGGGGCGACGCGGCCAGCCCGCATAGTATGAGCCTCGGAGCGCCGATCGAGCGCGATTGGCTGCCCCGTGTCCGCTCAAGCGTCGCGCATATTCAATGGTGCACCGCTGCCCCGGTGCCAACCACGCGCGTGCCGTCCGCGGTGCCGGCCGCGTCAGGAGCGGTCCAGGTCCTCCTCGGGCAACGCCCGAGGGCAACGCCGAGATCGCGGCCTCCCGCGTGCCGCCCTCGGCGTCGATCGGCTGCCCCTCGGCCAATGGGGCTTAAGCTGCGTCGTCGCTGGGCACCTTGCTCACCTCCACGGCGTGGCGCCTCGCGCCGGCGTCGGGGGCCGCGTCCAGCAGGTCGATCGCGATCTCCCGCGCGACGCCGTCCGTCCCGCGCCGAAAGCCGCTGGAGGTGGGGACCTGGGTAAGCTCGACGATTCCGCGCTCGCGCGTCTGCGGCAGCTTGCGGACTTCGCTCACGTCCATCTTCCGCTCCCCAAGGTGCTGCTGGATGGCCCGGAGGCGCCTCGCAGGATCGCCGGCCGGCGCGCGGGGGCTGCTGACTGCCTGCGGTCGATGCGCGCTATTTAGCGATCCGTCCTTCCTCGCGAAGTCACGGCACATCGGGCAAGATATCCCTATGGGTAAAGAAAAGGGGTTCGCGCTCTCGCCCGTAAAGACCAGCGTGATGCGCCGGTTCTTGGAGCGTAGTGGCTACGTGGTCCAGCCGGGCCACCACAAGCATCTGAAGCTTCGCCACGAGCAGCATGGTGAGGTGCTGCTGCCCCTGAAGCCGAGCGGGAACCTGAGCCAGCTCGCCCTCAAGCAGATCGCGAGCGCGATGGGCATGAGTCCGGATGAACTGGTGCGTCAGGCGAAGTGAGCCGATGCCATGGGGCGATCGTGTTCGCTGCACAGACCCTTGGCCGATGATGCAGCCGCGGCCTCTCGAATGGCTTCTCCGGTGGATGTGGCTCGTGCGACGCCCGGGTCCGAATGTGCTCGATGAGCTTGTGGAGTGGGCTACCACGCGCGGCGCATACACCTGGCCCGGTTGCTGTGCGGTGCGTCCGCCACCCAAGCACACCGCCACCGTGCCGCACGCCACGGTCTCCGGCTAGACCCGTGCGCTCGCATCCAATTCAGCAGCCGCAGACCGCCCATCCAGGATTTCACGCACCTTCCGGCTCAGCACGTGGGGCGTAAACGGCTTGCCGAGGTAGGCGGCCGCCGTTTCCAGAAGGCCATGCCGAACGGCGATCTCCCCTGGATAGCCGGACATGAACAGCACCCGCAGGGTGGGGCGCAGCTCGGTTGCCTGGCGGGCGAGATCGACGCCACTGCCGCCGGGCATCACCACGTCGGTGAGGAGTAGATCGATGTGGCCAGGGTAGCCCTGGACTGTCTTGAGTCCTTCTTCCCCGGAGGTGGCGACCAGCACCGTATAGCCGGTGCTCTCGAGCACGCTCGTCGCGAGTGCGCGCACTGCGGCTTCGTCCTCGACGAGCAGGATGGTCTCCACCCCGCCGCGCGCGGGCTCTGTCCCAATGGCGCCGACCTCGCTGGCGCCAAGCCCTGCGTCCTTGCGTGGGAGATAGATCTTGAACGTGGTGCCCTGCCCGGGCTCGGTATACACCCGGATCTCGCCGCCACTCTGTTTTATGATGCCGTAGACGGTGGCGAGGCCCAGACCCGTCCCTTTGCCGAGCTCCTTGGTAGTGAAGAACGGCTCGAAGATCCGGGCCATGGTCTCGACATCCATCCCGGTGCCGGTATCGCTCACCGCCAGCAGCACATACGCCCCAACTGCCAGATCACTCGTGGCGCTGGCTTCCGGGGCAACGTCCACATTCGCGGTCATAATCGTCAGCTTCCCCCCGATGGGCATCGCATCGCGCGCGTTCACGGCAAGGTTCATGATGATCTGCTCGACCTGGCTCGGGTCCACGAACACCCGGCCCAGATCGGTGGCCGGGATGGAGGCGAGGTCGACGTCTTCACCGATGACGCGGGTCAGCAGCAACTCCATGTTGCCCACGATCGTGTTGAGGTCGACGATTTTGGGTTGGAGGACTTGCTGGCGGCTGAAGGCGAGGAGCTGGCGGGTCAGCACGGCCGCCCGCTCGCCCGCCATCCTCACCTCGCTGATCATCGGCCGGACCGGGCTCGCTTCAGGGACGCTGCCGAGCGCCAGCTCGCTGAAGCCGATGATGGCCGTCAGCAGGTTGTTGAAGTCGTGCGCGATGCCGCCGGCGAGGAGGCCGATGCCCTCCATCCTTTGGGACTGCCGGAGCTGCTCTTCGCTCTTGCGAAGGGCCGCCTCCGCGATTTTGCGCTCGGTGATCTCTTGGGCCGTGCCAGTGAGCCGTACCGCAGTGCCCGCCGCATCCACCTGGCGCGAACCCCGTGACTCGATGGACACGATCGCGCCATCCGGACGGACGATGCGGACCTCGAGATCGAATGGCGTGCCGTCACGGACCGTGCACGCGACCGCCTCATCGACTACGGCGCGATCGTCCGGGTGAATCTGGGCGAGGCCCTCCGCCGCCGCGAGCCCTTCCGCGCAGGGCTCGCGGCCGAAGATGCGGTAATGCTCAGCTGACCAGGTGAGCCGGTCCGTTCCCAGGTCCCAGGCCCAGTGGCCGAGGTGCGCGATGCGCGCCGCCTCCTCGAGCTGCTGCTCGCTGGCCCGCAGCTGCGCCTCCGCCCGGCGCCGCTCGCCGATGTCGCGGGTGATCGCCGCGACGCCGCTGATCGAGCCGGCCGCGTCGCGAATCGGCGAAACCGTGACCGAGAGATCGAGGCGATGCCCATCCTTGTGGACGTGCACGGTCTCGCGGCGCTGTACCTGTCCGGTCTCGCGGACCCGCTCCAGCAGGGATGGTGGATCCGCGGGCCGCTCCGGTGAACGCACGCGGCGTATCGATTGGCCGATCATCTCTGCGGCCGCGTAGCCGTAGAGCAGTTCGGCCCCCTGGTTCCAACTCGTCAGCGTGCCGTCGAGCGTATTGCTCGTAATCGCCTCGTCCGACGACTGCACGATGGCGGCGAGGTTGGCCAGCTCGGAAGTCCGCGCCGTGAGCGTCGTGCGCATGCTGGCGAACGAAGCGGCGAGCTGCGCGACTTCGGGGATTGCGCTCTCCGGCAAAGGGGCGGCCGGCGCGCCGGCCCCGAGCTCCTGCACCGCCCGGACCAAGACCTGGAGTGGCGCGGCCATTTGCCGCCCTATCAGCGCACCGAGCGCCACCGCCAGCAATGCGGCGAGCAGGAGGACGCCGAATACCAACTCCCGTCCCGTGCGCACGTCGGCGAGCGCTACCGCCTCGGGCCGCTCGACGACCACGCGCCAACCAAGACTGGGGACAGTCGCGAAGCCAGCCAGCATGTCCTGACTGTTGGCGCTGTACTTGCGTTCACCCGTCGGATCCGGAGGCCCATTCGCCGGTGGGATGAGCGGAGAACCGGTCATGTCGATGACGGCCAACACCCCTGGCTCCATCTGCACGATCGCCCTGCCTCCCGGATTGAGAAGGTACGTTCGCCCACTCGGGCGCGTTTCGGCCGAGGCGAGTGCCGTCGGGAAGCTGGCGAATTCCAGCACGACCAGCCCAGCCAGAGCGCCGCGCGAGTCGCGGATCGGCGCGGCAATCTGGAAGATTGGGCCCGGCCGCGCCAGATCGGTCGTGAGTGCGTACGCTGGCGCCTGCGTGCGGCGCACACTCTCGTATAGCGACGAGGCGCTGATGCGCGTGAGTGGCGCATCGTCACTCCGGGCCACCCCATTGCCGGCCGCATCAAAGGTGGCAACCGCGCGGGGCGAAGGTACCAGCGTCACGCTCCTGAGGACGGCAGCCTGCCCGGCCGGCGGAAGCCCCAGTAGATCAGGCGTACTCGCCACGGTGGTAGCGGCCCGGACGAAGGAGGTGACATCTCCGTCCACATCGTGGGCCAAGCCACTGGCCACCGCGTGGTGCAGCGTCAGCACCTGGTCGGTAGTCGCGGATTCCTCATAGTCCGCGAGCAGCCCGATGGCGATCACCAGCGGCACTGTGGCAACTGCACATAACGCCACCGTGAGGCGGGTGCGGAGCGCGGGCGCCCGGCCGGTACCTAGGCGCGGCCCGAGCCATGGCTGAAGCAGCACCATGATCCCGGTACCTGCGTAGAGGAGCACCCCAGTCAAGGCGTGCTGGGGCCACGCCACCGCGACCGCAAAGCCGAAGAAGGTCGCTGCGGCAGTCACGTGCGCGACCCAGCGCCACCAGCGCTCCGCCAGGCGAACCTGCGCGATCAGCAGCAACCCCCCACTGGCCAGGAACGCCATGCCAAACGCGGGCAGGACGGAGCGGATCGGGTCGTAGCTAGCAGCGCCAAACTGCTCGGGCAGGAGCAGAAGGCTGGCACCAATCAGGGCGGCGGCGCTTCCGGCGGCGAGGTCGAGGAGCTCACGCGGGGGGACCAGGTAAGGTTGCTCTGCGGGTGGGCGAAATCCAGCGAGCATAGTGGCCGCGCCCAGCACGCTGTAGAACACGAGACCGGTCCAGTTGCCCGTCCGCGCGAAGCCGAGCGCCAAACCGAGCAGCGCCAGCCCGGCACATGTATGCACCCCACGAGCCACAGAACCCAGCGTGGCGAGGGTCGTCACCGCGAGCAATGCGGAGCCGGTCATGAGCAGGGCGCCACCCCACCACGGCAAGAGGGATTGGAATGGAGCATAAACCGGTGCCGCGAACTGGTCGGGAACCACTAGCATCAGCGCGCCGAGCGCCGCACACAGCAGCCCGACCACCCACTGGAGCAGACCCGTTCTCAAGGGTATTGCCATGTTCGCGCCGCCTCCGCGCCCGCGGCAGGCCATTATGCTTGCTTGCAATCGGGCTGCTCATCGACCTGACGCCGCCCGCGGAGGCAGGGCACACGATGGCCCACTATCCCTGGGTTCGACCGCATGTCCGCAGGTCACGCTCGTGAGGACCGTCGCATTGGCCAGCTACGCGTTCACAGCCGGCGCCCACCTGCGCGGCCTCCGCGCAACGCCTCTCTCGATATCCCCGACCAGGACCATCAGGCTGGCTGGGCCATCGTCATGGGATCAGCGAGGGCGTCAGGACCTCGCACACCCGGGTGAGGTTAATACCAGAGTAACCCGCGACTCGCGGGAGCGCCATATGCCAACCGGCCATTCCTCAAGGCTGGGAGTGGAATGCATCCAACGCCAGTAGGCAGATAGAGGTAAGCGCCGCGCGCGGACTCCGAAATAGGCGGTCTGCAGCGACAGTAGGTTCAGGAGCCCCGTGAGTGGCTAAGTGGTCCATTTCAGAATTAACTGTAGGGTTGGTCGAGGGTGGCTGGTAAGCTGGAAGGAAACTGGAAGGGGACAGAGTTCCTGTCCACCACTGGGGGTGTCCCGTGCCAGGGCCTGCGCCACGGTATCAGCCTGACTTTCCGGCTGCGTTCGTCGAGCAAGCGCAGCAGCTCGTGCGGCAACGGACCGTCTCCTACCAGCTACACCAACGCGCCCAGTTGGTCTTGCTGCTGCACGCCGATCCGCTTCGCTCCAACGTGCAAGCGGCGGCCGACGTGCAGCTGCATCCCAACGCCGTCCGCACCTGGCGCCGCCGCTGGGCGCACGGGCGGTTTGTCCTGGACGACGCCCCGGGCCGCGGTCGGAAGGCGCGCTTTTCCCCCTCTGGACTGTGCGCTGGTCAAAGCGGTCGCCTGTCAGGCGGTCCATGATACGGGGCTGCCGCTGAGTCGGCTCTCGACCGCGGATCTCGCGGGCGAGGCTAGCCGCACGCTGGGGCAGCCGCTCAGTCCCAGCACGGTGTGGCGGATGTTAGATGCGGACGCGATCAAGCCCTGGCGCTACGAGGGCTGGCTCTTTCCGCGCGACCCGCAGTTTGCGGAGAAGGCCGGCCGCGTGCTGGATCTCTACGCCGGGTTCTGGCAAGGCGCCCCGCTGGGCCCGGGCGACCCTATCATCAGCGCTCTTCCAATCGGGCACTGGAGCCGCCTCGGAGATGCGCTACGAGCTAATTAAGGGGACTGGCTGTACAGCGACCAACGGCAATGCGGTCACGCCACTCATGAAGCGCAGCAGCTATACCAATCCGGACGTCGAGGTCAAACTCCTCGATACCGGCCTTACCCTGACCGGCGTGACACTCGGCTCGGCCTTCTTCGCCTGCCTCTGGCCCCGCATCACCCACTCCGCCACAGCTACCGCGAACAGTGCGAGCAACCCCTTCGTGCTTGACGTTGGGGATCAGCCAATCGAACTGGCCCAGAACGAGGTGCTCGCGATCCGAACGGAAGTGACCTCGGTCGTGGGTGATGGTGTGTTCGGCGGCTGCGAGTTCTACGGAGGTTAGACGATGCGACGAATCCCCCTTCAAGGCGGAGAACCAATCGGTCTCAACGGCGCCTCATTGGGCATCGCAGCCGTTGACGCGCTTACCAGGCCCCTCAATCTGCCATCTCGCAATTGGGTGTTGTCGCAATGCCGCTCCAGGTCATCTCCGGCGCAACCAACGATTTCCTCACGGTCGGCCCTAGCTCCAAAGCATCCCGGGCGACCCTTTATGGCCCCGATGGGGAGCCGCGTGCCTTCGTCTCCAACCGCGATCGGGGCATTGCCCTAATCGGCCTCCAGCACTCGGCGGCCACCGCCGCTCCTGCAATCGTGTGGTCGATACGGTCCCTCACTGCGACCCGGACCCTCTACATCCGCAAATTCTGGTTGCAGCTCTACTATGCGGGGACCGTGGGAGCCGCTTCGGAGCTGCAATACGAGTTGGTGAAAGGTGTCGGGTGCACCGCCAGTTCCGGCACCGCGGTCCCACCGCTGATGAAACGTACTAGCGAGTCCAATCCGGACGTTGAGGTCAAGGTCCTAAACCAAAGCCACGATGAGAACCGCATTTCCGCGTGCGTAATCACGCCTGAGCGAATGCGGGTTTCACCTTGGCTTGAGTTTAGACACGGGCATGACCCTCACCGGCGTCATATTCGGATCGCCTTTCTACACGCGTTCCGGGCCGCGAATCGCGCACTCGGCGACGGAGCCCACGAATAGCACGAGTGAGCCCTTCGTGCTGGACTTCACCGAGCAGCCCATTGAGTTGGCCCAGAACGAGGTGGTCGCCATCCGTACCGTGGTCAATTCGGTTGTTGGAGACGGCCTCTACGGGGGTTGTGAATTCTATGGTGGATGAACGGAGACTGTGCTGCAGCGTCCAGATCAAGCGCTGTGCCATTAATCCGGATGACAAGAGCCACCGCGCGATGGCTCCGGGGTGGCACTCCAAAAGCGTGGCTTAGACGTACAGCAGGGCGACTGGTGGGGCACTCGATTCGTGCCCGCAGGGAGGATGAATGGCGGCTGGTACCGCAGTCTTAGATTTCGGCTCATGGCCCGGTGCCAGTATGGCATCGACGGCAGTCATTGGCCAACGGGGAATCCAGGTCACCTCACAGGTGTCGGCAGCGATTAGCCTGTGGGGTGCCACGACTGGCCACTCGATCGATGAACACAGGGTGGAGCAGATCAAAGTGACGGCCGGCAATATTGTGGGTGGGGATGGCTTCACGATTAATGGGGAGTGCCTTAACTCGCTGACGTACGGCAAATACACGATTGACTGGGTGTGGGGCTGACGGAGAGAAGAGACGATTCATGCCGATGCCGCGACGGAGAAGTGCGCCCTCAAGACATAGCAGGAAGCGCCTCGCGCCACGTCCTTTAGACCCGACCAGCCGTCTCTCACGGTTGCGTCGCTTCCTGGACGGGACGTACTTGAGGATGCAGGAGAACCTATGACGCTGAACATCCCGGCCACGCAGCAGTCACCGATCAGGCCAGGCACCCAAATTCAACTGACGGTCGATTTCCAGGGCGGGAATTTTCCCGTTGGCTTCTCTGACTTCAAGCCCATTCGCTTCAAACTCTGGGGACCAGAGAGTCCCGCCTGCACGGGGCAGGACCCCCTCATCTCGGAAAAGCCGGTCAACGCCAATGGTCGGTACCAATCAGCCCCTATCGTGCTAACCAAGCCCGGGACCTACCGGTGGACCGCGACCTATGAGGGAGATGCCAACAATCAGGGGGCCAGCACAGTCTGTAACGCGCCGAATTCGACGATTACGGTTGAAGCAGGCAACCCCCGATTTGGCGTGAATTCGCCGGCTTTGTTTTCGGATTCCACGCGTGTTCCATCATCTTGGACTGCGGATGTCCGCGACCTTGGCGTGGGTCGAGTGCGGTTCAGAATTGGCGGCTCCCCTGGATTCGCATGTGGCCCGAGCGAGAATCTTGTCCGTGATTTGGTTCCATACCTCTCGGTCATTCACGACGCGGACGGTTATAAGTTCAACGGAGTCGAACCCTTAGCCATTCTTGGCGGCGGCATTCTTGCAATTGACATTAATCCATCTCCCCCTCTGCAGTACCGACCGGGCGGCGACGGGGTATGCGCTGGCACCGGGAACAAATACAGCGTCGACTTTCCCGCACGCGCTCGGGAGGTTGCAAACGCTTTATTCCAAGAGGCGGGGGTTACCTGTTTCGAGATCTGGAATGGCCAAATGTTATGGAAAGCCCAAGTGGCGGAGATAATCCTGAGTTTATTAGCGATTACGAGGTGTTTGCCAAATTAGTGCATGACACAGCCGTGGCGATTCGCCTGGATGTCCCCGATGCGACAATTGTGACTGGGGGCGTGCTCTATCCCGATGGTGGTTATCTAGTCAACGCGATGACCTACTTGCAGAGCCTGGAATCGACTGGGTCGCTCTGGACTCACATTGGTGTCCATGACTATCGAGGGCCGGCGGATCTATTGTCCGATCTGGAGGATATCAATGGGGCGTTGCCCGCCGAAATCCAGCCCCGCACTTTGTGGCTGACGGAGTTCGGTGACTTTCGCGAGTGCGCGGACGAACAGTGCCTTGATCCAGACGGATCCAAAGCACAAGGCGAGGCATTGGAGAGTCTGTACGACGCTCTGGAACCGAGACTAGGGAACACCCCTACTTCATTGGTCGACACAACCTTTTGGTTTTGCCACCAATCGTTCGTGCACACTGGTCCGGATCCCGTTACGCATTCTGCCAGGCAGCTCAATTTTGGACTCACGGATTGGGACAGAGACACTGGGAAAATGCAGCCTTCATATCGCTGGCAATCCTGGATGAAACTCCAGTCGAGAATCCCTTTGAGGCCGGTCACCTAATGAGCGTCAGGGTTGCGTGTCAAGGCGGGTCACTATCTCGATCGCGAGGGTCAGTGACGGTACGGATCGTTGCCCTCATTGTGTGGGCCTGCGGGCTCGCAGTTGGTCAGGGCTCGGTGTCAGCATCGCCAGGCGTCGAGCCGTGGCGTCCTCTCCAAACGGGTGACGCGCCTGGCGGCCGCGTGGATCACACTGCCGTTTGGACCGGGACAGAGATGATCGTGTGGGGCGGCGTTGCCAGCGGCGTTTACCTGGGCGACGGCGCTCGCTACAACCCGACTGCGAACCGCTGGTCCGTCATGAGCGAGAACGGCGCGCCCAGTCCGAGAGTCGACCTTGTCTCGGTGTGGACTGGCAGCGAAATGATCGTGTGGGGAGGTGAAGCGCCTTCGCTGCGGAATGACGGCGCTCGCTACGATCCGACGACGGACACGTGGAGTCCTATGTCCCAGGTTGGGGCACCGACGGGTCGAATCGGAGAGGTGGCCCTGTGGTCGGGCAGCGAGCTTCTCGTTTGGGGTGGGAATGGCGGGAGGCTGGCCGACGATGGGGATGGGGCCCGCTACGATCCGCGCACGGACGCCTGGACACCAATCTCGATGAGCGGTGCACCCGCCCCGCGATGGGCCGCAACAGCAGTGTGGACCGGGCCGGAGATGATCGTCGTGGGCGGGAGCAATGTGCGATTTGGGCAGCCGCCAGATGGAGCGGCGTACAACCCGGCTACCGACACCTGGCGGGCGCTCGCTCCGGTCAATCTCCCGGTGTTCCCGAAGTCCGTTGGGGTCAAGTCGGTGTGGACGGGCTCGCGAATGCTGCTGTGGGATGGCGAGGTGGGCGTGGCGTATGACCCGCAAGCAGACCAATGGACGGCGATATCGAGTGACACGGGCGTAGCACGCCGTACTCAATTCAATCTCATCTGGACCGGCCAGGAGATGATCGAGTGGGGAAGATTCCGGAGACCCGGTGACGGGCCCCGGGGTGGGCCCACCTATTATCGGGACGGTTCGCGATATGACCCGGCCACAGACACGTGGGCTCCGATCTCCGCACTGGGCGCACCTCCACCATCTGACAGTGACACTGCAGTGTGGACCGGCGAACAGATGTTGATCTGGCCCACGGGCGGCGGCGATCCAGGATATGCGTATCGCCCGTACTGGTTGACCGTGCGGCAGACCACACAGGCATTTGGGATCGACGATGCCCCCCTGTTCGCTGCCCAGCCCGGCGAGCGATACCGCGTCGTAGAGCTCCAAGATAGCTGGGCGCTGGTCCAGCTGCTTGGCGATCCGCCAGCGTTGCAAGAATGGATCGCGATCGACGACCACGTCGAGCTTAGCGCCCCCACACCGGCTTAGGTACCGGGGTCGGTGGGCTAACGAAGGAGGTGGCGCGCACCAGCCGAATCGAAAGTCAGTACGCAAATGATCGCCAGGTGCAG
>JAXDLH010000137.1:0-5112 GCA_034666705.1 Chloroflexota bacterium
TCCTTATCGTCGGTTACGGCTTTGGCGCGAGCTTCGTCGCGCTCTTCGCCCAGCTTGGTGGCGGCATTTACACGAAGGCCGCGGACGTGGGTGCAGACCTCGTAGGTAAGGTAGAGGCCGGTATCCCGGAGGATGACCCCCGAAACGCGGCCGTCATCGCCGACCTCGTCGGCGATAACGTCGGCGACTGTGCTGGGCGCGGCGCCGACCTTTTCGAGTCAATGTCCGCCGAGAACATTGGGGCAATGATCCTGGGGGTCGTGCTTTTTCAGGCGACCAAGAGCTACGAGTGGATTTTCTTCCCGCTCGTCCTGCGCTCATTCGGGATCGTCGCCACGATCATCGGGCTACTTTCGGTGCCGCTGTTCGCGCGTCCCGGGCGAGACGCCATGTCAGCCCTCAATGGTGGGTACTACGTCGTCTCTATCCTGTCCGTGCTTAGTCTGTACTTCGTCACGAATGCGATGATGGGCGCGAATTGGATGCCGTTCTTCCTCTGTGGGCTCGTCGGCATCGCGGTCGGCATCTGCTTCGTCTACATCACGCAGTACTACACGGCGGGCTCGTGGCGGCCAGTCCAGGAGATTGCCCGAGCGAGCATGACCGGTCCCGCAACTACGGTCATCACGGGGACCGCTGTGGGCTTTGAGACGACGGCAGCAACTGCGCTCACAATCGGCGCAGCGTTGGTGGCGTCCTACTATCTTGGACACTCGTCAGGTTTGCCGGACGGCGGGGTATACGGTACGGCCGTGGCAACCATGGGCATGCTGATGTCTGCTGCCTACGTACTCGCGATGGATACGTTCGGCCCTATCACAGATAACGCTGGCGGTATTGCGGAATTCTCTGGTGCGCCCGCCCAGGCCCGCGAGATCACGGACGCCCTGGACGCCGTTGGCAATACGACCAAGGCCCTCACCAAGGGCTACGCGGTTGCCTCCGCCGGTCTTGCGGCCTTCCTGCTTTTCAGCGCCTATCTCACCCGAGTAAAGGAACTCCTCCCCCCAGCCAGGGTGCTGAGCATTCTTGGTCCTGATCACCTCACGGATCCGCTGCCAGTCAATCTGTCCCACGTAGAGGTGTTCGTCGGCGCCCTGCTCGGCGCCATGCTCGCGTACCTGTTCAGCTCCCTGGCGATTCGTGCCGTGGGCAGCGCCGGATCGGAAATCATCGAGGAGGTGCGTCGCCAATTCCGGGAAGATCCTGGCATCATGCTAGGTACCTCGAAGCCGAATTACGGGCGGGCCGTGGATATTACGGCGCGCTCGGCGCTGCGGCAAATGATCGCCCCGGGGCTCCTGGTAGTACTTATGCCCATCGTGGTCGGCGTGGTCTTCCGGATCATTGGCGGCTCACAGAACCCAGATGCTGGTTGGGAGTCGGTGGCGGGGCTGCTGATGGTCGGGACCATCGCCGGTGTCTTGCTGGCAACCTTCCTGAACAACTCGGGCGGCGCCTGGGACAACGCGAAAAAGTTCATCGAATCGGGCGGGCTCCGCAACCCTGCCGGCGAAGTCCAGGCGAAGGGTTCGTTTGCACACCAGGCTGGCGTGGTCGGCGATACTGTAGGCGATCCCTACAAGGACACCGCGGGGCCATCGCTGCACGTGCTCGTGAAACTACTGAGCACGATCACGCTAGTGCTCGCCCCGCTGTTCATCTAAGATCGAAAGCAGGTACACAACTGATGACTGAGCTGTACGAGCTGCTCGAGGGACGTCGCGTTGGCGGCGCCCGCGTCGAGATCGGCGATACGGTCCGCGTCCACGTGAAGGTGGTCGAGGGCGGCAAAGAGCGCATCCAGGTCTTCGAGGGCATGGTGATCGGCCAGCATCGGCCTGAGCAGCTGGACGGCACGTTCAAGGTCCGGCGCATCGCGCACAATATCGGCGTGGAGCGCACGTTCATGTTCGCCTCGCCACGCATCGACAAGATCGAAGTGGTCCGCCATGGTGAGGTGCGCCGCGCAAAACTCTATTACCTCCGAGGGCTCACGGGTAAAGCGGCCCGGATCCGCGAGCGGCGCACCCCGCGCTCGGTCGCACCCAAGGGCTGAGGCCGTCGTCGAGCGGCCAAGCTTCAGAATCGAGCGGCTGCTGTGGGCCCGCGGCCTGCGGCATGTGGCCGGCGTGGATGAAGCGGGCCGCGGGGCCTGGGCCGGCCCCGTGGTCGCCGCCGCGGTGATCCTCCCGTCTGACGTAGCCGACGAGCTCGATCTGGTCGCTCGCTTCGACGACCAGGTGCCTGTGCATTTCGCAGGAATCCGCGACTCGAAGCAGCTCTCCCCGCTGCAGCGGGCGGCCGCCGACTGCTTGATCCGTCATGTCGCTGTCGGCGTGGGCCTCGGCGTAGTGCCAGCCGAGGTGGTCGACACGATGGGCATTGCCGCGGCGGGTCAGCTAGCCTTTTGGCGCGCGGTGTGCGGGCTTCCCACTCCCCCCGACTTCCTGCTGGTCGATGGATTCCCGCTCTGGTCGCACGCATTCCCGCAAACGGCAGTCCTTCAGGGCGACGCCCGTTGCCTCAGCATTGCCGCGGCCTCGATCGTGGCCAAAGTGCACCGAGACGGGCTGATGCGCACGCTCGCCAAAGCGTATCCTGAATTTGGGTTCGCACAGAACGTCGGCTATGGGACGCGGGCCCACCTGGCCGCGCTCCAGTCCTATGGGCCGTCGCCCTGGCACCGGCGCTCGTATGCACCGGTCGCGCTCGTCTGCAGCACATCGAGCGCTGCGATCCAGGAACCCGAAGACGACGATGCATGAGCGCGCCGCGACAGGTCGGACTGGCGAAGAGCTCGCCGCCAGCCATTTGCAACGCCAGGGCTACCGGATCCTTGACCGGAACGTTCGCAGCAGGCTTGGAGAGATCGATATCATCGCGATGGATGGTACGTGCTACGTGTTCGTCGAGGTACGAACGCGGCGTTCGGCAGCGATGACGCCAGAAGAGTCCGTGACCCGGCGCAAACAGCGGCGCATGGCGAACCTCGGGATGCTCTATCTTCAAAGTCACGGCAAGGAAAATGAACCGTGGCGCGCCGATGTGGTGGCGATCGAGCTAGGTGTCGACGGGCAGGCCACCCGCCTCGAGCACTACGTGAACGCGGTCGAGGAGTGACATCGGTGCGCCTTACGGACGATTTCCTCGGTACCTGGGTCGGCAGCGCACCCCGCATCGCCCGAGCGGTGTTGGTGCTGCTCAGCGCAGCCCTCTTTGCGCTCATGGCGGGCGCCTGGTCGCCGCCGACGCTTGCCGCCGGCGATCCGCTGCAACCGGGGATCGACGGCCAACAGCTCGCCGCGCTCCGCGACGCGCCCACCGTCCCAGCGTCTGTGCGCGCCGCGGCGGCGATTGTGATCGATGGGGAGGATGGACGCTCAATCGCGGGCCGGAACCCAACCCAGGAGCGGGCGCAAGCCAGCCTGACCAAAATGACGACGGCCCTGGTGGCACTGGACAATGGAGCGCTTGCCGACACGATTACGGCGACGGAGCATTCGCTAAGCGAGCCCACGGTCATCGGCCTCGACCCGGGCGACCAGCTCACCCTGGAAGACATGACGTACGGATTGCTGCTACCATCCGGCAACGACGCCGCGTTGGCGATTGCCGAGAATGTCGGCCACGGCTCCATTGACCGGTTTGTCGGCTGGATGAATGATTGGGTCGCAGCCCGGGAGCTGCACCACACGCACTACGCAAACCCACATGGGCTCGACCAGCGTGGCCATTTCTCTTCGGCGTATGACCTCAGCCAGATCACCCGGGCGCTCATGGGCAACCCCACGCTGGCCGCCATCGTTGGAACACAACGGCGCGTCGTGCCCGGGCCCCCGCTCTATCTATTTCTCAACTCAAATCCCCTCCTCGGCTCATACCCTGGGATCGAGGGCGTGAAGACGGGATTCACCGACGATGCCGGGCGCTGTCTGACCGTCAGCGCGACGCGCGACGGCCGCCGCATGATCGCGGTGGTGCTCGATAGTCCAGCCCCGGGCCCGGAGGCAACAGCGATGCTCGACCTCGGCTTCGCACGCACGCACTCCGTGCAGCTTGCCGTGCCGCGTCCGGGTTTCTCCGCGGTTCAGATCGCACCGCCGGGGTCGAGCCCCGTCGCGTTCGCATCATCGATGAGCATTGTCGGATGGGAGCCCGCATTTCTGCGAGCCTTCACCCCGACCGACGGCGGCGCGCCCATAATTGGCTGGACGCTGGACGAGGAGCCATTCCAGCGACGGGGCGTTTGATGACCCAGCCAGGACGCGGACGAAGTCGCGCAGGCGACGCAGCCGCTCCGCCCAACGTCCCCGGCGGCCCAATGAGAATTGCGCGCGCGCTCTCGTTGCTCGGACGCGCGTCGCGTCGTGAAGCCGAGCGACTCGTGGCCGATGGGCGCGTCGCCGTCAACGGTGAGCTGATCCATGAACCGGCGACGCTTGTCGATCTGCGGCGCGACCGCATCGACGTCGACGGCGAAACAATCGGCGCGGCGGCCCCGAGGCTGACCTACCTCGCCATGCATAAGCCAGTCGGGGTGGTATCGACCGTCCGCGATCCGCACGCTGAAAAAACCATCATGGACCTCGCTCCCGCCGGCACCCGGCTCTACCCTGTCGGTCGACTGGACAAGGATTCCGAAGGTCTGATTCTGCTCACGAACGATGGCAACTTCGCGAATGCGGTGACGCACCCGCGCTACGAGACGGAGCGTGAGTACAGCGCGCTCGTCGATTTCGCTCCCCATGGGAAGACCCTCGAGCAGTTGCGGCGCGGCGTGGTTCTGGATGGCGTGCGCACCGCCCAGGCGAGAGTCTGGATCGAGCGGAGTGACCCCGCGGGCGTCTGGCTCAAGCTCGTGCTCCATGAGGGTCGCAACCGGGAGGTGCGCCACATGATGGACGCAGTCGGCCACCCGGTACGGCGCCTCATCCGCACGCGCATCGGGCCGGTCGAGCTCGGCAACCTGAAACCAGGCACCTATCGCGCGCTGAAGCGTTCCGAGGTGCGGGCGCTGATCGAGGCGGCCAAGCGTGCCGCCTACCAGGCGCAACGCGCCGAAGCTGAGGCCGCGGGTCGCGCCGCCGCCGGCCCGGCGCAGCGCGAGCC
>JAXDLH010000138.1:0-3233 GCA_034666705.1 Chloroflexota bacterium
GCCAGTCCTCGCCTTCCCAAGTGGCACGGCCACCCAATACGGTGAGCCAATGACGATCACGGAATCCGGCGCGCGCCGTCTCGGCAAGCGGGCCCAGGAGCCGATTATCGTCAAGTAATGCGCGGCTCTGTGGCAACCCGTGACGAGGCCGAGAGGCGCTGCCGCCCTGGGTACGACTGCCCTGCCTCAGGGGACCGTGTTACAATCTGCTGATCTGCCGCGGTTGGTCCGCGGCATCCGTGTGTCTGCATTCGAGGAGGCTTCCCTGTGCGAGAGGGCGATCTCACCTGGCTGATCGGCGGGCCACAAGGCGGGGGCATCAACGTCTCTGCCGAAACGTTCGCGAAGTATGCGGCCCGCACCGGCCTACGGGTCTTTGCAAACATCGAGTACCACTCCAACATTATGGGCGAGCATTCGTACTACCGAGTACGGGCTTCCCGCGAACAGCGCCACTCTGTGCTGGACCAGGTGAACGTCGTCGTTGCCCTCGACGAGGAAACCTTGATTGGCCGCAAGCATGCCCACTTCACCTCCCACCGCGGGCACGTCGCCGAGGTGGAGTCGGGTGGCGCGGTCGTCTTCGACACCGCCACGAAGTTCAATCCGGAGACGCACGAGCGCAAGGACGTCGTCTGGGTTGGCCTCTCGATGATGGACCTGCTGCGCGAAGCCCTGCGTGAGTTTGGTCGCGAGGGTGATGCGAACCGCCTGCGCGTCATGACCAATACGGTGGCGCTTGGCGCCTCGGTGTTCGTCATCGGCGGCGACATCGGTGGCCTGGCTGAGATCTACACCGAGGAGTTCACCGGACGGCGCGCTCAAATCGGCGAGATGAATGCGCGTGCTGCCGCCATTGGCTACGAGGCTGCGCAGCAGGCGCTGGGTGGGCGTGCACCTTACGATCTCAAGAGTATGACGGTCGGTGCGTCGCTGGGCGCGAAGCGCCCCATGATGCTCAAGGGTTACGCCTCCTGCGGCATGGCCAAACTCAAGGCCGGCCTGCACATTCAGACGTACTACCCGATCAGCCCGGCTACAGACGAGAGTGTGTTCCTGGAGTCGCTGCAGCGCGACCAGAACGTGCTCGTCGTGCAGTGCGAGGATGAGATCTCCTCGATCCAGATGGCCATTGGCGCGGCGAATGCCGGCGCGCGCGCGGCTACATCCACCTCCGGCCCAGGCTTCGCGCTCATGGTCGAGGGAATTGGCTACGCGTCGATTACCGAGGTTTCGGGCCCGGTCATCTTCCTCTGGCAGCGCGGCGGCCCGAGCACGGGGCTGCCGACCCGTGAGGAGCAGGGTGACCTGCTGTTTGCCCTCCATCCGGCGCAGGGCGACTTCCCGCACATCGTGGTCGCGCCGGGCGATGACCAGGAGATTTATGAGGACTCATTCGAGGTGTTCAACTGGGTCGACCGGTATCACATGCCCGCCGTGGTATTGCTCGACAAGTACCTGCAGAGCTCGTACAAGACAGTCGACGAGCTCACGCTCGATAACCCCGTGATCGACCGCGGCCCGCGCTTCAACCCCGCCGACCTGCAGAACGGCCATGGGGATGGGAACGGTCACCGGGGTGGCTACGAGGATGGGTACCTCGCTTTTGCCATGACGGAGAGCGGGGTTACGCCGCGCGCCATCCCCGGCCAGGAGGGCGGGATCTTCTGGGCAACCAGCGACGAGCACAATCCACGCGGCCACATCACCGAGGATGCGACCAACCGGATCGAGATGATGGATAAGCGCATGGGCAAGCTCGAACTGGCAGCCCGTGAGATTCCGTCAGCGCGCAAGATTGGCGTGTATGGACCGGCCGATGCCGACCTGACGATCGTGGGCTGGGGCTCGGTCAAGGGCTCGGTGCTCGATGCAATGGACGTTCTGGCGAAGGAGGGCGTGAAGGTCAACTTCGTGCAGATCCGGCTCATGCGGCCGTTCCCGGTCCAAGAAGTGACCGACGCTCTTGCCGGCGCGAAGCGACTGGTGCTGGTCGAGTGCAATTACAGCGGACAGTTGGGCGGTCTCGTGCGCGAGATGACCGGTATCCACATTCCGCAGTACGTCGTGAAGTACGACGGCCGACCCTTCTCGGAAGAGGAGCTGGTCGAGGCCCTGCGCCAGGCCATCTCCACGGATGACGCGCGGATCCACGTCTCGCACCTCAGTGCCTAGCAATGAGCGGCGCCTCGGCACCACGCTGGGCGTGCTCGAAAAGGAGAGTTCGACGATGGCAGTGACGGAACGACCGCTCACGCTGAACGATTACAAAGAAGACGAGCACAACACCTGGTGCCCGCAGTGCGGTGACTTCGCAATCCTCAACTGCATCCAGCGGGCGCTCGCGCAGCTCCAGATTCCACCGCACATGGTCGCGATGTACTCCGGCATCGGCTGCTCCGGCAAGCTGCCGCACTACGTCAACGCATTCGGCTTCCACACGTTGCACGGTCGCGTTATGCCCAACGCCACGGGTGCCAAGCTCGCCAACCGGAACCTGACAGTGATGGCGGTCGGCGGGGACGGGGACGGATTCGGCATTGGCTGCGGCTATTTCATCAATGCGGGACGCCGCAACGTCGACATGACCTACATCGTCTTCAACAATGGCGTGTACGGTCTGACGAAGGGGCAGGGCGCGCCGACGCTGCAGCGCGGTATGAAGACGAAGTCGATGCCCGAGCCGGCGATCCAGGACAACCTGAATCCGATCGCGCTCGCCATCGGCTCCGGCTATACGTTCGCGGCGCGGGCGTATTCGCTCGACATCAAGGCTGCCACCGACATCATCTCGCAGGCGATCGAGCACAAGGGCACGTCATTTATCGACATGGTTCAGACCTGCCCGACGTACAACGATCTGATGACGAAGACGTGGTTGGAAGAGAAGGTCGAGGACCGTCCGCGCCTCTACCAACTCGCAGGCGAGGGGTACGACGGCGTCGTACACGACCCGAGCAACGTGCACGAGGTGATCGCCAAGAAGGCGCAGGCAGTAGAGCGCAGCTACGAATGGGGCGACCGGATCCCGCTGGGCGTTTTCTACCAGGCGCGCCTCCGCACCTACGAAGAAGAGCTCGAGGAGCGGCTGCCGGAATACGCGACGACCCCGCTCGTCGAGTGGGAGACGGGCGAGCGCAGCGTAGACGCGCTCATGGATACCTTCCGCTAGTCAAACCGCTGGAGCACGCAAGGCCCCGCTCCGCCTGCAGGCGGAGCGGGGCCTTGCGTGC
>JAXDLH010000139.1:0-4085 GCA_034666705.1 Chloroflexota bacterium
AGGGGGTGCGCTGCTGCGGCGCGTTGACGCGTGGCCAGATCACCCCATCCCGCAACCACTCGAGCTCGGGCGCTCCTGGCGAATAGGCATAGGGGTTGATGCCGTGATGGACGAGCCGCGCGTCCCACACGGCGCGGTAAACGTCGTCGGAGAGGCTCGGCGGTGTGGCGGCCAGGGGGATCCGCATCCCGACCGCCACGATGCATATGAACAGCAGGTCCCTTCGCAATCCGCCTCGACGGAGCGAGAGGGTCAACCCAAGCGCCGCAACGTACACGGCCCAGGCGAGAAGGGTGAGACCGACGTGCCGTGGAATGTCGACCCCTGGCGGCACGACCGCCAGCGCTGCGGCCCAGCCCAGCAGTGCGACCCCGCACGCATAGAGTCCCCACTGCGATCGCGAAGAGGCTAACCTACCCATCAGGCGCCTACGCAGCGTGAGGCGACATGCGGTCATGCCGCCGCTCCTTACCGCGCACCACGCTCAGCCCGGCACCGACTGCCGCGATTGCGGCGAGTATGGCGAAGGCGAAGTGGAATGCCTCGATGGAGCTGCCAATGGCGGCGAGGGCGCCACTGTAAACCGCGCCGGCCAGCGCCACGCCGCCAATCGTCCCGACGTAGCGCGCCGTCTGGCTGATCCCGCCGACGACCCCGATCCGATCAGGGCTGACCGCTCCGACGACTGCGCTCGTGTTCGGGACCGTGAACAGAGAGGTCCCAATGCCCACCATCACCAGCGCAGCGATGACGATTGCGGGTGACTGGTTCTCGAGCGCCCAATCGATGGCGACGAGCGCGAGTGTAGTGCAACCCATGCCAATGGTCGCGGGGATGCGGGAGCCGATGCGATCGGCGAGCCAGCCGCTCCACGTGGAGACGACCAGCGATGCAATAGCGAGCGGTGCCATCGTAGCCCCTGCCGCTCCAGCGCTGTACCCCTGCTCCTGCAGGAGAAAGTAGGGCAGCAGGAAGGTAAGGCCGCTCAGCGCAAGGAAGTTGGCGACGGCGCTCGCTATCGCCGCGCTGAATGCACGATTCTCGAACAGCGTGATATCCAGCATCGGATCGGTTGTGCTCCGCTCATGCAGCACGAAAGCGGTGGCAAGCAGCCCTGATCCCACGACGAGGGCAAGCGTCGCCGGGGCTGCGAACCCCCAGGTCGGCGCGCGGTTCAGCGCCACGATCGAGCTCACGGCGAGCGCCGCGAAAAGCGTCATCCCACCCACGTCCAGGTGGACCTGCCGGGGGCTCGGTGGATCGTCGGCGAGGTAGCGCGTGCTGAAGAGAAGGGCGACCATCACGGCCGGTGCATTGATCCAGAAGATGAATCGCCAGCCGATGGTGTCGGCGAGCAGGCCACCGAGCACGGGGCCCGAGATCTGCCCGATGTTGGCGAGGATCGTGATGATGCCAATCAGTTGGCCGCGCTGGTGCGGGCTGCCGCCTCGCGTGACGAGCGCGATCTGATTCGCCACCACGAGCGAGCCGCCAATGGCCTGGCCAATGCGGAGCACCAACAGCATAGGGAGGGTTGGCGCGAGTCCGCAGAGGACCGAACCGACGAGATAGATGACGAGTCCGGCACGAAACACCCGACGCGTGCCCAGCAGGTCGCCAAGCCGTCCGGCGGTCACGAGCGTCGCTGTCACGGCGACGGTGTAGGCGAGAATCACCCATGAGACGTCGGCAATCGGGATTCCGAGCTCGCGGCCAATGATCGGCGCGATGACGTTCATCGCGGTGTTCTGGAGGGCGAGCGTCACTGCAGATGTCGCCGGCGGAATCAGTGCGGCCCAGCGCGGACCAATCTGCGCACTGGCCGTCTGCGCCATCTGTACCTCGTCGGAAAAGCGGTCGAATTGGCTGGCCACGGAGGTCACAGATCCCTTGCAACGGCCCGGCCCGTACGATAACATTAGCCGTGGTTAGCACTCTTGGGGTTAGAGTGCTAACATGCCCGAAGTGCCGATGCCGATCCGCGACCTCGTGGCGGCTGGCGGCCTGGAAGCAGGAAGCGAACCACTACATGGGAGGGAACGCGTGGCTCAGACTCAGACCGCAGCGAAGCTTACACCACTCGGCGACCGTGTCGTCATTCGCCCAACCGAACGGGAAGAGATGACGAAGAGCGGACTCTTGCTGCCGGATACTGCGAAGGAGAAGCCCCAGGAGGGCGAGGTCATCGCAGTAGGTCCGGGCCGGGTGCTCGACAACGGGACGCGCCTTGCCGTCGAGCTCAAGACGGGCGAGAAGGTGCTTTATGCCAAGTATGCGGGCACGGAGTTCAAGCTCGAAGACGAGGAGCTCCTGATTCTTCGCGAGGCGGACATCCTCGCGATCGTGACCGAATAGCGCAGGGATGCCCGGCGCCTGCCGGGGAACATTAAGGAGGGGAATGCATGCCAGCCAAGCAACTCGAGTTCAATGAGGAAGCGCGGCGCTCGCTCAAGGAGGGCATCGACGCGCTGGCGGATGCCGTCAAGACCACGCTCGGCCCGCGTGGTCGCCACGTGGCGCTCGACAAGAAGTTCGGCGCCCCGAACGTCACGCACGATGGCGTAACGGTCGCCAAGGAGATCGAGCTGGAGGACCCATTCCAGAACATGGGCGCCCAGCTCTTGAAAGAAGCGGCGACGAAGACCAACGACGTGGCTGGTGATGGCACGACGACGGCCACCGTCCTCGCCCAGGCGATCATCCACGAAGGCTTCAAGAACGTCGCGGCGGGCGCCAATCCAATGGAAGTGCGCCGCGGCCTCGAGAAGGGCCTGGAGACGGTCGTCGAGGCGGTGAAGACTATGTCGACGCCCGTCCAGGGCCGCGACGATATCGCCCACATTGCGACGATCTCGGCAGCGGATGCCGAGATCGGCAACATCCTCGCCGACATCTTCGACAAGGTTGGCAAGGACGGCGTGATCACGGTCGAGGATGGCAAGGGGCTCGGGCTCGAGGTCGAATACACCGAGGGCATGAAGTTCGATCGTGGCTACATCAGCCCATACTTCGTGACCAGCGCGGAGCGCATGGAATCGGTGCTCGAGGAGCCGTACATCCTCCTGACCGACAAGAAGATCAGCGCGATCCAGGATCTGCTGCCGATCCTCGAGAAGATTCTGCAGAGTGGCCGCAAGGACCTGCTGATCGTGGCTGAGGACATCGACGGCGACGCGCTGGCGACGCTGGTCGTGAACAAGCTGCGCGGAACCCTGAATGCGCTCGCCGTGAAGGCACCGGGCTTCGGCGACCGTCGCAAGGAGATGCTGCAGGACATGGCGATCCTGTCCGGCGGCACCGTGATCTCCGACGAGACTGGCCGGAAGCTTGACAGCGCCACGCTCGACGATCTGGGCCATTGCCGCCGCGTGGTGGCGAACAAGGATGAGACCACGATCGTCGAGGGCCGAGGCGATGCCGAGAAGATCCAGGCGCGCATCGCGCAGATCAAGGCGCAGATCGAGATGACGACGTCGGATTATGACCGCGAGAAGCTGCAGGAGCGGCTGGCGAAGCTCTCCGGCGGCGTCGCGGTGATCAAGATCGGCGCGGCAACCGAGATCG
Source organism: Chloroflexota bacterium (assembly GCA_034666705.1). Lineage (GTDB taxonomy): Bacteria > Chloroflexota > UBA6077 > UBA6077 > SHYK01 > JAXDLH01. The sequence continues at coordinate 3,565 of JAXDLH010000139.1, forward strand.
AGCAGAAGCTGAAGAAGTCGCGGGTTGAGGATGCGATCTCGGCCACCAAGGCGGCCCAGGAAGAGGGCATCGTCCCTGGCGGTGGCGTGGCGCTCGTGAACGCTGCGACGAAGCTCAGCGGGCTGACCCTTGACGGCGACCAGGCGGTCGGCGTGCAGGCGCTACGGCGCGCCCTGGAAGAGCCGCTCCGGCAGCTCGTCGAGAATGCGGGCCTCGAGGGCTCGGTGGTGGTCGCCGAAGTGCGGCGTCAGCAGCAGAGCCAGGGCTCGCAGAACGTCGGCTTCGACGTCGCCCGCGAGGAGTACACCGACCTGGTGAAGCGCGGGATCATCGACCCGGCCAAGGTGACTCGGTCGGCGATCGAGAATGCGGTGTCCATTGCGGGCATGATTCTCACCACTGAGGCGCTGATCACGGAGATCCCGGAGAAGCACGGGGCGGGCGCCCCGCCGATGCCGGAGTATTAGACCGACCTTCGACAACAGAAGCGAGGGCCCCGCGTCGCCTCAGGCGACGCGGGG
>JAXDLH010000140.1:0-4464 GCA_034666705.1 Chloroflexota bacterium
CGATCCGGGCGTAGTAGTCGACCTTGGGCGAGGTGAGGGTGGCGGTGAGCAGGCCGCGACCGGCATTCAGCACGTCGTTTGCCGTCGCCCCGTCGATGCCGTAGGCCAGCGCGCGGCGCACCCGCACGTCGGTGAGCGACGGCGGATCGGCGACGTCTGGCCGGACTTGCACGACCGTGGCCCGCAGCGCAGTCGGCGCGTACAGCACGGTGCCGTTCTTGTTCGCGACCCAGTCTCGCTCCAGCACCGTCGCGTGGTCGTCGGCGAACATGTACGTGGGCGCTGCGGGCGACAGTGATTGGCTGCAGCCGACCAGAACCAATACCGGGACCGCGATCGTCGTCAATTGCGGACGGGAACGCTTCACGATCTCCTCCTCACCGGCGGCTGGCTGCGGGACGTGCTCTCCCACGATCATTGGCACAAGCGTAGCGTGCTATCAGCGACTACGCAAGACTGCCGCGCCCGGACGTACGGTGAGGTCGCCGTATACTCGGATTTGCCGGCGGGTGGGCGACCGGCGCAATCGGGGGCGTGGGATGGCGGTGCGAGGCGGCCTGCTGGTGATTGGCTTCCTTTCGCTCGCATTCGCCGCCGGGTTCTGCTTCCAGCTCGGGTGGGCGCTGGCCCTCTGGCCGTGGCCGGACACCGAGCTCTCCTACATCTTCATCGGCTCGATTGCGGCGGCGATCGGTGTGCCGGTGCTGTGGGTCGCCCTGACCGGAGAGATCGGCGCGGCCGCGGCCGGCGCGCTCAACCTCGTGGTGATCCTCGGCGGCGGCGCGGTGGTGCTGATGCAGCTCGGCCTGGCGCGGGGCGATACCCCGCTGCGTGGCTATGCGGCTGGGTGGGCCATTCTGGCGCTCGGGTCGCTGAGCATCTTTCTCTGGAGCCGGCGCATCCCCGTGCGGGATGGACGCCCAATGCCGCGTCTGGTGCGCGCGTCGTTCGTTGGGTTCGCCGTCGTGCTGGTGCTGGTCGGCGTGGCGCTCGAGCTGCAGGCGCCCGACGTGCTGCCCTGGCGGGTGCTGCCGGAATCCTCGCTGCTGTTCGGCTGCATCTTCCTCGGCCCCGTCGTCTACTTCACCTATGGGGCTGCGCAGAACCGCTGGCACACCGCGTGCGGCCAACTGCTCGGCTTCCTTGCCTACGATCTCGTGCTGATCGGCCCGTTTCTCGCCCACTGGTCCACGGTGGTCCCGGAGCAGCGCACGAGCTTGCTGATCTACATCGCGGTGCTGCTCTACAGCGGCGCGCTGGCCGTCTACTTCCTCTTCTTCAACAGCGGCACCCGCCTCTGGCGCCCGCAGCCGCCGAAGCGTGCAGCCAGCACCATTTACAGGTAGCGGCGGCCGACTAGCGGGTCCGGCACCGTGAGGCCCATCTTCGCGATCAGCGGGTTCACCTCGGCGATGTATTGCTGGCGCTGCTCGTCGTTCGTGCGGCGCTTGAGGCCCCAGTAGCGGAACCGCTCCGAGCGCGCCGACTCGGACCGGCCGAACATGTCGAGCGCTTTCGGGTACCAGGTGTCCAGCGCCCGCTGCGCGCGCTCCTTGCTATCACCGCCCCGGAGCGCCAGCCGGGCGGTCTCCATCATGCCGAACTTGATGTGGCCCTCCTCTTCGGGCTCCATGGTTCGCACCGCACGGTCGAGCGGGCCGTAGCTGCCGCCGACGAACTCCTCGAGCTGGTAGCGACCCACGCGGTCAATCAGGAAGCCGAAGACGGAGAAGTCCTCCCACGTGGTGATCGTGGTGCGGAACGCCTCGAGGTACCGCTGCTGGTTCGACCAGCTCAGCACCTCCGATACGTCCTCGCCAATCTCGCCAGCGAGGCGCGCGATCTTGCGGAAGTGATCGATCTCTTCAGCCGCGGTCTGGGCGACCTTGAGCTGCGTGCCCTTGGTTGGCGCGCTCGGCAGGATGTGGTCGACGTACAGGTGGGGACCGCCGATCTCGCAATCGGCCTGGATCTTGAGGATTCGCCGCAGCAGGTCGAGATACTCCGGGTCGACCTGCTCCAGATCTTCGCGTTCAAGGGTGTCGGTGAACAAGGGTGCCTCCTCGGGCAGCAATCGTAGATGTAGATTCAGAAATGGAATCTAATTCCATTTTACTATTTCGATGGCGAAAAGGCACGACGTTTGGCCCCGGTGCCGCGCTGGGTTTCGCCTGGCTGCTATCATCGGCGCATGGCCGTGCCGCCGGACCGACTTTTCACCCAGCGCACCCAGGCCGTGCAGCGCGCCCTGCAGGTGCTCGACCTCTTCTCCCTCGCGTCGCCCGAACTGTCGTTGCAGGAGATCAGCGCGCAGCTCGGGATGGCGCCGAGCACCACGCACCGCCTGTTGAAGACGCTCGAGGAGTCGGGCTGGCTGGCGCGTGTCGCCGGGACGGAGCTGTACCGCCTCGGCCCGCGACTCCTCACGCTCGGCGGCCAGATGTTGATGCAGTACCCGGTGCGCGAAGTTGCCGCCCCGCACCTGCGTCGCCTGGCGCACGAGCTGGGCCAGACCGTTGGCCTCGCCCGCTACGACGACGGCGCCGTCGTCTACCTGGACTGCGTCGAGGGGCCCGGCGCGATCAACCTCACGCTGCGAATCGGCGGGCGTGCCCCGGCGCACTGCGTCGCCTCGGGACGCGCCCTGCTCGCCCACATGGAGTCCGGCGAGCTGCTGCGGATCGCGGCGCGCGGGCTCGCTCCGTGCATTCCGGATGGGAGAGTGGACGAAGAGGCGCTCATTCTCGATCTGCAACGCATCCGGGAGCGTGGCTACGCCGTCGACGATGGCGATTGGCGGCCCGGCGTGCGGGCCGCCGCTGCGGCGGTGCTCGACAGCACACGGCGGCCGATCGTGGCGGTCACGGCGATCGGGTTCGCGGGCGATCTCACGATGGAGCGCGTGGACGAGATCGGCCGCATCGTCCAAGGCGTCGCCGCGCAGATCGCTCGCGCCATGGGCTACCCGTAGAGCGGCTACTCGTCTACTGTCATGCCGCGGTCGGGCCTGGCGAGATCCGCCCATTCTCGGCCCCGGATCGTTTCCAGGGCTTCGGATGACCAGCCTAGCACGTCGCGAAGATAAACGGCCGGCAGCATCACCCGCACCCGGCTTTGAAAGCGTTCGGCCGTGGCAGTGGGGTCGGTGAAGTCGCGGTCGCTGCTGACGAAGATGTCCACGTCGCCGGCGAGTATGGCAATGGCGATTGGCACATCTTTCTCGCTGCGCACCAGATCCAGATTGCGCAGCAGCTCCGCCCGCGCGGGCATGGCGAGCGCTTCGTACCGCGACCCGTCCAGAAAGAAACGCAATGCTGCTATCTGCCCCGCGTGTGAGAGATGGCGCGCAGCCTCATCAATCACCTGCGTTGGCAGCGCGAGATCGAAAACGTCGCTGAGTGCCGACCGCATCACCTCATGCGGCTAACGTGGGAGCCGAATGCCGGAAATGAGGACGTTGGCATCGAGGGCGATGCGCAGCCTAGGCTGCGCCATACCGCTCGCGGTACAGCTCTTCGCGGGTTCGCTTTACAGCAGCGACAATTTCCTCATCGGTTGGCTCCGGGCTGAATACCTCTCGAGCTGCCTCAGCGGTGAGCCGGCTGAACTCGGCGGCGGATGAAGTCCGCCGGAGGCTCTCTAGCAAGGCGAAGTCATCGAGGCTCACTAGCGCCACGAAGGGTCGGCCCTGCTTGTCAACGATGACTGATTCACCCGTATGACGCACTTGATCGGTGAGTTCTGCGAACCGCGCCCGAGCCTCACGTGCAGACACGTGCCTGGCCATTTGGCGATCCTCCACTGCCCTGCATTGTGTAGACAGTGTACGCGGAAGCTGTCGACCCCGAACCCGGTGGCACCATGCGGCCGAGTAGAGCGAGTAACCTTGGCGTGAAACGGGGCTATTGCTGCGAGCGCACACCGGTGAGAAACGAGTTCGCGGCTGTCATCGAGCAAGACGAGCGCTAGTTATTGCGTACTGTCCGGAAATCCCGGGTGTGAACGACCAGGGTCGCACGATCGACGAAGCGAGAGAAAGTCTCGTGCCAAGCTATCGAAGAGAGGCACTACCAGAACGGTCGTGACGATTACCGTCATTGGCCGCGGTCCTCGCGACGAACGGTCTCCGTCTCGTCGGGGCGCGTGTAGTCATCCTCGAGGCGGAACGTCGTGCCGCGCTCGGGAGTTGAGACCTCGACGATGTCGGCGTCGGTCACCGCCATGACGCGGTGTCGCTGGAAGGGCACGATGGTGTACCCGCGCTGCGGCACCATTGTGACCTCCTGCATGGCGCCGCTCGCGTCCTCGATGATGAGCTTTGCCTGGCCGTCGATCAGGCACTGCGTCTCGAGCTTGTCGTCGTGGTACTGGAGGCTGAGGCGCTGGCCGGCGCGCACGTGGAGCAGCTTGCCCACGTACCAGGGCGTCTCCGCCCAGAGCACCTCCCAGCCCCACGGCTTGTCG
>JAXDLH010000141.1:0-19040 GCA_034666705.1 Chloroflexota bacterium
GGCGAACGTCGAGCTGCTTGGGCAGTTCCTGCCCGCGCACGTCGAGACGCGGATGCAGAAGCAGTTTGTGGACGGCGACGAGGTTTGCTCGATCTACGACCTGGTGGTCGCGAGTCCCAGCGGCGAGACGATTACCATCCCCATGGCCGATTGGATTCGCGTGGAGAACGGTCTCCTGGCGAACCAGACGATCTACTACGACCCAAGAGACTTCGCGAAGGTGTTCGGGATGTAGGCTCAGAGGCTACGCACCGCTCGCGTGTCCAGCAAGTCGCAGCCAACATCTCGTGCAGTCGAAGGCGCACCAAACGTGGGGGAGAGAGACGATGAAATACATGTTCTTGCTCTTCAATGAGGAAGGGGAGGCAAACGCGAGCCCGGAGGCCTGGGCGGAATGGATGCATTTCGAGGAGGAGGCAACGAAGCGTGTCACGAAGGTCGACGCCGCGGCGCTGCAGCCAGCGTCGACCGCCACAACCGTGTGCATTCGCAACGGGGAGACGATCCTGACGGATGGGCCCTTCGTCGATACCAAGGAGCAGTTGGGCGGCTACTATGTCTTTGACTGCCGAGACCTCGACGAGGCGATCGCCGTCGCGCGCCTGATCCCCTGGGCTCCAACCGGACACATTGAAGTGCGACCGCTTTTGGAGCAGTCTCCTGGAGCCTGAATCGGGAATCGCCCCCATCCCGACGAATCCAACCGGCGCTCCTCGGCTCGACCGCGGCGCCGTGCAGGAGCTCGTTGAGCGCGCGATTCGTGACGACTGGGCCCGGATGCTCGCGAGCGTTGCCCGTGCCGCCGGCGCCGACTTCCAACTCGCCGAGGACGCGCTGCAAGAGGCGAGCCTGGTGGCGCTGAGGCGCTGGCCCGAGGACGGCATGCCCTGGAATCCGTCCCTCTGGCTGATGACCGTTGCCCGTCACAAGGTCATTGACCGCCTGCGTCGGGAGCAGACGTTCCAGCGGAAGCTCGCAGAGGTTGCCCGCGAGCTCGATCTACAGGAGGGTTCCACCGACCCAAATGGCGATCCGCCCGACGCTGAGCTATGGACGGACGACCGTCTCCGTCTCGTGTTCACCTGCTGCCACCCCGCACTGGGTCTCGAGGCGCAGATCTCGCTCACGCTGCGGCTCCTGGGTGGACTGACGGCCGAGGAGATCGCGCGCGCGTTCCTGGTGCCCGAGGCCACGATGGCCAAACGACTGGTGCGCGCGAAGCGGAAGATTCGCGACGCCGGTATTCCCTACCGAGTGCCAGGGATCGAGCACCTGCCCCAGCGGCTGACCGGCGTGCTGCGCGTGATCTACCTGATTTTCAATGAGGGGTATACCAGCACGAGCGCTGAAGCGCTCATACGTCCGCAACTCTGCGACGAGGCGATCCGCCTGGCACGGTTGCTTGCCGCGCTCCTGCCGCGCGAGCCGGAGGTCAAGGGGTTGCTCGCCCTCCTGCTGCTGACGCACTCTCGCTGGAGGGCGCGTTTGGACCGGGTCGGCGACCTGCTCGTACTCGACGAGCAGGATCGTTCGCTGTGGGACTGGGACCTCGTGCAGGAAGGCACAGCCATCCTCGATTCGGTCGCGGTCGAGCGGCGGCCCGGGCCCTACCAGGTGGAAGCGGCGATCGCCGCCTTACACGCGCAGGCGTGCGCTCCCGACCAGGTCGACTGGCCGCAGATCGCGGCGCTGTATGGTCAGCTCTTCCGGATGACGGCAAATCCGATCGTCGATCTCAACCGCGGTGCCGCGGTCGGTATGGCGTACGGGCCGGACGCCGGCCTCCGTTACCTCGACGCGCTCGACCAGAATCCACGGTTGGATCGGTACCATTACCTGCATGCGGCACGGGCCGACCTGCTCCGACGCGCAGGGCGGCACGCTCCTGCCGCGCAAGCGTACGAGCGCGCGCTCCGGCTGTGCGGAAACCCCGTCGAGCGCCGCTATCTCGAGCGTCGACTTCGCGAGTTGCGCGACATGCAGATGCGCGGAGAAGCAAATTGAGGGACGACACTGCAGCCAGGAAGGCGCTCTTCTGGCAACTGGCGGACGCGCTGCTCGTCGCTGGAGCCGCGACGCGGGGCACCATGATGGGTTTCCCCTGTCTGCGCGCCGACGGTCGGTTCTTTGCCTCGGTCGAGCCGCGAACCGGGGAGCTGATCGTCAAGCTCCCGTCAGCCCGCGTCCTCGCCTTGATCCAGGAAGGGATCGGCCAGCCCTTCGCTCCCAACGGACGGGTATTCCGGGAATGGGTCGCGGTATCCCAGGCAGACCCGAAGCAGTGGAGCCAACTGCTCGCCGAGGCGCAGGAATTTGCGGCCAACGGCTGATGGACCGTCGTTTCCAGGGTTTTCGGCCGACGCACTCGCCCGGGTGCCGTCTTCTAACACTGCGTGGCTCCCAAACGCTCGTCCGGGCGCCGCGAGAATGTCGAGAATTGGCGGCCGGCTCCGACCTTATAGTGAGCGCGCCGGACAGACGCGCACATCAAGGAGGAGCACCGCGATGAAGTACATGCTGCTGATGAGCTCCGCGTCGATCGAAGGGGTGCCGCCAATGCACGAGTGGGCGCCCGAAGACGCCCGGGCGAGCGGGGCCCACATGATGCAGATCCACCAGGAGTTGACCGAGCGGGGTGAGCTGCTGGGCGGAGAAGCGTTGGCTGGGCCGGAAGCCGCGAAGATCGTGACCAGCGATGGGGTGAGCGCTCCCGTCGTGACCGACGGGCCGTTCCCAGAGGCGAAGGAGCTCCTGGCAGGCTTCTGGATGGTCGACGTGGAGAGCGAGGCGCGGGCGATCGAGATCGCGGCGCAGACCTCCGCGGCGCCAGGGCCTGGTGGACGACCGACTCGCAGGCCCATCGAAGTTCGGGCTATCATGACGCCCCCAATTCGGTCGTGTGACTGAACGCACGGCCGTCGAGGACCTGCTGCGTGAGCTCGCGCCGCAGGTTCTCAGCGTGCTGGTACGCCGGTACGGTGACCTGGCGGATGCTGAGGACGCGGTACAGGAAGCGCTGCTCGCCGCCGCAACCCAGTGGCCCACGGAGGGTCTGTCCGACAACCCGCGCAGCTGGCTGATCGCAGTCGCCCTCCGCCGCCTGACGGACCGGTGGCGAAGCGATGAAGCGAGGCGGCACCGCGAGGACCTGGACGCGATGCGCGAACCAGCCGCGCCGTCGGAGGTCTCTGACGAAGACGACTCGCTGTCGGTTCTCTTCATGTGCTGCCATCCCGCGTTGACGCCCGGCTCGGCTATCCCGCTCACCTTGCGGGCAGTCGGCGGCTTGACGACGGCCGAGATCGCGCGCGCGTTCCTGGTGCCGGAGGCGACGATGGCGCAACGCATCAGCCGCGCCAAGCAGCGCATCAAGAGCTCGGAAGTGCCGTTCCGGATGCCCACCTCCGCCGAGTGGACCGAGCGACTCCGCTCGGTGCTGCACGTGCTCTACCTGATTTTCAACGAGGGGTACGCCGCGAGCACCGGCGCGGACGTGGCCCGCAGCGACCTGTCGGGCGAGGCAATCCGGCTCACCCGGGCGTTGCATGCGAGCCTGCCGGGCGACCCCGAGGTCTGCGGCTTGCTGGCATTGATGCTGCTCACCGACGCCCGGCGCCCCGCCCGGACCGGCCCCGACGGCGAGCTGATATCGCTCGCGGAACAGGATCGGGCGTTGTGGGACCACGCGCTCATCGGGGAGGGCGTCGCGCTCATCTCGGCGGCACTGCCGCGTGGCGCCGTGGGCGAGTACCAGCTGCAGGCCGCGGTCGCCGCGGTGCACGACGAGGCGGCGACGGCCGACGAGACGGACTGGCCGCAGATCCTCGCGCTCTACGGTCTGCTGGAGCGCATGACCGGCAACCCGATGGTGACGCTCAACCGCGCCGTCGCAGCCGCGATGGTCGACGGCCCCGCCGCAGGGTTGGCGCTGCTCGCCGGGCTCGAGGGACCCCTGGCCGGTCATCACCGGCTCGACGCGGTGCGGGCGCACCTGCTCGAGATGGCGGGCGACGTCGAAGGCGCGATCACGCACTACCGGACGGCCGCCGGCCGGACCACGAGCCTGGCGGAGCGCAGATACCTCACGACGCAGGCCGCCCGCCTCGGCAATCACCGCACCTAGTGGCCGGGGGGCTGTCTCTCGAATGGCCCCCTGCGTTCGAGGACGGGAGCCACGCGCCACTAACTCCGCTGCTCGACCGCTTCTTGCATGGCTAAATGTGCCGAGATTACTCAACATCCTTCGTTCATTGTGTCGATGAAATTCCCGTCACACATTCCTAACATTGTCTACCCGTGGTGACCCGGGCGACACCCCACTTGCTCGGCGTCACGGTGGCTGCGCGGATTCACCGCATCCTGTCTCTCGGGTCGGCTGACAGGTTGGTACAGGTGCCCTGAACACTCGCGAGATTCGGTCCACCCTATGCATACGGAGGCAATCTTGTACAAAGGCATCCCCGCGATTCCGGTGCGTGCTGGCCAGTTGCGACGATGCTCGTCGGCGCTCGCCATCGCACTGCTTGCCAGCGTTCTGCTGTCGGCCTGCTCGGGCCGGAGCGCTCCCACCGGGGCGGCGCCGAGCGGCTCGACGAGCGCCAGTGGTGGCGCCGCGACGAACACGGTCAAGGTCGGTGTGCTCCACTCACTCAGCGGCACGATGTCGATCAGCGAAACGTCCGTCAAGGACGCGGAGTTGCTGGCGATCGACGAGATCAACGCCAAGGGCGGCGTCCTGGGCAAGCAGATCGTGCCCGTCATCGAGGATGGGGCCTCCGATTGGCCAACGTTCGCGGAGAAGACGAGGAAACTGGTTCAGCAAGATCAGGTCGCGACGATCTTCGGCTGCTGGACCTCGGCGAGCCGCAAGGCCGTGCTCCCCGTCGTCGAGTCGCTCCACGCCCTGTTGTGGTACCCCGTCCAATACGAGGGGCTCGAGGCCTCGCCCGACATCTTCTATACCGGCGCCACGACGAATCAGCAGATCGTGCCCGCCGTCGATTACCTCGTGCAGCAGGGTAAGAAGAAGTTCTTCCTGTTGGGTTCTGACTACGTGTTCCCACGTACGGCCAACCAGATCATCCAGGCGCAGATCGCCGCGATCCCGGGTGTCGCAGTGGTCGCGGAGGAGTACACGCCACTCGGATACACGGATTACGCAACCGTCATCGAGAAGATTCGAGCGTCCGATGCGGACGTCGTGTTCAACACCTTGAATGGCGACAGCAACGTCGCCTTCTTCAAGCAGCTCAAAGACGCCGGGCTCACCGCCGATCGCCTCACGACCCTCTCGGTCAGCGTCGCGGAGGAGGAGGTGCGCGGCATCGGAGCCGACGTTATGCTCGGTCAGCTCACCGCCTGGAACTACTTCCAGACTACCCAGACGCCGGAAAACGATGCGTTCGTCAAGGCGTACAAGGCGAAGTACGGCCAGAACCGCGTGACTGACGATCCAATCGAGGCTGCCTACGACGCTGTGTACCTCTGGAAAGCATCGGCGGAGAAGGCGGGCTCGTTCGACGTCGACAAAGTGCGCGCCGCCTCGAAGGGCATTCAGTTCCAGGCCCCTGGCGGCTTGGTGGAGATCAACGGCGACAACCAGCACATCTCGAAGATCGTGCGCATCGGCAAGGCGCGGGCCGATGGACTCTTCGACGAGGTCTGGAACTCAGGCACCGCCGTCGTGCCTGATCCGTTCCTGAAGACGTACACGTGGGCCGCGGCCATCAAGCCAGGCGCCTGATCCAGACCTGACGCTTCGCACGTCCTGCGATGACGCCCCCGGGGTCCGCGTTCCGGACCCCGGGGGCGCAAACTGTTCCGCCGTGGAGTGGGCCATGAACGCGGTCATCGTCCAAGCCTTCAACGCATTGAGCGTCAGCTCGATCCTGCTGCTCATTGCCCTGGGGCTCGTCTTTTCGTTTGGCCTGATGAACGTCATCAACATGGCGCACGGCGAATTCATCATGGTCGGCGCGTACATGACGTACGTGGTGCAGCGGGTGTTCTTCGCGGTGTTCCCGGCGGCGTCGGGTATCTACATCTTCTTCGCGCTCGCCGTGGCCTTCCTGGTTAGCGGTCTCCTCGGCCTGGTGCTCGAGCGGCTGCTCATTCGGCACCTGTACGGGCGGCCATTGGACACGTTGCTTGCAACCTGGGGGGTTGGGCTCGTCCTCCAGCAGACGGCGCGGGCGATCTTTGGCGCACCCAACGTCGACGTGATCGCCCCGTCCTGGCTGAACGGCGGCGTCGCCCTGGCGGCAGGCGTGCTGCTCTCCTACAAGCGACTCTTCATCCTTGCGCTGGTGGTCGTGTGCATCGTCGCGATCTATCTCTACGTCACCCGCTCGGCGCCCGGGCGGCGCATGCGTGCGGTGATGCAGAACCGTGAGATGGCATCATGCCTGGGTCTCTCGACCGCGCGGGTGGATGCGCTCACCTTCGCGCTCGGCTCCGGGCTCGCCGGCATCGCGGGCTGCGCGCTGACGCTGCTCGGCTCGATCGGGCCAACCCTGGGTACGAATTACATCGTCGATGCTTTCATGGTCGTCGTGCTCGGCGGCGTCGGCCAGATCGGCGGCACGATCCTGGCGGCGCTGGCGATCGGCGGCTTTGGCACCGTGTTCGAGTTCGGCAGTACGGCGAGCATCGGCAAGGTGCTGGTGTTCGTCATGATCATCGCCTTCCTCCAGTGGAAGCCGAACGGTCTGGTCGCCCTGCGCGCGAGGTCATGATGATTGCGAATTACTTTCTCGGGCGTCGTGGGACCACCTTGGGCGCGGTCGTAGGCTTCGCGTTCCTGGCGGCGCTGCCACTTTTCCTCGACGATTTCCACGTGTCATTGCTGGCAAAGTTTCTGTGCTTCGCCATCGTGGCAGTCAGTCTCGACTTGATCTGGGGCTACGCTGGCATCCTCAGCATCGGCCACGGCGTGTATTTCGGGCTCGGCGCCTACGCCTTCGGGATGTACCTCAAGCTCGAGGCCGCGGCGGGCAAGCTCCCCGACTTTATGGCGTGGAGTGGACTCACCGCGCTGCCGTGGTTCTGGCACCCGTTCGCACAGCCAGCGATCGCGCTGCTGATGGTGCTCGTGGTGCCGATGGCGGTCGGGGCGCTGCTCGGCTTCCTCACGTTCCGCAGCGGCATCATGGGGGTGTACTTCTCGATCGTCACCCAGGCGCTCGCGTTGATTCTGTCGCTGCTCCTGGTCGGCCAGCAGCCGTACTTTGGCGGGACCAACGGTCTGACGAACTTCTCGACGATATTTGGGTACTCGCTCGCGGACCCGAACACCCAGTTCAACCTCTACTACGTGGCGCTCGCCGCGCTGGTGCTCGCCTTCGTGGTCTGCGTGCTGCTCACCCGCTCGCGCTTCGGCCTGCTGCTCGTGGCCCTGCGCGACGATCCCCGCCGGGTGCGGGCGTTCGGCTACAACCCGGCCCTCATCAACGTGCTGGTATTCACGATCTCCGCCGGGCTCGCCGGCCTGGCGGGTGCGCTCTTCGCGCCGATCGTCGGCATCGTCTCGCCGGCGATGATCGGCGTCGTGCCCTCGATCGAGATGGTGATATGGGTCGCGGTCGGCGGTCGGGGCTCGCTCATCGGCCCGATCATCGGCGCGCTGGTGGTCAATGGGGCGAAGAGCGGCTTCAGCGAGTCGTTCCCGCTGTTCTGGCAGTACTTCCTCGGGGCATTGTTCATCGGCTCGGTGCTGTTCTTCCCCAACGGCGTCTACGGTGCGTTCCGCTGGGTCGGCGCGCGATGGCGCGCATCGCGCCGCGATTCGATGCGCGGGCCGGCCGCGGCACCCGCGGCGGAGTCTCTGGCCGCGAGGCTGCAACGTGGTCAGTTCCGCCCATGACCGCTATAGAGACACGAGCGGCAACCGCGAACGTGCTCGAGCTAGAGGACGTCCACGTGAGCTTCGATGGGCTGGCGGTGCTCGACGGGCTCAATTTCTCGATGGCGGAAGGGGAGCTGCGCTTCCTCATTGGCCCAAACGGAGCCGGCAAGACGACGATGCTCGACGTGATCACCGGGCGGACTCGTCCCGCGGGTGGCATGGTGCGGTACAACGGCAAAGTCGACGTGACGCGCCGGCAGGAGTACGAGCTCGTCCGCCTCGGCATCGGGCGGAAGTTTCAGACCCCGGCCGTGTTCCGCAGCCTGACCCTCTTCGAGAATCTCGAGGTCGCGATCGCCTTCAAACGGCCATGGCCGACGTTCCTGTGCAATCTCCCGGAATCCCAGCGCAGCCGGATCGACGCGACGCTTGCCACGGTCGGGCTCAGCCACCGCGCCGACGACCTCGCCGGCTCGCTCTCTCATGGCGAGCTGCAGTGGCTCGAGATCGGCATGTTGCTGGTGCAGGGGCCGAAGCTGCTGCTGCTGGACGAGCCAGTGGCCGGCATGACTCGCCCGGAGCGCGACAAGACCGGTGCGCTGCTGCGGTCGATTGCCGGCCAGCACTCGATCCTCGTGGTCGAGCACGACATGGCGTTCGTACGGGAGTACGCCAGCACGGTGAGCGTGCTGCATCTCGGCAAGATCCTCAGCGAGGGACCCGTGCAAATGGTCCAGAACGATCCGAAAGTCGTGGAGGTGTACCTTGGCCATCGCCACGAGCGCACCCGTTAGCGACCTCGCCGTCGAGAACGTGACGGCGGGGTATGGCCAGAGTGTGGTGCTGCACAACGTCAGCCTCACGGTCGAGCCCGGCCAGTCGGTCTGCCTCATGGGCCGCAATGGCGTTGGCAAGACGACGCTGCTGAAGACGATCATGGGTCTGATCCCGATCCGGTCGGGCCGGGTGACGCTGAGCGACGCCGACCTGTCGCGTGTGCCCGCCCATGCGCGCGCCCGCAGCGGCCTTGGCTATGTGCCGCAGGGCCGCGGCATCTTCCCCTACCTGACGGTGCGCGAGAATCTCCTGATGGGGTTCGAGACGCAGCGGGGCGGGATGGACGTGCTCCCCGAGATCTACGAGCTCTTCCCAATCCTGCAGACGATGGGCGAGCGCGCGGCCGGTCGCCTCAGCGGCGGGCAGCAGCAACAGCTCGCCATCGCACGCGCGCTCGTCGGGCGCCCCCAGGTACTATTGCTCGACGAGCCGACCGAGGGGATCCAGCCCTCGGTGATCTGGGAGATCGAGCACATCATCGATACGTTGCGGGCGCGCGGTGGGGTGGGAATTCTGCTGGTGGAGCAGTTCGTAGAGTTCGCCGTCGGCGTGTCGGACCGCTACTATTTGATGGAAAAGGGCGTCATGGTCGCCCAGGGCTCGTCGGCCGACCTCACCGAGGACACGGTGCGCGAATACCTCGCAGTGTGAGCAGCCATGCATCTGACCCCGCGTGAGCAGGAGAAGCTGCTCATCTTCGTGGCGGCCGAGCTCGCGCGCAAGCGGCAGGCGCGTGGCCTGGCCCTGAATCATCCGGAAGCGGTGGCGATCATCACCGCGGAGCTGCTCGAAGGTGCCCGCGACGGGCGCAGCGTGGCCGACCTGATGGGCTATGGCCGGACGATCTTGCAGCGGAGCGACGTGATGGAAGGGGTGCCCGAGATGATTCCGGAGGTGCAGGTCGAAGCGACCTTCCCCGACGGGACGAAGCTCGTGACTGTGCACCAGCCGATTCCGTGATCCCCGGCGAGATCCTTCCAGGCCACGGCACCGTCGTGCTCAACGCGGGTCGATCCCCCATCGAGATCGACGTCACGAATAGCGGCGATCGCCCGATCCAGGTTGGCTCGCACTTCCATTTCTTCGAGGTGAACCGCGCGCTGCGCTTCGACCGAGCCGCGGCTTACGGATATCGGCTCGACATTCCAGCCGGCACCGCGGTGCGCTTCGAGCCCGGCGAGACCAGGCTGGTGCACCTCATCCCATTCGGCGGGCGCGGCATCGTCCGAGGCCTCAACGGCCTCACGGAGGGTTCTCTGGCGGAGCAGCGCGCTGCCGCGCTGGCGAATGCGGCGCGACTTGGCTTCGGGGCTGGGGACTGATGCCGTATGAGATGTCGCGCCACGACTACGCGCACCGCTACGGGCCGACCGTTGGCGACCGCGTGCGGCTCGCCGATACCGAGTTGTTTGCAGAGGTCGAGCAGGACCTGACCGTGTACGGGGAGGAGGCGACGTTCGGCGGCGGCAAGGTCATCCGCGACGGCATGGGCCAGGCGGTGGATGCGGTCGACGCGCCGGACCTCGTGATCACCAACGCCTTGATCGTCGACCATTGGGGGATCGTCAAGGCGGACGTCGGAATCAAAGACGGCTTCATCCGCGCGATCGGCAAGGCCGGCAATCCGGATTTGATGGACGGCGTGCACCCTGACCTGGTGATCGGCGCCGGCACGGAGATCATCGCCGGCGAAGGCCTCATCCTCACCGCAGGCGGCATCGACTCCCATATTCACTTCATTGCGCCCCAGCAGATCAACGAGGCCATTGCCTCTGGCATCACGACCATGATCGGCGGCGGCACGGGGCCGGCAACCGGCACGAACGCCACCACCTGCACCCCGGGGCCATGGAACCTGGCGCGTATGCTGCAGGCTGCCGACGCGTATCCGGTGAACCTCGGCTTCCTGGGCAAAGGGAACTCGAGCGGCGGGGAGGCGCTGCGTGCGCAGATCCGCGCGGGGGCGATCGGGCTGAAGCTGCATGAGGACTGGGGCAGCACGCCCGCGGCCATCGACATGTGCCTCACCGTGGCGGACGAGATGGACGTGCAGGTGGCGATTCATACCGACACGATCAACGAGGCGGGGTTCGTCGACGACACCATCGCGGCGATCGCGGGCCGCACGATCCACTCCTACCACACCGAGGGCGCCGGCGGCGGCCACGCGCCGGACATCATCAAGGTGGCCGGCTTGCCCAACGTGCTGCCGTCGTCCACCAATCCGACTCGCCCGCTCACCGTGAACACCGTCCAGGAGCACCTGGACATGCTCATGGTCTGCCATCATCTGAGCCCGGACATTCCCGAGGATCTCGCCTTCGCCGAGTCGCGCATCCGCCCGGAGACGATCGCCGCCGAGGACATCCTCCACGACCTCGGCGCGATCAGCATGATGTCGTCCGACTCACAGGCGATGGGCCGGGTGGGCGAGGTGATCATGCGTACGTGGCAGACCGCCCACAAGATGAAGGTGCAGCGCGGTCAACTGGCCGGCGATCCGCCAACCAGCGACAACGCGCGCATCAAACGCTACGTAGCGAAGTACACGGTGAATCCCGCCATTGCGCACGGTATTGCCTATCTGGTCGGGTCCGTGCGCCCCGGCCAGTTCGCCGATCTCGTGCTGTGGAACCCGGCGTTCTTCGGCGTCAAGCCAGAGCTGATCCTGAAGGGCGGGCTGATCGCCTGCGCGGCAATGGGCGATCCGAATGCCTCGATCCCAACGCCGGAGCCCGTGCTCTATCGGCCGATGTTCGCGGCCGCGGCACCCCATGCCACGACGTTGACCTTCGTGTCGCAGGCCGCGCTCGACGCCGACGTGCCGCGTCAGTTGCAGCTCCGGACGCGCGCCGTGGCCGTCGCCGGCTGCCGGGCGCTGGGCAAGCGCCACATGGTCAATAACGACGCGACGCCGGTCATCGAGGTCGACCCCGAGACCTACACGGTGCGCGCCGACGGCGAGGTCCTGACGTGTGAGCCGGCGAGGGTGCTGCCGATGGCCCAGCGCTACTTCCTGTTTTGAGCGAGCCGCCTCTCGTGAGCGGGCTGCTGCCGATGGGGGCCGAGCTGCCCGGCGAGCTCGTCCTCCTCGACCTGCTGCAGATCGCCGACCGGTCGTTCCCGACCGGCAGCTTCGTCCACTCCCACGGTCTGGAGTGGCTCGCCAAACAGCCGTCGTTTGACCTCGCGAGCGTGCTGCAGATGCGCGTCCACGAGCAGTTGGTGCGTTTCGAGTTGCCATTCTTGATCAAGTCGTACACCCTGGAGGCCGTGGAGCTCGACGCGCGATTCCACGCCATGCTGCTGCCGCGCGAGTCTCGCGAAGCCAGCCTGCAGGTCGGGCGCCAGTTTCTCCGCAACGCGCGCGACCTGTTCCCCGCGCTCGCCGAGTGCGACCAGGCCGACCGACTGCCGTACGGTCACTACCCGATCGCCTTTGGCATCGTGGCCCACGCGCTCGGCATTGCCGCGCCGAGCGCCGCGCTCGTCTATGCGTTCCAGAGCGTGCGTGGTCAGATCTCCGCCGCCCAGCGGCTGACGCGGCTGGGACAGACCGAGGCGCAGCGGCTGCTGCACGGACTCAAACCAGCGCTGCGCGACGCGGTGCAGCAGGCGCTCGCGTACCCTATTGAGGAGGCCATCCCGTTCATGCCACTTCTGGATATTGCTTCGATGGCGCACGAGCGCGCCGCCGTGCGGTTATTCGTCTCATGACGCCACTCCGGATCGGGATAGGGGGGCCGGTAGGCTCCGGCAAGACCGCGCTCATGGAATGGCTGTGCCGCAGCTTGCGTGACGAGATCGACCTGGCCGCCATTACCAACGACATCTATACCCGCGAGGATGCGGAGTTCCTCAGCCGGGCCGGCGCCCTGCCCGTCGAGCGGATCATCGGCGTCGAGACCGGCGGTTGCCCGCACGAGGCGATCCGCGAAGACGTCTCGATGAACCTGCGCGCGGTCGAGCAGCTCGAGCAGCGTTTTCCTGATCTGTCGTTGATTCTGATCGAGAGCGGCGGCGACAACCTCGCGGCAACCTTCAGCCCCGATCTCGCCGAATACACGATCTACGTCATCGACGTCGCGGCCGGCGACAAGATCCCCCGCAAGGGTGGACCAGGGATCACGGAGTCGGATCTGCTGGTGATCAACAAGACGGATCTCGCGCCTGCCGTGGGCGCATCGCTCGACGTGATGGACCGCGACGCGCGCCGGATGCGGGGGGAGCGCCCCTTTGTGTTCACGAACTTGCGCGTTGGCGAGGGCGCACAAGACGTGGTGGGCTGGGTCCGGGGGCGAGTCGCTGCAGGGTAGCACCCGGCTCGTGTTCGAGCGGCTGGGCGAGCACACGGTGCTCGTCGAGTCCCGCAGCGAGCTGCCCCTCGCGATCCCACGGTCGCACTTGCGGCCGGATGGCTCGAACGTCGTCACCCTCCTCGCTCCTGGCGGGGGCCTCTTCGCCGGCGATATGGTCCAGCTCGCCGTCGAGTGCCGCGCCGGCACGGACGTGATGCTGCGGCAGGTCGGCGCGACCCTGCTTCATGGACGCGAGGGCCAGGGGATCATTTATGAGGCGGACGTGTGGGTCGCCGAGGGCGCCCGGTTCCGCTATGGACCGAACACCCTCATCCCGTTCGCGGTCGCCGACTATCGGCAGCGGATCCGCGTGCGTCTCGAAGTCGGCGCCGAGGCGATACTCGGCGAGGTCATCACGCCAGGGCGCCTGGATGCGCCGTTCGCCTATCGATGCCTCGATCTGCGCACCGAGGTGGACCTGGATGGATCGCTGATCGTGCTGGATGCGCTACGGATCGAGCCAGCCCGTACCGATTACCAGCGGGCACTGGGTGGATTCAGCCACGTCGCCGGCCTGCTGAGCCTTGGTCCAGATCACAGCCAGGGCGACGCCGACCTATGGCACGCTCGCCTTGCGCAGAGCGGCGTCTGTGGGAGCGCAAGCTTGCTGCCGGCGTACGGGATAGGTGCGCGGCTGCTCGGCAACCGCGCTGACGAGCTGCTCCGCGCGCTCAGCCCGGCATTCGAGACCCCACGCCCCGCGGTCAATCCGTAGACTCTCATACCCCGAGTTTCTCGAGGCGCTCAACGCTAAACTCAGGCCAAGGTGAAACCCCCATTCACACGGGCGTGATCACGCCTGCGGAGATGTAGTCTTCATCCGCGCTTTGGTTTAGTAATGCGCCAGGACTGCACCAGCGAGATTCGCCATTCGCGGTGTTCGCCGCCTCTTGTAGAGTGGACCGCCATGATCATCATTCGCCTTATAGCGACGGGCGTCCGCCGGTGACCGCCCTGGCGGTCGTGGCGACGACCACTGGCGACATGGCAACTGCTGGCGCTGCACTGCGCACGCTGGGAGCCCAGCTTCAGGAGCCGCGCGCGGTCGGCGGCGACCGGGTACTGCTCTACGGCCGGTTTGCCGACGAGGCGGCCGCCCGCGCCGCGGTCGCAGCGTTGCGGCGCGGGGCCTGGGCTGCCGCTGAGCGCCCGGCGGACGACGACCCGGCACTCTACGCCTGGCACAATCGCACGCGGCCGGTGCCCGTTGGGGTTGGCCAGCTCGTCGTGTGCCTGCCCTGGGCAGAATTCGATCGAGGCTCCGAGCTCCTGGTCGAGATCGACCCCGGCGGCGCGTTTGGCGCCGGCACCCACCCGACGACATGCCTCCTGCTCGAGGCGATGACCGCCCGCATTCGAGGGGGCGAGGCCGTGCTCGACGTCGGCTGTGGCAGCGGGGTGCTCGCCATCGCCGCGGTCCGCCTCGGGGCGGCCTCGGCCGTCGGCATCGACGTCGATCCCGCGGCCGTGGCGGCTACCGCAGCCAATGCGGCCCGCAACGGCGTGCTCGATCGCCTCACGTCGTTGCCCACGCCGCTGCACGACGTCGCCGGCACCTTCGACATCGTGCTCGCCAACATTGGCCGCGACGTGCTGGTGGAAATGGCGGCAGCGATTGGGCGGCGCCTGCGGCCCGGTGGCTGGTTGGGCCTGAGCGGCATCTCGCCCGCCCAGGTATCGATGGTGGGTGCCGCCTTTCCATTTCTGGAGGTCGTCGCCACGCCGCAGCTCGACGACTGGTCGGCCATCGTCGGCTACAAGCCTGCCACTGCCTCATAGCAGTCCGGCGTGAGAGCGCCGTCAGTCCCAACCGCTCGTCCTGAGCCTGTGAAGGATGAGCCCGCCAATACCAACGTCGGCTCATCCGGGTTCGTGGTTCGACAAGCTCCGCGCGAACGGCTGGTTGATGGCCGCGTCTCGCTGAATCGGTATGATTGCGCGCCGTAGGTCCGACGTCGGCCTCGCAGGGCTCGGGGCACGCGGCTGCTTTCGTTTAACTTTGATTCGCACAAATGTTCACTGCCCGGCAACCCGGGGCAACGCCCACGTGCGCCCCTCTGCGGCATGCTGGTGAGGCCAAACGAAGTCTGTGGAGGAAGCAATGATTCAGCCATCTCAGAGCGAAGACCAAGGAGGGCGACGACCCAGGAACAGGGGCGGCCGCATCGCCGCGGTGCTCTTGTTCCTGTTTGTCCTGGCGCTGCCAGTCGCCGTCACGCCGGCGCTGGCGGCCACCTGCGTATCCGGCCAGGTCGTCGGCAGCGATCAAGCCGGCGCGCCGGCTCCCGGCGTGAACGGCATCACCGCGATCCTGGCCCGCGCCGCCGACGCTGCGGTGGTCGGCGCCACGACGACTGCCACCGCGGGGCCCTGCGGCGGCGGCGCGGCTCCGGGCACCTACTCGTTTGCGATCACCGATCAGTCGGGTGCATTCAACGTGATCCTCCTCGACGAGCGCGGCTGCGGCGCGGCAAATAGCGCGATCCCGCCGGCCGGCGCTCCCGGATGTCCGGCCAGCAGCAGTGGCAGTGGTGTCACCGGCAGTGGCTGCGCGCCGCTGGCGATCTGTGGCTACGCGCCATCGGCAATCCCAATCACGTTGATCGGCGGCGCGGGCACCCAGAACGTGGGAACCACGACGCTCACCGTCGCTATGGCGCCGAGCCCCGCGGAGGCGGCGCTCACCGATGGCAATAACGACGGCGCGTTCGGCTACGTCGAGAATCTGCAGGGCCTCGGTCTCGGCGGCCTCGTCGTGACCGCAACCTGTGGCGCGACGACGATTCCGGTCGCCACGGACGTGAGCACGGGCCGCTGGCGCATCGCCGGCTTACCCTCTGGCACGGCGTGCAGCTTCACGCTCTCCGGTCCAGGGGTAACCGCCGGCGCCAACGTCGGTCCGAGCCTGACGCTTGGTCCATGGACCACGCCCGGTACGGTGGCGGCCGCAGGCGGTGGGGCGTGGCTCAACGCAGGCTCCTTCGCGCTGAGCCAGGCCATCGAGGCCCCGCCAAGCCGTGGCTTCGTGACTGGCACGGTGACGGACAGCACTGGCCAGCCGCTCGCTAACGTCAACGTCGTGCTGACCGACGGCGCCGGCCGCACCTACGCGGTCATGACGAACGGCGCTGGCCAGTTCATCTTCACGGGCCCCAATGGAGAAGGCGTGTTCACCGGCCGGGCCAAGCTCGTCATCGGCGATAACACCAATGACTACGTCGGCTGCCCGCCCGGCGCCGCGTGCGGTTACTTCCCAGCGTTCAACCAGAGCGTCGGCGTGATCGCCAGCCAGAACGTGAACGCGGGGACCTTCGCCCTAGCGAGCAAGATTGCGCCGTCGACCAGCGAGGCAGCGCTGCCCGCCGGGACGGTTGGCGCCTTCGGCTATGCGGTGAACCAGAATGGACTCGGCATCGGCGGGCTTACCGTGACGGCGTACCAGATCGCCGGCCCGGGCACCCCGGCGGGGAACGCACCCGGCGGCGCGCCGCTCGCCTCACTGCTCAACGGCAGCGGTGCCGGCGCGATTCCGGCCGCGGGCGTGGCTGCTGCGCAAACCGACGCCCAGACCGGCCGCTTCCGGATGGTCGGTCTGACGCCGGGCGCGACCTACGTCTTCGTGGTTAGTGGGCCGGGCGTAACGCCGGCGGGAACTGCCGGCGCGTCATGCCTTGTCCCGCAGCCAGGCAACCCGCTCGCGCCCGGCGCATCAGCGCCGAGCACGTGTGCGGACATCATCTCCTTCGCGACTGCGCCCGCTGGCACCTGGGCCGACCCGGCCTTCACCCAGCCAGATGCGGTGCCCACCGAGTAGAGATCGCCCTTCGTCGACGTGATGCAGCGGGCCCGCCCACCTCCGGCGGCCGGGCCCGCCGCATGCTAGTGGCAGCGCGGTAGTGGGAACCGGTAGGCTGAATGCAGCCCGGCGGCCACGCAATCGGCGAGCTCAGGACGGACAATCTGGAGGGTAGCCCATGGCCGACGTCGCGGAGATCGCGCCGGACATCTTCCGCATCAACGTCGCGCGGCCGGACAGCCCGATCACCTATAGCTTTTTCCTGGTCCGTGGCGATGAGCCGCTTTTGGTGGAGACGAGCTTTCGGCAGGTCTTCGACGAGTTGCACACTGCCGTCGCTTCGCTCATCGATCCCGCGACGATCCGCCATATCCTGGTGCCCCACTTCGAGGCGGACGAGTGCGGCGCGGTGAACCAGTTCCTGGCGATCGCGCCGCATGCCGAGGTGCTCTGCAGCCGTACCGGCAGTGGCTCGCTGCGCGATTTCACCGGAATCGAGCCGCACGCGGTGGGCGACGCCGAGGTGCTCGAGCTCGGCGACAAACGGCTGCGGATCCTCATCACGCCGTACGTTCACACCTGGGACTCACTGCTCGCCTATGAGGAGACGACCGGCACGCTCTTCTCATCCGACCTGTTCATGCAGCCGGGGAATGGGCCGGCCGTGACGGACCAGGACCTCTCGGACCGGATGATCGCCCAGTACCGCGCCGGCGGCCTGATGCCGTCGATGGCGCATCTGCACGCCGCGCTCGACAAGATCGAGCCGTTGGACGTCCGGCGCATCGCCTGCCACCACGGCTCGACACTCGACGGCGCCGTCGCGCCACGGTACATTCGCGCCCTGCGCGAGAACGATGTCACCGCCGTCGTGGTTCGGTAGCCCTCAGTTGGCTCCCCAGACTTGGGGAGGGGGTTGGGGAGAGGACCCGCGAAGGCGGTGATTCGCAGCCGGAGGAGGGTGACCTCGAAGCCGTGCGGCTGGGGCGGCAGGAGCTCGCGCCCAACCGTCTCGAGCCCCGCGGTCTGGGCGAGCGCCGTGAGCTCGCGGGCGCTGGGCCGGCCGGGGTCGGTGAGCCACGCCTCCCCGCGCGGTGCGAGATGGCTCGCGAGGAACGCTGCAATAGCCGGCACGTTGCGCGGCTCGTAGAGCAGGTCGGCGCCGAGGATCAGATCGAACGGTCCGCAGGGCGGCGGAGTGCGCCAATCGCCGATCACGAATTCGAACGGCTCGGTGGGCGCCTCCTGCTCGCGCGCGCTGGCCGCCACGATCTCGAGCGCCCTGGGCTCCCAATCGAAGAACGTCACCCGGGCGCCGCGCGCCGCGGCCGCGAAGCCGCAGGCGCCGAGTCCACAGCCGAGATCGAGCACGCTGCGGCCGGCGAGTCGCGGCCCGGCGAGTACCGTCGCGACCAGTGACTCAGCGGCGGGCCAGACCGACCCGAAATACGGCATGCGCTCGTCGGTCCGCGCGAACTCCTCCTGGGTGATCGCGCGCAGCGGCGCCTCGGGGTCCGCGAGCACCCAGAGCCCAAAGTCGGCGGCGCCGTTGGACCCAGGCCCATGAAACTCGCGCCAGGTGAGTCTCAGTCCGGCCACCACAATGCTGGTGCGAGAGGTGGGCGGCAGGGTCAGCTCAGTCGCTCGCGGAAGCCGTCAGTCCGTTCGAGGAAGATGCTCGTCGAGCCGTACATCGCGGTGACCTCGGCGCGCAGGCCGCCGAGCCAGCCCAGGGTGCGCTCCTCGCTCCAGGCCGGTGGGGTTAGGACGTGGGTCTCGACGGCGCTATCGCAGGATGGCGCGCTGAACGCGATAGGTCGGCCGGTGGCTTCGACCAACTCGCCGAGCCAGCGCACCGCCGCGTGCTGGCCAGCGAGCTCGCTGCTGAGCCGGCAAAAGGTGCTCCAGAGCACCAGCGACGTGTCGTTGATATCGTGCGCGGTGCGGATTGCGTCGTCCGTTCGCTGCGCGCCAGTCGGCAGATGCACGAGATGCATCGGCTCACCTCCCCTCCGCGATTGTAGCGCGGCTACTACCCGGGCTTCGGCGCCGTGGGCGGTCGAGATGGGCCCTCACTAACGCCATTGCTCGGCGGCGTGCCGGCGTCGAGGCGAACGGCAACCTTGCTGGCCAGCGCTGCCACGTCCGCGGGCGTCACGTCGCCCCGGAAGCCCTCGACGCTGATCATGATCCACGTGTTGGCGCG
>JAXDLH010000142.1:0-6558 GCA_034666705.1 Chloroflexota bacterium
TCCGTGCCGACAGTACTGCGGCCGGGAATACCTGTCAACTTCGGCACCGCCGCCCTGTAGCACCGCCGCTCCCGCTCAGCGGGTGTTCAATCGGCGGGCTATCCCTATACCCCTACCGTCGTTTGACACGTCGCACGCCGCGCCCCTATCCTCGGGCCCGTTGGAGGTGGCTGGCATGGAGGGTGCGCTGGCGCAAAATTGGCTGACAATCCCGGAGATCGTGCGGGCGGCGCGTGAGCAGTTGCCCAAGCACCTGTGGGACTATTCATGTGGCGGCGCCGAGACCGAGACGACCCTCCGCCGCAATCGCAGCGCATTCGACTACCTCGCCCTGCGCCCCCGCATCCTGACCGGCGTCGGCACGCGCGACACGTCGACAACCTTCCTCGGGTTCCCGCTGGCCCTGCCGGTCATGCTGGCCCCGATCGGCGGTATCGAGCGCTTCAACCCCATCGGCGCCATTGGGCCGGCGCACGTTGCCGAGCGCTGCGGCTCCATCTCGTTCGTCAGCACCGTCGCGGCACCGGCGATGGAGGAGGTGCGCGCCTCCACGAATGGGCCGATCGTCTTTCAGATCTACGTCGAGGGCGACCGCGCCTGGTTTGGCGACTTCGTGCGCCGCATCGAGCAGGCGGGTTTCTCCGCCATTTGCCTCACCGTCGACAACGCCGTGTACGGCCGCCGCGAGCGCGACCTGCACAATCGCTACGTAGGTCGCTCGACTGGCGCGCGACCGAATCTTTCGGGCGTCTACGCCGGCAGTGCCAGCGCCGATCTGAACCGGGCCGCACTGAACTGGGAAGACCTCGAGTGGCTGCGTGGCTATACGAAGCTGCCCCTGATCCTGAAGGGCGTGGCGTGCGCCGAAGATGCGACGCACGCAGTCGATCTCGGCGTCGACTGCGTCTACATCTCGAACCACGGCGGCCGCCAACTCGATCACGCCCAGGCGGGGATCGAGATTCTGCCGGAGATCGTGCAAGCGGTGGGCGATCGCGTGCCGGTCCTGGTGGATGGCGGTTTCATGCGCGGCACGGATGTCGTGAAGGGCCTGGCGCTTGGCGCGACCGCCGTGCTGATCGGTAAGCTAGAAACGTGGGGACTTTCGGCCGGCGGTGAGGCTGGCCTGGAGCGCGTCGTCGAGCTGCTGACAACAGAGCTGCGCGTGACCATGGGCAACATCGGTGCTGACTCGCTCGCAGACATTGGGCCCTCGACGATCTGCCCGTCGGTTCCGCCGCCGCCCGACGTCTGGCCCGTTGGCAGCGCCCAGCTCACGCCGTACCTCTAGCTCGGGTCGATCCCCTCGCCACTACCCGTCGCGGGAACACGCGGTGGGCCGGTCCCGTTAGTGATCGTAGGGGAATAACCCCAGGGGGAGCGCCATGGACTACCATGATTATCTGATCGAAGACGAGCCGGGGATTCGCGAGATCCTCCAGAGCATGGGGCGCGTCGCCGTGCTGGGCATCAAGACTGAGCAGCAGGCAGGGCAGCCCGCATTTGACATTCCGGCGTACCTGCACCGCGCGGGATACGACGTGGTGCCGGTGCCCGTCTACTATCCTGAGGTCACTGAGATCCTTGGCGAGCCGGTCTATCGTCGCCTGCAGGACGTGCCGGGCGAGATCGACGTAATCGATGTGTTCCGCCGCCCACAGGACATCGCGCAGCACGTCGACGACATCATCGCCAAGCGCCCGAAGGCGGTCTGGTTCCAGCTTGGTATTCGCAATGAGACGGCGGCCGAGCAACTCGCACAGGCGGGGATCAAGGTCGTGCAGGACCGCTGCATCATGGTGGAGCATCGCCGTCTCGCTCGTGCGGCCTGAGGCGATTGCGGATTAGCAATTGCGGATTTGGTGGGAACGTCCCAGATCCGCGCTGCTGCATCGGCTGATGAATGGATAGAGGTCTGGCAGCGGACGTCATAGCGTCGCCCCTGGTTGACCGCGCTCGTGCGCGGCTCGGCCTCGCATACGTGCTGAGCGCGCTCGGCGTCTTCGCAGTTCTCTTCGCGCTCGTCCGCACCAATCGAAGCGCCGCGGCGGATCTCGCCATCACCCTCCGACTGCAGCGACGACGCTGGCCCTGGCTCGAGCGGCTGATGTGGTTGGTGTCCTGGCCCGGCTTTCCGCCGCAGAGCCGCTTGCTGCCGCCACTCCTGGCGCTGCTGTGGTGGCGGCTCGGGCTGCGGCTCGAGGCATCGATGCAATTGCTCGCCTGGGGCACCAGTGGCATCTCGGGTTTCTTCAAGCTGCTGATGCGGCGCAAACGCCCTGCTGCGCCAGAGGTGCGCGTGGTCGTCGCCCGCCTCGGTGGTTCGAGTTTCCCGAGCGGGCACGTGCTGAATTACATTGGCACGTTTGGTGTCCTCGCCTACCTGGTGCAGACGCTGGTCCGCCCGGCGGCGCTGCGGCGCCCAATCGTGGCATCGCTCGTCGCCGCCATCATTCTCGTCGGACCGAGCCGCATCTACGAAGGGCACCATTGGCCTACGGACGTCCTCGCCTCGTACTTGCTGGGCACCTCCTATCTTGCGGGCATCATCGCGCTCTACCAGCGCCTCAAGGCTACCGACGCTTCGCCAGGCCGCTTCGGGTCTGCGTGACCGCGAGGCGCCCGTGCGAGGCTCGTGGGCGCCGCCTTGGTGATCCGGCGCACTGCAACGGTACCGCCCGAATTTGCGTTTCACATGACAAGGGCACTGCCGTGTTACGGCGAGTGCGGTACGCTGTAACACGCTGAACGTCCGACCCGGTTCGCTTCTGGACATGGCATGGCGATTGACTGAATTGCCATCGCAACGGAGCTAGCGATTCCAGGGATGGCATTGACGCAGCCGTCGTCGCGGCCTCCATCAAATCCGGGCTTGTGGCCAGGCGATCGCAGCCTGCCTGCTCGGGCGCTGTCCGCCGCCATCCTCCTCCTTGCGATTGCCCTGCTTCTGATGGTCCCGGGCTTCGATGGGCTCCTGCTCCCTATCTACGGTCCACTGGTAGTCGCCATGATCGTCGGCGCGCTGCTCACCGTCCGCTTGCGGCCCCAGAGCTTCGCAGCCAGCAGCATGGTGGTGATTCCCACGGTTACAGCGTATGTGCGCCTGGGTGGCTCGGCGCTCCCCGCGTTCGCACTTGCGCTAATGGCCGCCGGCCTCATCAAACGCGCGCCCTGGGCGCGCGTGCTCCTGGCGACGGCGTGTGACGTCGTCGCCTTCGGTGCCGCCCACGGGTTCGCACAAACCGTCGCTGGGGATAGCCTGCTAGTCGCTATCGCCTTCGCTATCAGCTTCCCGTGCCTCCGCGTCGCGCTCCGGTGGCTGGCGCAGCGGACCGGCGTGCTGGAGGTTGCGGCGGATCGGACCGACGAGCCCAACCTCTGGCTGTCCCTGGCGCTCGTGCCGCTCGCCGTCCTCCCGATCGTCGCCTGGCTGCGGCTCGGCGACGGCGCGTTGCTGCTCAGCCTTGCCGCGCTGCTCGTGGTGCTATTCGTCGCGCGCGAGGCGGCCAATCTCGCAGTGACGCGCGCAGAGGTGGAGGCCGAGCGCGATCGACTCGCGACGGCGAACACGCTGCAAGATGAGTTGATCCATCTGATCACGCACGACGTGCGGAGCCCGCTCACGGCGATTCTTGGGTATGCGCAGCTCGGGCGCAACGCGCTGGGGCGCCACAATGTGGAGCGCGTGCCGGAATATCTCGACAAGATCGAACAAGGCAGCCGCACCGTGGAGCGCCTGATCGACAATTTGTTGCGCCTGAGCCAGATCGAGCGGACCGGCGAATTGCCGCCACCCGAAGTGGTCGCCCTCTCCGAAGTTGCAGCCGAGGTTGCAGACACGCTCCGCCCGTTGGCTGAGAGCAAGCCGCTCGAGCTCCGCGTCGATCTCCCCGCGGTGCCGCTCTGGACGTACGCGCCTCCCGTGCTCCTTCGCGAGGCGCTCAGCAATCTCGTGAGCAACGCGATCAAATACACTCCGGCCGGTGGAGCTGTCACCCTATGGATGCGTGCCGGCGATGATCCTGCTGTGGTGCTGCTCGGGGTGACGGATACTGGCATCGGCATGAGCGACCAGGACCTGGGACGGCTCTTCAACCGGTTCTTCCGCAGTCATGATCCGCGGGCCCGCGAGCAACAGGGCACCGGGCTTGGGCTGTCGCTCACCCGTAGCGTCACCGAGCGGATCGGCGGCAAGATCCTCGTGACGAGCGCGCTGGACGAGGGCACCACCTTCACGCTCGTGCTGCCGGCGCATCAGCCATGAAATCGTGGCGCAGGCTTCCCGTCATTCGGGCGTGGCGCGTTGGTCCTGGGCCCGGCGAGGCGCTCGGCCTCGCCTACGCTGGCGCCGCCGGGCTGGCGATGATCGGCGTGATCCTCGTCGTCCTCTTCACGCCGGCGCGGCAGGTAATCGAGCAGGTGCTCGCCGTGCCCTTCGGTCCGATATTCAGCGGGGAAGCCGGCACGCTGCAGTCGCAAGGCGCCCGCCAGCCAACGGTCGTCGCAGACGTCGCAGTTGGCGCAGTGCCAGAAGCTGCCGCGGAGTCGCCGGTGCCCACGGCGACGTCGAGCCCCGTGCCGCCGCCGGCGACCGAGCCCGCGCTCGACGACACGCCTGTCGACGATGAGGTTGCGCCGGCGACAGACGAAGTGCCCCCGGCAAATGTATTGCCCGCACTACCGGCTGCGCCGGTCATCGTGGTGCCTACCCCCCGGGTCGCACTGGCAAGCACGGCGACGACTGAGCCCCTGGCAGTTTCCATTCCTCCGCCACCTCCCAACGTGCCAGTGACGGCTACGGTGACCCACACACCGACTCCACGGCCAGCGCCCACATCCACCAGCGCGCCGGCCACCGCGACGGAACTGGTCCCGACGGCGACGCCCATCGTGTTTACGCCGACGTCCGTCCCGACGACGTCCACCCCACCAACGCCGACCGCAATCCCGGCGCTCAGTGCATTTGTGAGCTCGCCGACGGCAATCGCGGCTGCGGAAGGACCGCTGGATTTGGTCCGGACCGAGCTTCCAATCCTGCCGAGCCTACTGCCTTCCGTCGCGACTGTCCCCTTAATCCCCTCGGCCACCCGGACTCCTCGGGCTACGGTCCTGCCGCTCGTTCCCACGATCGAGCGTCGCCAGTTGCCGATCCAGGTGCCGGTCCAGGCGCCGGTGCCGCCCCTTCGTCTGCTTACCATGCTTCCGTTGCATCCTGGGGATTTGCCGTAGCTGCGGCGAATGCGGTCGAGCCCCGACGAGGCGGCCTGCGATACGCTATCCGCCACGAGCAATCGTCGGGGAGTGCCTCTATGGTCGCGGCAGTGGGCTCGGAGCAGGGAAGTTGACACGAGCCATGTCTGCGACTGAAGCAGCCGAGCTGAGAATCAGTGGCAGCGTGATTCCATATGTGGTCGTGCGGAGCCGACGACGTCGCCGCACGCTGACCCTTTCAGTCGTCGACGGTGCGGTGCGAGTTGCGGTGCCGTGGAGCACGCCTGCGGCCGACGTGCATGCGTTCGTGGTGGGGCGGGCCGCCTGGATTGCGGGCCGCCTTGCGCAGCATGCCGACCGGCCACCCAGGTTCCGGCTCGAGGACGGCGCTCAGCTTCCACTGGCCGGCGGAATCGTGGCGGTTGTCGTCGAGTCCATTCGCAATCGCTTCGCGACGGCGGTTCTCGACGGCGCCGTGCTCCGCGTTGGGATCCCACACCGCTTCGATGCACTGGCGGGAATCGCGGCAGGGGAGCGCGCGCTGTTCCGCTGGTTGAGGGCCCACGCCACTGCCGACCTCGAGGCACGCGTCGCGGCCTGGACGGCGACGACAGGCTGGATCCCCAAGCGCGTGCTGGTCCGCGATCAGCGGCGACGCTGGGGTAGCTGCGCCGGGGATGGCACGGTGCGGCTCAACTGGCGGCTCGTCTTCCTCGCGCCGCACCTCGCCGATTACGTGGTCGTGCATGAGTTGGCGCATCTCGCCGTGCACAGTCATGCCCCAGCGTTCTGGGCGCAGGTGAGTCGGTTCGTTCCCGACCATCGGGCGCGTCGTGCCGCGCTCAACCGTGCCAGCCGCGACCTTCCATTCTGACATTCGTGTTGCACATCACCGTCCCCGGGTGGCACAACGAACGTTGGGCCGGCGTTCGCGCCGGTGATCCTGGCGAGAGGTCCAAAGAGTGCGTGACTGGGGCATAGGCACGCCCGACTTCGAGGAACTCGAGCGGCGAGTTGCGCAGCGCGATCGAGCGGCGTTCTCTACGCTCCACCGCGCCTACGAAGACGTCATCCAAACCTTCTTGATTGCGAAGACACACGATCCGCGACGGGCGCGTACCCTCACGGCAAAGGTCTTCGACCTTGCTTGGAAGCGCATCGATCGATATCCCTGGCGCGATTTCTCTTTTCAGGTATGGCTGATGCGCATTGCGCGCGACGAAGTGAGCGATGGTGGCCCAGAGGCACCGGCGACCGAGGCCTAGCCAGCGGATGACTTGGCGGTAACGGGTGCAACCTGATCGAGACGCAAGCGTGACCGGGAACCCTCGCCGCTCCCGGCCACGC
>JAXDLH010000143.1:0-6736 GCA_034666705.1 Chloroflexota bacterium
CAGTCACGGGAGTGCCGATCTCGTCTTGCACGTGCTGGCGCCACTCGGGATCGCATTCTGGAGCGGCCGGCTATGAGCGAGCAGCCGCGCGGGACGGGCTGGGCCGGCGTGGAGGGCGCGCCCCAGCATTGGCTGGGCGAGGATGGGCCGTGCGCCGCGCGTGGTACGCTGGCATTGCGCGGTGTACTCATCCCGATGCGCGATCGTGGCGACAAGGAGCAAAGTGATGCAGTCAATCGACGAGCTCAAAGCCCGGGTGGAAAAGGTCGACCTCTGGTCGGCGAGCACCAACGACGACCGGTGCGACAACTGCCGCTTCTACAAGGTGCTGCGCGAGGACATCGGCTATTGCATTCACAAGGAGGTCGACATGGTCGTGGGCGGCACCTGGTGGTGCAAGCTGTGGGCTCCCGACCAGGCGACCGCCGCCGCGCGCAAAGCGGCCTCTCCGACCTAGACGCGCCTGGAGCTCGGTAGGGTGGATCCGCTTCGCGAGTCTCCGGCTCGTTTACAGGGGTACCGGGCCCTTTGCCCTTTATTGAATGGGGGTCGTGATGTTTCGGGTGGATGCTGATACGCACGTGCAGTTGACTGAAGAGACGTGGGAATACATGACGGAGGCGGAGCGCGAGCTCAAACCGATCCTGCTCGACCCCATTGCCGATCGGCACTTTGTGCCGGGGGATGCGCGGCCGCACCAGGCGTGGATCATCGACGGCCGGGTCACCCTGAACCAGTACCGCGACGACGTCCGGTCGGGCACGACCGCGGCCACTCGGGAGCTGCGCGACGTCCAGGCTCGGGTGGGGCATATGGACGACCTCGGGGTGGACGTGCAGGTGCTCTATCCCAACGTGTTCCTCGGGTTCGTCACCGACAATCCTGCGGTCGAGGTGGCGCTCTGCCGGAGCTACAACCGGTGGCTCGCTGAGAAGACTTCTGAGTCCAATGGACGGTTGCGTTGGGTGATCGTGCCCCCGCTCCACGACATGGAGCAAGCGCTGGAGGAGCTTCGGTTTGGCAAGGAGCACGGGGCATGCGGCGTGTTCAAGCGCGCCCTCGAGTGCGGCGAGAAGCCGGTCAGCAACCCGTATTTCCTTCCTCTTTATGAGGAAGCCATGCGGCTGGATTTGCCGATCTGCATCCATACGGGCAGTGGGTCGACCGGCGGGACCCGCTCCATGGCCGCTTCCCTGGATGAGCGGGGCACGTCGGGATTAGGGGTCGATCAAACCATCGGCTGCTTCGGGGCGCTCGCGATCCGACGCATCCCCGAGCGGTTCCCCACACTCCGATTCGGCGTCATCGAAGCCATGGCTTCCTGGATCCCGTACGTGGTCGCCAAGATGACCGCCCAGGTTCAGTACAACACGCATCGGGACAAGCCTCGGGAGTCGAACTTCCGGGAGGAGTTTCTGCGGCAGAACCGGTTCTATGTGACCTTGCACGTGAGCGACGACGTGCCCTACCTGCTCGCGTTTGGCACCGAAGACAGCTTGATGGTGGGCACGGATTACGGCCATGAGGATGCCGCGAGTGTGCAGGCAGCGCTCCAGCTCGTGGAGCAGCTCGGCGAGGACGGCGCGATCCCCCGGGAGGTCGCGCGCAAGATCCTGGACGACAACCCCCGGCGGTTCTACGCGCTCTGAGCCCCGCGCTGGACGCGCGCATCCACGGCGAGCACGCCCGTCGGATAGACGTAGACCGGGTTGACGTCGACGCTGGCGAGATCACCGTGGGCCAGCATGAGATCCGATAGGCTGCAGATGGCCTGGCGGAGCGCGGCGCGGTCCAGCCCCGCGAGCAGCCGACCACCGCGAAAGTCGTGCAGCATCGCCTCGGCGTCCTCGGGCGAGATCGGCGCTACGCGGAGCGCCACGTCGTTCAGCGCCTCCACGAGGACGCCGCCCAGACCGCAGAGGATGACGGGCCCGAATTGCGGATCCCGTTGGGCGCCGAGCACGATCTCGATGCCAGGCGCCGCCATGGGTTGCACGGTGACCCCGCGGAAGGTGGCCTGGGCGCTGACCGCGACCGCCTCGAGCTCGGCGAAGGCCTGGCGCACGGCCGCCCCATCGGCTAGCCCCAGGCGCACGCCGCCCTGCGCGCTCTTGTGCACGATCTCGGGGGCCAGGACTTTCAACACCGCGGGGTAGCCCAGCTCGCTCGCCAGGCGCGCCGCCTCGTCGGCGGTGGTCGCAATACGCGTCTCCACCACGGGGATCCCCACCGCCGCGAGGATGGCCTTCGACTCGACCTCGTCGAGCGGCCGCGCCGACTCGGGCTGACTCAGGACCGGCTGCGGCGATTGCGCTGCGGTGCGTTCGGCGGGCCCATGCACGAACCGACTGTACATGGCCAGTCGCCCAAGGGCCCGCGGGCCCCGGCCGTAGCCCTGGAGGAAGGGAATGTGGTGGGTATGCACCGCCTCCCCCCAACCGGGACACCACTGGTCCGTCGTGCGCGAGAGGACCACGAACAGCCGATCGGGGTGCGCGGTCCGCGCCGCCTGCAGCTCCTCGATGCGATTGCTGAGCCGGCCGAGCTCGCCAACCCGAGGAATGGTGTAGCGCGACACGACGACGTCGATGGCGGGCTCGGACGCGAAGACCTCCAGGGCCGCCGGATAGACCTGGTCTTTGTCCGGCATCCCCCACGACCCGCCCGAATCGAGGGGATTGGTCGCCGGGTAGCGGTTCTCCAGCGCCGCCGCGAGCGCCGTCGCCCCGGCCTGGGAGAGCTCCGGCAGCTCCACGCCGCCGGCCGCGCAGGTGTCGCAGAGGAGCTCCTTGCCACCGCCGGAGATCTCGATGACGCCGGCCCGCTCCAGGCGGCGGTTCCGCAGGATGGGCACTGCCGAGGAGAGGAGGACCCCCATGTCGACCAGCTCGTCGAGGTCGTCGACCTGGATCACGCCGAGCTGGCGGAACAGTGCCGCGTATACGGCGTCGTTCCCGGCGAGCGCCCCCGTATGCGTGGAGACCGACCGCGAGCCTTGCTCCGAGCGCCCCATCTTCAGGACGACGATCGGCTTCCGAGCGGCGCGCGCCCGCGTGCACGCCTCGCTGAACAGCGCGGGGTCGCGCACGGTCTCGAGGATCGCCAGGACGACGTCGGTGGCGGGGTCGGCGACGAAGTAGTCGATCAGGTCGGCCGCCGTGACCCCGGCCTCGTTGCCGCAGGAGACGCAATGGCTGAAGCCGATGCCTCGGGGGCCGCCCGTCCACATCGTCTCGTTCATGAGGCCGCCGCTATTCGAGATGACCGCGACGTTGCCGGTGTGGGCGGGGAGTGCCCCGTCGAAGGCGGCGCAGCGATACACCATGGAGACGAGCCCGAGGCAGTTGGGACCGACGACCAGCGGCCCGCGACTGCGCGCGGTGGCGGTAATCCGCGCCTGCAGCTCGGCGCCATCGCCACCCTCTTCAAGGAAGCCGGCGCTCACGATTACGGCGGCCTTGACGCCGACGTCGGCGCACTCGTCGATCACGTCGGGGACGAACCTGCTGGGCACTGCCACGAGGACCATGTCGGGAACTTCGGGCAAGCTCGCCACGTTGGGATAGGCCTTCATCCCCTGCACCGTGGTGGCGCGGTTATTCACCGGATAGTACGGGCCCGAGAACCCGAGGGCCTGGAGCGTGCGGAACCCCCGGGGGCCGCCGGGCCCGCTGTCGGAGGCGCCCACTACCGCAATAGACGAAAAATCGAACAGCGGCGCCAGCCGATGGGCAACCGGCGCGGGGCGCTGCGGGGTACCGGTATCCTCGTGCATCACTCGATCCTCCCACCGCTGGTCAGGCCCGCATCAAGATTGGCCCCAATCCTCCAGGGGCGAGGTCAGCGCAGTCACGTGCTCAGGTTGAGTGATCCAGATGCTTTCTACAGCCCGTAGAAGGCGCGCGGGTTGTCCCAGAGGATTTTCTGGACGACCGATTGGGGGATCTCGCCCCGGTCGGCCCGATCTTGCAGCAGCTTCGGGAAGTGAAACTCCTGGGCGAGGTCGGCGTGGGTGTAATCGGACCCGATGAGCAGGTGATCCTCACCCGTGTAGTTGAGGATGTAGGGGAGGTCTTCGTCGACCTGGCAGGTGATATAGAACTTGTTCAACGCCACCACGTCGGCAGGGTCGTGGTACTGGTAGGCGCCATCGCCCTGGCGTCCCCGGTGCTGCGCGCGGAGGATGTTGTAGACGAGGTAGGGGATCCATGAGCTCCCTACTTCGATGAAGCCCCAGCGCACCTCCGGGAATCTGCCGGGGATCCCAAAGCGGACGAGCGAGCTGAAGGCGTTGATTGGCGTGAGCCCTTGCCGGTAGAAGCGCACGTGCTCGAACTCGCGCGAGCCCGTGTGGTCCGGCGTCCCGGCGCCGATGTGGAAGCAGACGGGCAGATCGAGCCGCTGGCACTCCTCCCAGATCGGGAAGAAATACTCCTCCCCAACCCAGTGACCACCTTCGCGGTCGCCCTTCTTCATGACGCCGCACGCCCCGTTGGCCTTGGCGAAGCGGATCTCCTCGATCGCCCGGGGGATGTCGGAAAGGGGCGGCAGGCAGACCCAGCGCAGTCGGCCGCCGGTCTGCTGGCAGCGGTCGGCCAGCCAGCGGTTGTAGCTGCGCTTGACCGCGACCTCGACGTCTGCGTTCTCGGTAATCCCGACCAGGAAGGTCGTCGGGTACAGCACCTGCACGTCGGTGCCCAGCTCGTCCATGTGGCGCACGCGCGCGGCGGGGTCGAGCAGCTCGCGCGTCTCAACCGAGGTATGGGTGCGCTGGTTGTCGCGATGCAGGCGCGGCTGGCGGTGGCCGTCGATGACCCAATAGCGGGTGGGTGGGCGCGAGGGGTCCGGGTTTGCCGGCGCATCCGGCTGCGGCTTGAACGCGAGCTCGCTCTCCGCTAACCACTCCCAGGTGGCTTCGGTCTCATCGACGTGCGTGTCCGCATCAATGACCGCCATTGCGGCAACTCCACAGCAAGGCGCGCTGACCGCACGGTGGGCCGTGGGCAGCGAAGGTCGATCGGCAGCGCCAATGGCGCAGTATACAATGGCCCCGGGCGGTGCTCCGACGTGGCAATCGAGCCAGCCGGATTGGCGCCGCGATGTCGGGACCGGCTGCTTGTTCTTATATGGAAGTCCTCGAAGGAGGCATCGATGCCAGACACGATGCGCGGCGCGGCGGCCATCGTCGGGTTCGGCGAGCTGAAGCCGGAGCGAACTCGACCGGGCCGCAGCGTCATCAGCTTGCTCACCGAGGCCGCATACCTGGCGATTCAGGATGCCGGGCTCAGCAAAGCCGACATCGATGGCTTCGTGATGGATGCGGGCATGGAGGGCGCCAGCGGGTTCAACACGACGATGGCGGAGCACATGGGGATCTTCCCCACGTTCGCGACCGGGTGTGACGCCCAGGGCGCGGCCGGGGTGACGATGGCGCTGCAGGCGGCGGCCTACGTCAACGCGGGCCTGGCGAAGTACGTGCTGTGCGGCATGGCCGCGGCGGTGGACACCGGCGGCCGGCAGCGGCCGGCAGGCCCGCCGCGCACCGAGACCTGGAGCTCCGAGTTCCTCGTGCCCTTCGGCTCCAGCGTGGCGGCGACCGGCAACTACGCCATGATCGCCCGCCGCCACGAGCAGTTGTATGGCACCACGGTGGAAAAGCGTGCCAAAGTCGCGGTCGACTTCCGGTACAACGCCAACCACAATCCGATGGCAATCTTCCACGACACGCCGATCACGGCCGAGGACGTGATCAATTCGCGCGTCGTGGCGGACCCCTTGCATCTGCTGGAATGCGTCATGCCGTGCGCCGGCGCCTGCGCATTCATCGTCACCCGGGCCGACGTGGCGCGCGACATGCCGCACAAGCCCGCCTACATCCTGGGAGGCGCGCTGGGCATCATGCGCAGCAACCTCCAGTACGTCGGCGAGATCACGGAGTCGCCGGTGGGCCGCGCGGCGCCGAAGGCGTTCGCCATGGCGGGCTGCGGGCCCAACGACGTGCAGGCGATGGAGATCTACGACTCGTTCACCATCACCGTGATCTGCGAGCTGGAGGACTCCGGCTTCTGCAAGAAGGGCGAGGGGGGCGACTGGGTGAACGCGCACGACCTGACGTTCACAGGCGACAAGCCGTGCAACACCCACGGCGGCCAGCTCTCGTACGGTCAGGCGTCCACGGCGGGCGGGTGCGCGCAAGTCACCGAGGCGGTGCGGCAGATCCGGCGCGACGCCGGCGAGCACCAGGTGCCCGGCCCCACGGACCTGATCTACGTGACCGGCTCGGGCGGCTCGTTCTCGCAGCAAGGCGCGCTCCTGCTCGGCAGCGACGCCGCGCTCTAGCGGGTCAGATGCCGTGGACGCCGCCGTTCCGGTAGGGCGGGGGCTCGCCCCCCCGCCGCCAGTGCCGGGCCCAACCTACCCGGGCGGAAGGGGACAAGCCCCTTCCCTACCGGAACGGCGGCGGACGAAATGGCGCTCTTGATGACAACTGACCCACTAGCGGATTCCCCGACGCAAGGTTCAGCCGGCGTAACGTTCAGGAGGAAGCATGGTCGCGAGCCAGGAATACAAGAAGCCCCTGCCGACTCCGAGCAGTGTCAGCCAGCCGTTCTGGGATGCGGCCCGGGAGCATCGGTTGCTCTTTCAGCGCTGTCGCCTCTGCGGGATCAGCGTCTTCTACCCGCGCGACGTCTGCCCGGGGCCGACGTGCTTCGGGGTGGGGACGCTGGACTGGGTG
>JAXDLH010000144.1:0-9784 GCA_034666705.1 Chloroflexota bacterium
GCCGATCTCGAGCCCGCGCAGGGCACCGGCGGTGTCCGACGTGAAGAAGGGATTGCCAGTGCCTGCGCCGAAGATGACGACGCGCCCCTTCTCGAGGTGCTGAATTGCCACGTCGCGGATGTACGACTCGCTCACCTGCGCCATGGTAATAGCGGATTGCACCCGCGCCTCCACGCTCAATCGCTCGAGCGCGCCGCGCAGGGCAAGCGCGTTGATGACCGTTGCCAGCATTCCCATGTAATCGGCGGTCGCGCGGTCGATGCCGGAGAGCGATCCCTGCTCTCCGCGCCAGATATTGCCCCCACCCACGACCACGGCGACCTCAACGCCGTCCTGGCGAGCGCCGGCGATCTGGTCGGCGACGTAGTTGACGGTAGCCTGATCGATGCCGAATCCGGCCTCGCCCTGGAGCGCCTGACCGCTCATCTTCAACATGACCCTGCGGTAGCGCGCATGCTGGTCGACCACCGGTCAGCCTCCGCCGCGTCGTTGGGTACACGGCGCCCCCGTACGCGAGCGATCGCTCGCGTACGGGGGCGCAGGATCCTTGATCAGGCGCCGAGCTCGAAGCGGACGAACCGGCGAATCACGATGTTCTCGCGGGTCTTTGCCGCGGTATCGCGCACGAGGTCCGCAATCGTCCTGCTTGGATCTTTGATGAATGGCTGCTGGAGCAACGGGAGCGGGCTGCCGTCGGCGCCGATCGGCTCCGGGCCCTCGTTCCCGACCGAGGGCGGATCGCTGAAGGCAATCTGCATCGCCACGTCATGGGCCAGCTCTCGGAAGTCCGACGTGCGCGCGACGAAGTCGGTCTCGCAATTCACTTCGACGAGCACGCCGATGCGGCCGCCACCGTGCACATACGATTCAACGATACCCTGGCTCGCCTCGCGCTCGGCGCGTTTCTGCGCTTGCGAGAGCCCTTGCTCGCGCAGCACGCCCATCGCCTTCTCGAAATCACCTTCACATTGCTGCAGTGCGCGCTTGCAATCCATCACGCCCGCGCCACTCTTGTCGCGCAGTTGTTTTACGAGGTCGGCAGAGATCTCCACCCCTCACTCCTTCTTAAATTGACCAATGTGCGGCTTGGACGTTACTCGGCGACGGGACTCGGCACCGGCTCCGCAGTTGCCGGCGCGACGGCCGCCGCAGCCTCATCCATTGGCAGGAAGATCGCCGCGGCCGCCGCGGTTACATCGGCCGCGACTGACGCGAGTTGGGCTGCCTCTTCCTCAGCGTCTTCCTCGCCCTCCGCATCGGTATCAGGTTCGATCTTGTTGCTCTCGAGCACGGCATCGCGAATGGCGTGCCCCTCGACGGCAGCATCGGCGATGCGTCCCGTGATCAGGCGAATCGCGCGGATCGCGTCGTCATTCGCCGGGATCGGCTTGTAGACAATCGTCGGGTCGCAGTTGGTGTCGACCATCGACACGATTGGAATCTCCAGACGCAGCGCCTCGGCGACGACGATGTGCTCGCGCGGCGGATCGACAATGAATACGGCATCGGGGAGCCGCTTCATGGTACGGATTCCGCCGAGGAGCTTATTCAGCCGCTCGATCTGGTCCTCGAGCTTGGTCACCTCTTTTTTCGGCAGCCGCTCGAATTCGCCAGCCTCGCGGCGCCCCTCCAGCTCGTCGAGCCGCTTGATGCGCGCTTGAATGGTCTGAAAGTTGGTGAGCATGCCACCGAGCCAGCGCTGGTTCACGTACGGCATGCCGGCGCGCGTCGCCTCTTCGCGGATCGCATCCTGCGCTTGCTTCTTCGTGCCGACAAAGAGGATCGATCCGCCGCTTGCGGCAAGATCGCGCACCCAGTCCATCGCCTCGTCCAGGCGACGGACCGTCTGCTGCAGGTCGATAATGTGGATCCCATTGCGCTCGGTAAAGATGAACGGGCGCATCTTCGGGTTCCACCGGCGAGTTTGGTGACCGAAGTGGACACCTGACTCCAGGAGCATCTTCATAGAAACGGCGGGCATTGACTTCTCCTTCGTTTTTCCTCCGCTGCCTTCAACCTGCGCGGAGCCCCGGGGGCACGGCCGCGGCAGTCCAGCAGCGTGTGTATTTGGGTGACAGGGGAATTATACCAAACCGCGCTCAAGCCCAGTACGAACCGCACCAGACGGTCACTACCGCGCAAGAGGTCTGTGGTGGCGCGACGGCGCGTGCCTCGC
The DNA here is from genome assembly GCA_034666705.1 of Chloroflexota bacterium. Classification (GTDB taxonomy): domain Bacteria; phylum Chloroflexota; class UBA6077; order UBA6077; family SHYK01; genus JAXDLH01. The sequence goes on from JAXDLH010000144.1 coordinate 2,177, forward strand.
GGCTAGAGGATGAAGCGGCTGAGGTCCTCGTCCAGGGCAATGCTCGCCGTGCGTTCACGAACGTACGCTGCGTCCACCGAGATCGTCGCGCCGGCGAGATCGGGCGCCTGGAACGACACCTCCTCCAGCACCTGCTCGAGGATCGTCTGCAGCCGCCGCGCGCCGATGTTCTCGACGCGCTCGTTGACCAGTGCGGCGAGGTGCGCGATCTCCGTCACGCCGTCCGGCGTGAACTCCAGTCGGACGCTCTCCGTGCCGAGCAGTGCCTGGTATTGCGTGCAGAGCGACGTCTGCGGCTTGACGAGGATCTCTTCCAGGTCATGTTGCGATAGCCCGCTCAGCTCAACGCGGAGCGGGAAGCGGCCCTGCAACTCCGGAATCAGGTCGGAAGGCTTGCTCTTCGAGAAGCTGCCGGCTGCGATGAAGAGCAGATGATGGGTGCCGACGGGCCCGTAGCGGGTCTGCACGACACTGCCCTCCACGATCGGGAGCAGGTCGCGCTGCACGCCCTCGCCCGAGACGTCCGCCCCGACCTCGGGGCTGTGCCCCGCGACTTTGTCGAGCTCGTCGATGAAGACGATGCCACTCTCCTCGACCCGCTCGAGCGCCTCGTCGACGACGGCATCGAAATCCACGAGCTTGTTGGCTTCTTCACGCGCCAGGATCCGCTTCGCGTCGCGCACAGATACGACGCGCGAGCGGGCTCGCGGCCGCGGTGGCGGCGGAGCTTCACGGTAAAGCTCCGCCTCGGGGCCATAGTCCCAGTACGCCTCATAGCCCTCGAGGTCCGGAGTAACCTCGATCTCGATCATCGCGTCGTCGAGCTTCTCAGAGCGCAGCAACCGGCCGATGCGCCGCCGGCTCGATTCGTCGACCTCCGTAGTGATGCCACCTTCGTCGGGATTCGGCACCGCAGCGCGCGCCGCACCGCCGCTCGCGGAGATGCGGATGGGCATGCGGCCGGTCGCGGTCTTCAACGTGCCCTTCGACACCTGCACCACAATGTATTCGACGATACGTTCTGTCGCGCGCTGCTCGGCCTTCGCCTCGACGTCGGCGAGCCGCCGGTCGTGCAGCCGTACCACCGTATCCTCGACGAGGTCATGGATGATCGACTCGACGTCGCGCCCGACGTAGCCTACCTCGGTGTACTTGGTCGCCTCGACCTTCAGAAATGGCGCCTCCAGCATCGAGGCGACGCGGCGCACCATCTCGGTCTTACCGACCCCGGTGGGGCCAATCATGAGCATGTTCTTCGGCGTGATCGCTCGGCGCAGCTCCGGCGAAAGCTGCCGGCGCCGGAAGCGATTGCGCAGCGCTACCGCGAGGGCGCGCTTTGCGGCGACCTGGCCGATGATGTGGAGATCGAGCTCCTCCACGATCTCGGCAGGCGTAAGCGCATCGACGCGACGACGGCGACGTCCACCCGGTGGGCGCGCTTCTTCGGTCATGCCCGACCTCCTGCGATGACTTCGGCGCTCGACGGCGCCGGGTCGAAGGTGATCGTATCGACCGAGATCTGGTCGTTTGTATAGATGCACATCGAGGCGGCAGTCTCCAGTCCGATACGAGTGATATCCGTCGCGCTTAGCTCCGTGGCGCGATAGAGCGCCTTGGCGGCAGCCTGGGCATACGGGCCACCTGAGCCGATCGCGGCGAGCTCGTCGTCTGGCTCCACGACGTCACCCGTCCCGGAGAGCACGAGGATCCCCTCGCGACCTGCGATCAAGAGCCATGCCTCCAGCTCGCGAAGGAAACGATCCGAGCGCCATTCACGGGTGAGTTCCACGGCGGCGCGGCGTGAATTGCCGTTGAAGTGCTCGAGCTGCCGCTCGAAGCGTTCAAAGAGGGAGAAGGCGTCCGCGGTAGCACCGGAAAATCCGACCAGAACCTGGTCGTGATAGATGCGCCGAACTTTGCGAGCACTGGCCTTCATGACCAGCTCGCCGACGGTCACCTGGCCGTCCGCGCCCATGGAGACCTGTCCGTTGCGGCGAACCGCAAGCACGGTCGTGCTCCGGATCTTGGGTGTGTCGACCACGCGGTTAGGCCCCGAGGCGCGCGGGCGTGGGGCCCGCAACGGCTGAGGATTATAGCACGGAGCAGACGGCTGCCCGTGGCACGCTCGGTCTCACTGGCCAGCGCTGCTGGAACGTGCCGCGGGGCCGTCAATTCGCGCGATGTTGTCGAGGTGCTGGGCGAGCGTGCTGGCGAAGAGATGCGAGCCGTCCCCCTGCGCCACAAAGTACAGCCAGGAGCCATCCGCAGGGTTGGCGGCAGCCTCCAGGGCGGCCAGGCCTGGGTCGCAGATCGGCGCTGGCGGCAGCCCGAAATTCGTGTAGGTGTTGAATGGGGATGTCGTAGCGAGGTCGCCAGCGGAGAGGTCGCGCTTCCAGTAGGTATGCTGTGAATCGAGGGTGCTCGGTGGCACGAGCGCGTACTGCACCGTGGGATCCGCCTGGAGACGCATCCCCAGCTCGAGTCGGTTGTTGTAGACCGCGGCGATCAGCGGGCGCTCGGCTGGTTGCGCGGCTTCACGCTCGACGATCGACGCGAGAGTTACGAGCCCGTGCAGCGAGAAGCCGTTTGCGGCGGCTTGGGCGCGCGCCGTGGTGCTCAGCTTCTCGTCGAACCGCCGGACAAACGTGCGCACGACCTCTTCGGGCGGCGTGTTACGGCCGAATGCATACGTATCCGGAAAAAGATAGCCCTCGAACGACGATGCACCCTCCGGCAGGGCGGGAGCATTCTGCCCTCCATGCCCGGCAACCACGTCCAGGAATGCGCGGCCGTCGACCACCCCGCGGTCCTGGAGCAGCAGCGCGATCTCCTCGGCGCGCCAGCCCTCGGGGATCGTCACCAGGCCGCCCACGAGCGTCGATCCCGAAGTGAGCGCGTTGAGGACTTCGCTCAGGTTCATGTTGCGGCGCAGCTCATACTCGCCAGCGCGAATGCGCGCGCCGACCCCGCGGACCTCCGCGGCCAGGCGGAACGCGCGGCCCGAGCGCACAAGCCCGGCCTGCTCCAGTTTGTTGCCGACGTCCGCACCGGACGCGCCCGGCTCAACCGTGAAACGCACGGCTGTCGGGTCATCGCTCACCGGCCGGTCGTCGACGGCGCTCAGCGTCTGCGTCCAGCGACCGATGGCGCCTGCGCCCACGATGGCGGCGAACGCGAACCCGCCAAATACCGTCACGGCAATAGCGAGGACGGCTCCTGTGACGAAGCGCGATGGTCGAGATAGTCTTGCAGAATGAACGCGGCCGCGGCCGCGTCCACCAGTCCCGCCCGCCGCGCCTCCGGGCCCGCCGGCGTTACCGCCCGGGCCATCACCGTGGTTAGCCGTTCGTCCCACATCTCCACCGGCACGTCGACCCGCTCCGCGAGCAGAGCGGCGAAGCGTTGCGTGCGCACAGTTTGCTCTGTCAAAGCTCCGGAGAGCCCAAGTGGCAGGCCAACCACGATGCGCTCGGCCTGCGATGACTCGACCAGCTCGCGAATCGCGGCGGCATCCCGATTGTACGACCGGCGCATGATTGCACCGCGGGGCGTCGCCAGTATGCCGAGCTCATCGCTCACGGCTACGCCGATCCGCTTGTTGCCGACGTCGAGGCCGATCAACCGCGCCACTGATGACAAGCCCCTGATTATTGTCCGAGGTGCTCGCGGACGAACGGCGCCACAAGCCCGAGCGCCTCGTCCAGCTTGCTCGCATCCTGGCCGCCGCCGCGCGCCAGCTCCGGCCGACCGCCGCCACTGCCGCCGGTCGGTGCCGCCACGTGCCGCAGCAGTGCCACGGCATCGAAGCCCGGCCGAATCAGATCCTTGCTCACGCCGATGACGAACTGCGGCTTGCCGCCGATCACCGCGGCGAGCACGATGACGCCCGATTCGTGCGCTCGCCGCGCCGCATCCATCATTTGAAGCAACGCATCCATGCTCTGGGCGTCGACCCGCGCGGCCATCACGGTTGCGCTGCCGACCGTCTCGACTCCCTGGCCGAGGCTGGCGGCCTGTACGTCGGCGAGCTGAGCCTCCATCCGCGCGGCCTCACGCCGGACCTCGCGCAACTCGGCGAGCAGCGACTCCACGCGCTCCTCGAGCCGCTGCGGACTGGTGCCGAGCCGTGCCGCAACTGATTCGACCTGACGACTGCGCGCCCGCGCCAGCTCATGTGCGGCGCGCCCGGCCACCACTTCGATGCGCCGCATCCCGCTGCCAATGCCGGATTCCGCGAGCACATAGGCCGCGCCGAGCTCGCCGGTGCGGCGCACATGGGTGCCGCCACATAACTCCTTGCTGAAGTCGCCCATCGTTACCACGCGCACGCGCTCGCCATACTTTTCGCCAAAGAATGCGGAGGCGCCCTGACCGACCGCCTCCTGGAACGGCAGCTCCTCGATGTGCACCGGCAAGTCCTCGAGGATCTCGCGGTTTACCAGGTCTTCAATCTGGGCAAGCTGCTCGGCGGACACGGGTCCCTCGTTGGGAAAGTCGAAGCGCGCGAGCTGCGGGGAAACGAGCGAGCCAGCTTGCACCGCTTTGGGACCCAGAATGGTTTGTAGCGACTTGTGAAGCAGGTGCGTCGCCGAGTGGTGGCGCATGATGTCGTACCGGCGGTCGGGGTCGACGGCCGCATCAGCCGCCTCGCCGACGAGCACCTCCCCGTGCTCGACCTGCCCGACGTGCAGATAGTGTCCCGCCCCGTCCTTCTGGGTGTCTTCGACGCGAAATATCCCACTCGGCGTCACGATGTGGCCGGTATCACCCACCTGGCCGCCGCCCTCCGCATAGAACGGCGTCTCGGCCAGCACGACAGAGCCCCGGTCGCCTTCGTGGAGGCGCGCGGCATCGGCCCCGTCAGCCTGAATCGCCAGGATCTCCGAGCCGGTGTCCAGCCGGTCGTAACCAAGGAACACTGTGGGCGGCTGGCTCAACAACTCGCTCGCCTCGCCGACGCGGCGCTGCAGCCGCGTCCGTTGGTCGATCGCGCCGCGACTGCGGGCCCGCTGCTCGGCCATCGCCCGGTCGTACGCATCCCCGCCGATGCTGAGGCCGGCCTCGGATGCGATCTCCTCCGACAACTCTTTCGGGAAACCATACGTGTCGTAGAGCTGGAAGATGCGCTCGCCGGCAAGCTCAGTCTGGCCCGCGGCCTTCGCCTCTTCGATCCAGCGGTCGAGCAGCCCGAGGCCCGACTGCAGCGTGGTCAGAAAGCGCCGCTCCTCCGTCCGGACGATCTCCGCGATCTGCACCCGCTGGCTGGGCGATGCGAGCGCCGGGTACCGGGCGGCCATCCGGTTGATGACGAGCTCCACGACGTCGGCGAGGAACGGGCGCTGCAGCCCCAGGCGTTGGCCGTACCGTGCGGCCCGGCGGATGATACGCCGCAGCACGTAGCCGCGCCCTTCGTTCGATGGCTTGACGCCGTCGCCGACGAGGAACGTCATGGCCCGGCCGTGATCGGCGAGCACGCGCAGACTGTAGTCGAGCCGCTCGCTCTCGCCGTAGCGTGCACCAGTGATCCGCTCTATGCCCTGGATGATCGGCAGGAACAGATCCGTCTCGTAAACGGATGGCGCATGCTGCAATATGGCCGTCACGCGCTCCAGGCCCGAGCCCGTATCCACGTTCTGCTGGGCGAGAGGCGTGCGCGCCCCGCTCGTATCCTGGAAGAATTCATTGAACACGAGGTTCCAGATCTCGAGGTAGCGGCTGCACTCACAGAGCGGGCCGCAGTCAGCGCGTCCGCACGCATAATCGGGGCCGCGATCGACGTAGATCTCGGTGTCCGGGCCGCACGGACCGGAGGCGCCGGGCGGGCCCCAGAAGTTCGACTCGTCGACGACGATTCGCGCGTTCGGCAGCCCGACGGCCTGCCAGATACGCCGCGCCTCATCGTCCGTCGGGTGGACTGTCACCCACACCTTATCCGCCGGAATGCCGTACCGCTCGGTAACCAGTTCCCATGCCCAGGGGATGACCTGCTCTTTGAAGTAATCGCCGATAGAGAAGTTACCGAGCATTTCGAAAAACGTGAGGTGGTGCCGATCGCCGACGCTGTCGATGTCCGTGGTGCGGAAACACTTCTGCACGGACACGAGGCGCGGCGCGGGTGGCGAAACCTGGCCGAGCATATAGGGAATCATCTGCTGCACGCCCGCGGTTGTGAGCAGCACAGTCGGGTCGTCCTCGGGCACGAGGCTCGAGCTTGGCAGTTGCAGATGGCCCCGCTCGCGAAAGAACGAGACGAACGCGTCGGCAACGGACTCGCTCGTCCAGGTACGGGTTTCTGGCATCGTCATTCTCGGTGGAACCTCTTCACGCAATGGCGGCATGCAGCGTGGTGCTCCGTTCCAACCTCTGGGTCACCCTCGGGCCGCATCCGAAGGACCCGCGACTCGATGTTGGGACGAGCAGCGTGGCGAATCCGGATCCTTCGCTGCCCTCGGGATGACACCAACTCTGGGTTTATATCTCGACAGGTGCCTGTGCGGTACGTTGCGAGGCCGCTCAGCCCGGTGCGACGGCGCTCTCAGAGCTGAAGTCCCCGGCGGCACCGATATCTATCCCAGGCGTCGTCGGCTGGGTAAGGCCCCAGAGCGGCTCGAGCCGCTCGAATTGCTCGGACACGATCGCCATCTCGATGCTGTCGCACCACTCGCCGTGCACGTAGGCGATGTTGCGACGTACCCCCTCGACCTCGAAACCGCACTTCCGGTAGGAGGCGACGGCCCGCGTGTTGAAGTCGTAGACACTGAGCTGGACTTTGTGCAGACGTACATCGCGGAAGAGGTACTGCAGCACCAGCCGCATCGCGTCCGTGCCATAGCCTTGGCCCCAGTAGTCCTTATCGCCAATGCCGATGAAGAGCCGGCATGTGCCAATGTCCCGGTAGAGGCGGTCGAATCCCAGCATCCCGATCTGCTTGCCGTCGACCGTGCAGATGATGAACAGGCCGCTCGTCGGATCGGTCTTGTACTGGTTGAACCGATGCCGGACCTCGTCCATCGACATGTGCTTGCCCGGATCGGCGTTCAGGTAGAGGCCCATCTCGCTGTCGTTCTCCCACGCGTAGACGTGGGAGAGGTCGTCGGTATCGACGTCTCGCACGCTCACGAGCGTTCCGACCCGAGTCGGCAGCATCAGACCTCCTGGAAAACGGCCGGGAATTCCGCCCCGGCTATGACCGATAATTGGATACTCGATGGTACTATAGCGGACAGGCGGGGAATCCAGAGTGAGCGCGAAGACCGCACGAAGGCTCTTGATGGTGATGTCTGCATTGGTCGCGGCGGTCATGATTTTGGGGCTGATCGCGCCCCTCCTTAGCCACTGATGGCGGCGCTGGGGAGCCACGTTCGCCGACCCCGACGTGCCTCGGGTACCCGCTGTAACCGCTGGCGCTTCCGCCTCATGGTGGAGGACGCGTGCCGTTTGCTCCCAGCCGAGTTTCGCGAAGCCCTCGATAACGTGGCGCTGACGATCCAGGACAATCCTCCCCCTGGGCTCGACGACGCCGAAGGGGTGCTGGGCTATTACCAGGGTATTCCGTTGACCGAGCGGGGGACAGGCTACACCATGGTGCTGCCGGACAAAATCACGATC
>JAXDLH010000145.1:0-14431 GCA_034666705.1 Chloroflexota bacterium
CGAGGTTGTACCAGGGGTAGTAGAGCGCGAGCACCGGACGGGAGGGCTGCGCCGCGATCACAAGCGGCTGCGTCAAGCCAAGCACAATGGTGCATAGCAGGCCGGCGAGCGCGCCCAGGCAGCTCACAACGATGCTTTGCCGAAGTCGTGGAAACGACGGACCATGCACGGGTATCTCCTGACGCGGAGCCAGCGCTACATCATGCCGAGCTGGAGGCGGGCTTCCTCGGGCATCATGCTCGGGTCCCACGGCGGATCGAACACCACCTCGACCTCAGCCTCCCGAACCTGGGGGAGCGCCTCGATCTTCCCCTGTGCCTCCGCCTTGAGATAGTCGCCCATGCCGCAGCCGGGGGCCGTGACGGTCATCTCGACGTACACCCGATAGCCGCCCTCTTCCAGCGGCGTAACCTCGTTCTTGTAGACGAGCCCGAGATCGGCGATGTTCACCGGAATCTCGGGATCGTAGCAGGTACGCAGCTCGTCCCAGACGAGCTGCTCGACGTCCTCAGCCGACTCGACCTTCGCGTCGCGGCTCGCGGAATCTGCAGACGGCGGCTCCTTGCCGATCGCGTCGGCATCCTTGCCATCGAGGCGGACCATGAACCCCTCATTGGTCACGATGGTCCAGCCGCCATTGCCAAGCGCCTGGGTAACCACCCCGCTCGTGCCAGCATGGATCACCATTCGGTCGCCGCTGGGGATCTGGATCACCTCGACGTCGCGATCGAAGTTCGCCACTTCATAGTGTGGATACATCTCGTTCAATCCTCCCGTTCGGCTACCGTCATTCGGTCGACACCGGCACCTGCTCAGCGCGCAACGCGGCGCGCAGGGTGTGCCAGCTGAGGCTCGCACACTTGATGCGCGAAGGGAACTCCCGCACGCCGGACAGTACGGCCATCTTTCCCAGCTCGTCCACGTCTGGCTCGCCGGGGCCGGTGAGCATCTCGTGGACCTGCTGGAAGAGCGCCTCCGCCTCGGCCGAGCTCTTGCCCTTCACGGTCTCGGTCATGATCGACGCCGACGCCTTCGAGATCGCGCAACCCGCGCCCTCGAAGGTGATGTCTTCGATGACGTCGCCACTCATCTTCACGTACAGCGTGAGCTGGTCCCCGCAGAGCGGGTTCAGACCCTCAGACGTCCTGATGGGCTCCGGCAGCTTCCCCCAGTTGCGTGGCTTTCGATTGTGATCGAGGATGACCTCCTGGTAGAGGTCAGTCAACTCAGACATGCAGTAAAGGCCTCCTCTGCTCCGCGCTCATGATCGACGGGCCGCGAGCCGCGCGGCGAGTACGTCGTCGAGCGTCGCCCGCACCTCGGCCACGCCCATCGCTTCCAACACCTCACCCGCAAACCCATAGGTGAGCAGGCGGCGGGCGGTGTCGTCGCTCATGCCGCGGCTGTTCAAGTAAAAGATCATCTCGTCGTCCAACTGGCCAATCGCCGCGCCATGCGTACAGCGCACGTCGTCGGCGAAGATCTCTAGCTGCGGTTTCGTGTCTACGTGAGCGTCGTTGGAGAGCAGCAAATTCCGATTGGTCTGCTGGGCATCGGTCCCATTGGCGCCGGGCCGCACGAACACCTTGCCGTTGAAGACGGCCCTCGACGAGCCATCGAGCACGCCCTTATACACTTCGCGGCTCGTACCGTGCGGGCGGGCGTGATCGACGAAAGTATGGTTGTCGACGTGGTCGCCGCCCGCCGTCAAGTAGAGGCCGTTGAGCGTACACTCGGCACCCTCGGCATCGAGCGCGACGTTCAGGTCGTTGCGGACGAGCGGGCCACCAAGCGTGATCGCAAATGAGGTAAACCGGCTGTCGCGCTCTTGCTGCACCTGCGTGGTGCCGACGTGGAAACACGCCGCGCCGTCGCGCACCACCTTGTAGTACGTTAGGCCCGCGCCTTCACCCACCATGATCTCGGCGACGGCGTTCGCGAATGAGGGGGCACTACCGAGGGCGGCATGCGTCTCGACGACGGTCGCCTCAGCGCCGCGCCCGACGACGATCAGCACGCGCGGATGCGACCCCGTTGGCTGCTCGCGATCGCTGCTCACGAAGAGCAGTTGAATCGGCGCTTCGAGGATCGTGCCGGCCGGAACCACCACGACCGCTCCATCATCCAGTAGCGCCGTATTGAGCGCCGTGAATACGTGCGTGTCGGGGCGCGCGTAGTGCCCGAGATGCCGCTCGGCAGTTACCGAGGTATTGCCAGCGAGCGTAGCGAGGCTTGTGGCGAGTACGCGGGACGCGAGCCCTTCCGTCGACGATAGCGATGGAACGTAGTGCCCATCCACGAATACCAATCGCGCCCGGCGCGTCGTGCCGTAGGTCAACGGCGCGAGCACGGCGGGATCCACAACGCCGGGCTCGGCTGCCGTTCGAAACGGTACGCCGAGGATTGGCGCTACGCTGGTGTATTTCCAGTCTTCATCGTGGGTGTTCGGGAAGCGCAGCTCGCGGAAGCCGGTTGCGCCGCGCTCACGGAGCGTGCGGACCCAGGCGGGACTTACCGCACCTGCGACGCGGCGTGCCTCGAGGTCAGCGAGGTACGGCTCCTTCTCGCGCGTGATCTGCAGCATGGTCAACCGTGCCACCGAGCGGTGCACGGCTCAGCGCCGGCCATCGCCCGCCTCCTCGAGCCAATCGTAGCCCCGCTCCTCAAGCTCGAGCGCCAGCTCTTTGCCGCCGGAGCGGACGATGCGCCCGTTCATCAGCACGTGGACGTAATCCGGCGTGATGAAGTTGAGCAGCCGCTGGTAGTGCGTCACCAGGATCATGCCGCGCTCCGCATTACGGAGCCGCTCCACCCCGGTGCCGACGATGCGCAGCGAGTCGATGTCGAGCCCGGAGTCGGTCTCGTCGAGGATCGCGAGCCGCGGCTCGAGGATCGCCATCTGAAGGATCTCATTCCGCTTCTTCTCGCCGCCTGAGAATCCCTCGTTTACGGGACGGCTGATGAAGCTCTGATCCATCTCGACAATCTTGATCTTCTGGCGCAGCAGTTGGAGGAAATCCATCGCGTCCAGCTCGGGCAGGCCGCGGTGCGTGCGGACCTCGTTCAGCCCCGCGCGCAGGAAGTAGGCATTGCTCACGCCCGGGATCTCGATCGGATACTGGAACGCGAGGAACACGCCCTCACGCGCCCGAACCTCCGGCTCCATCTCGAGCAGATTCTCGCCCTGGTAGCGCACCTCGCCCTCGGTTATCTCGTAGGCCGGGTGGCCAGCCAGGACCTGGGCGAGCGTGCTCTTGCCCGAGCCATTCGGGCCCATCACGGCGTGCACCTCGCCGGCCTCAACCGTGAGGTCGACGCCCTTCAGGATCGCTTTGCCCTCCACGCTGGCGTGGAGGTTGCGCACTTCGAGCAGTGCCATCGTACTTCTCACTCGTCCTAATTTCTGAGGACCTATCCCCCGGTGCGGTGGGGGGTGGAGCTTGTCATCCTGAGGAGCTCGTCATCCTGAGCGAAGCGAAGAATCCGTAGCTCCGATGAAGAGACAACGGATCCTTCGGCTGCGGCCTCAGGATGACAGCCGCGTCGCGTCGAGCCCCGGGGCCGCCGACTGCGTACTCCCCGGCTATCCGACGCTGCCCTCGAGGCTCACGCCGAGGAGCTTGGCCGCCTCGACGGCGAACTCCATCGGCAACTCCTTGAAGACCTCTTTGCAGAAGCCATTCACGATCATCGAGACCGCATTCTCGGCGGAGATTCCCCGCTGCTTGCAGTAGAAGAGCTGATCCTCGCCGATCTTCGACGTCGACGCCTCGTGCTCGACCTGCGAATCCTTGTTGTTGACCTCGAGGTAAGGGAACGTGTGCGCCCCGCACGTATCGCTCAACAGCAGCGAGTCGCACTGCGAATAGTTACGCGCGCCCTCTGCGCCCTTCTGGATTCGCACCAGGCCGCGATAGCTGTTCTGGCCATGTCCGGCCGAGATACCCTTCGAGACGATCGTGCTCTTCGTGTTCTTCCCGATGTGGATCATCTTGGTGCCGGTGTCGGCCTGCTGATAGTTGTTCGTCAGCGCGACGGAGTAGAACTCGCCCACTGCGTTGTCGCCCTGCAGGATCACGCCCGGGTACTTCCACGTGATCGCGGAGCCCGTCTCAACCTGAGTCCAGGAGATCTTGGCGTTCGTGGCGGCCTTGCCGCGCTTGGTCACGAAGTTGAAGATGCCGCCCTTGCCCTCTTTATCGCCCGCGTACCAGTTCTGCACCGTCGAGTACTTGATCCGGGCGCCGTCGAGGGCAACCAGCTCGACCACTGCGGCGTGCAGTTGATTGGTATCGCGCATCGGAGCGGTGCAGCCTTCGAGATAGCTCACATAGGAGCCCTCGTCGGCGACGATGAGCGTCCGCTCGAACTGACCGGTGTCGGCCGTGTTGATGCGGAAGTACGTGGACAGCTCCATGGGACAGCGCACACCCTTCGGGATGTAGCAGAACGAGCCGTCGCTGAAGACCGCGGAGTTGAGCGCCGCGAAGAAGTTGTCCGTGTATGGCACTACGGAGCCAAGGTATTTCTGCACCAGCTCCGGATGGTTCTGCACCGCTTCGGAGAACGAGCAGAAGATCACGCCGGCCTCGGCCAGCTTCGCCTTGAAGGTCGTCGCGACGGAGACGCTATCGAACACGGCATCGACCGCCACCCCGGAGAGGAGCTTCTGCTCCTCCAGCGGGATACCGAGCTTCTCGAAGGTGCGCAGCAGCTCTGCATCAACCTCTTCGAGGCTGCCAACGGACTTCTTCTGCTTTGGCGCCGCGTAGTAGATGATGTCCTGGTAGTCGATGGGCGGGTACTTGACGTTCGCCCACTTCGGCTCGGCCTCTTCCTTGGCGAGCTTCGCCCAGTAGCGGTACGCCTTGAGACGCCATTCGAGCATGAATTCCGGCTCGTTCTTCTTCGCCGAGATCAGCCGAATCACATCTTCATTCAGGCCACGCGGAATAACGTCCGACTCGATGTCGGTGACGAAGCCGTACTTGTATTCCTGATCCGCAATTGCTTTTACAGCCGCATTCGTCGGCATCTTCTTCCGTTTCTCCCGTTAGCCTGCGATCGCGCAGGGGTCGCTGACCGTGCCATGCTTGAGATCGCTGATCGGGACAAAGGCCGTGCCGCCGTGTCCCTGAGCCAGAACCGTCAGATCGCCGAGGGTCATCGAGTCGAGCACCTGGTCGACCCCAGCCTTCACGCGCTGCCAGACGGAGCGCGAAAGGCAATCGGTGTCACGGATGCAGCCCCCGGCAACATACTCGTCGCCCAGGCACTCCACCGGGGCAACCTGGCCCTCGAGAGCGCGCACGACGTCACCCACCGTGACCTCGGCGGGTGGCCGCGCGAGCTCGTAGCCACCGTGGGCACCGCGTGTGCTCTCGATCAAGCCCGCACGCCGCAGCGGCATCGCGAGCTGTTCGAGGTAGCCGACCGGTAGACGCTCGATCTCGGCGATCTCGGCGAGCGAGCGAGGTCCCTGGCCATAGACCTTTGCCAGCTCGGTCATCGCCCGCAACCCGTAGTGTGCGCGTTGCGACACCTGCAGCATGGGCCCCTCCCGAATTCCTAGTCCGTGAGTAGGATTATATCCGACGCAGCGCGAGCGCTTCCAACCGCTGGCCGCGGCGTAACGTTCCCGCATCAGTCGGTGAGGCTCACGCGCCGGACCTTTTCAGAGGACCCTACGAGGCGCGTAGCATGAGAGGAGACTCAGCTTATCGAAGGAGACTGAGGGATCGATCGGGGACACCATGGCCACACGCGAGAAGGACGACGGTAGAGTTCAGATCAGCCCGGAAGGCGAGCCTGTACAGAGTGCAATCCAAGCCGGCAGCGGCAGTATCCACGCGGTCGATGAAAACCAGCCCGAAACGCCTCGCCAGCCGAGCCATAGGCGAGATGCTGGCAAGACCCCCACATGAATGGCCAGGTCAGCGGCGCAAGGCCAGTTGACTCTCGACCGTTTACCTCGAGGAGGAAGCGACAATGATGCGTGATGCGAGCATGTGCGCGCACTGCAATGAACCCATCCTCGACCCGACCACAATGGTTACCCACGGCGACCTGTCATTCTGCTGTCCAAACTGCGCGGCGGCGATGGAGGAGAGCGGCTCGGGCTCCGATCCGCATGCACGGGTGCACGAGAACGACCTGGTGTGCGCCCACTGCGGCGTCGCTATCGTCGACGAAACCCCAATGGAATCGCGCGGCGACCGTGCCTACTGCTGTACCACCTGCTTGCGGCTGGACACCCGGGAGCAATCGAGCGGCCAGCAACCCGGCTTCGCCGCCTAAACCAAAACCACGATGAAACCGGCATTGATGCAAGCATGATTCACGAGTGAAGGCCTGTGGTTTTCACCCTGGCTTGAGTTTAGATCGACCAGCTAGCGCCTCCTTTGGTCCTTTCGGCGGGCCGGAACGAATGAGGCGCCGCTCCGCTCTACCAGAGTAGGAGTGCTATGAGCCCGTTCGACTTTATATGGCTCTTCTTCCTGTTCTCGGCCGTAGAGCCGTGGATTCACCAGCGCTTGATCGCAAGCCAGCGGTTGCGCCTGATGCGGAAGCTCGAGCGACAACGCAGCAGTCGCGTCATTACGCTGATCCATCGCCAGGAGGCGATGGCTTTTCTTGGCATTCCGATTGCGCGCTACATCGACATCGAGGATTCCGAGGCGGTGCTGCGCGCCATCCGCTTGACGCCGCCCGAGATGCCGATTGATCTCATTGTCCACACCCCCGGCGGCATCGTCCTGGCCGCCGAGCAGATCGCGCGGGCGCTCTGTCGCCACCCCGGCACGGTGACGGTGTTCGTGCCGCACTATGCGATGTCCGGCGGTACCCTCCTCGCCTTGTCCGCCGACGAGATTCGTATGGATGAGCATGCCGTCCTTGGCCCGCTCGATCCGCAGATTGGCCAGTACCCGGCGGCGTCGATTCTGCAGGTGCTCGAGGCCAAGCCGGTGGCGGAGATCGACGACGAGACACTCATTCTGGCTGACCTATCCCGCAAAGCGATGGCGCAGGTGGCGGACGCGGTCGTCGACGTCGTGACAGCCAACGGTACCGCGGTCGAGCAAGCCCGCTCGATCGCCCAGACGCTGGTGAGCGGCCGCTGGACGCACGACTATCCGATCACGGTATCAGAGGCCCAGCATCTCGGTCTACACGTGGCCTCCGGTCTGCCGGAAGAGATCTACGCCCTCATGGACCTCTACCCGCAGCCCGGCCAGCGGCGCCCATCGGTCGGCTACGTACCCATCCCATATCACCAGGCGCCCGCCTCGCCGAATCCCCCACGCGGGAACCGAACCGGCGGGACGCGACGATGAACACCCGCGTCGCAGCGTCGCGGGATCGCCGCGACCGGGCCAGCCGCCGAAGATTGGGGGCGTGCGGGGCGTCGCTGTAGCTGCCCCGCCGGGCCCGCCGCTTCTTGCCTTCCTCTTCACCCGGTTCGCAATTGCCGTGCATCGGTTGGTAGCTGCATGGTTTACCGTGAGTGCGCCCTTCTGCCATCATTTGGAGCGCCGGTTCCTCTATCCTTCTATCCATCAACGCGCAGGCTATCAGCTCGCCGGGCATCCTCCAGTGCGATTGTCCCGAACCCTGGAAGGGCGCGCCCTCAGCCTGCTCCTGCGAGAATGTACGTACGTTAGGAGACCGATGTGAATCTGAGAAGCCTCAGGGTACTCGCCATGCTCACGATTGGGGTGGCGATGCTTGGCTGCAAATCGACCGCCGCGCGGCCAGCCGACGGCTCAATTCAAGGGGTAGAAACCTTCGCCGGGTTAACCCAGAATCATAGTTCGGACCCGGTCGAATACGCACAGAATCCGCCCGTCGGCGGCGACCACGCACCGGTGTGGATGAATTGCGGCTTCTACAATCAGGAGATTCCCAGTGAACTGGCGGTCCACGCGCTCGAGCACGGCGCAGTGTGGATTACATTTTCCCCAAACCTTCCGGCTGACCAGGTGCAGAAGCTCCAGCAGCTCGCGCACGCCAACTCCTACGCGCTCGTGACCCAATACTCCGGGCTACCTTCGCCGGTTGTGGCCTCAGCATGGGGACGGCAACTCAAGCTTGACTCCGTGAATGATCCGCGGCTGGACCAGTTCGTCCGTGCGTACGCGCAGGGCCCGACGACGCCGGAGCCTGGAGCACCCTGTACTGGTGGTGTCGGTACCCCGGAGCGCTAAGCCCGCAACTGTTGCTAAAATCCTGGGCTTCTGACTGCGCGTGCATTTCCTAGCCGCTGCCTCGTGTCGATTCACCACCTCCCCAGGTAGGAGTACATGAGAATCTGTGTGACCGCGGGCTGTGCTGAAGGCCCAACTGCCCTGGCCGCCTTCGACGCCGCCCTGCTGCAGACCGGTGCGGCGAACTACAACCTGATCCTGCTCTCCTCGGTGATCCCGCCAGGTTGCAGCATAGAGCGCGCGCGCTTCGTGACCCCGCCCGACGAGTACGGCCACCGGCTGTACGTCGTGCTGGCCCGACACGACGAGCATGAGATCGGCAGCGAGGCGTGGGCCGGCCTCGGCTGGACGCAGGAGCCAGCCAGCGGCCGCGGGCTGTTCGTCGAAGCGCATGGGCAGAGTGAGCACTCCGTCGGCGAGTACATCGATGCGACACTCACGTCGATGGTCGCGACGCGCGAGTACCCGTACGGCTCGTTCGAGCGGGAGATCGTGGGGATCACCTGCCATGGACAGCCCGTATGTGCCGTCGTGCTTGCGGTCTACCGCAGTGAGCCCTGGGAGCTGGAGCCGGAGCGGTAACCCCGTCCGCTATGCTGAGGCGATGAACACGCCAGGCTGGGCCTTGAGTCCCTCAGCCGCACCCTGATCGAACGGTACGCCTTTCGGCAACAGCGTCGAGAACGATCGCACTCGATACGACTCGGCATCGAGCGCGGGCGGGTCGATGCCCTCCTCGTGCGCACCTACTGCGGCCAGGAGCCGCCGGCGTGTGCCAATGATCGCCGTGTCCGAGCTGCCGAGGTGCTCCTTCGTCCGGTCGAACATCGGGCCCATGGTTTCCTGCATCGCGCAATCCTGCTGGCTGATTCCCTTGATGCCTGTGAAGCTGTGCTGCCGCTGCTCTTCACGATCGATCAGGAAATCGTTCCGCAGGTTCGCCTTCAGGTTGAAGGTGCCCGGGATGACCTCACCATGGATCCCGCTGCCACGTTGCATCTCCGTTAGCTGGTCGTCCGAGAATGGCTGGGTGGGGTGCCAGCTAAAGCTCCATACCCAGCAGTTCACGTCGTCAATGGGCACCCACGCGTGGCCGCCGATGCCGCCGCCACCGAATGGCGGGATCATGGTGTACCAGGGAAAGATCCACTGGGTGATGCGCCAGTAGTAATTCTCTTCGTCGGCGTTGCGGCGCGCGCCGATCAGCAGCCCGTAGTCGGTGTCGATGAGCTCGAAGTGCGGCGATTTATCGCGCCGACGATACTCATAACCCGCCGAGATCGGGTCCGGATCGCCGCTCTTTTCACGTGTCGGCGGCAGGCCACCATGCAGGAACGAGATGTGGCTGGAATCGATCCCGCCCTCGAGCGCTTGCAGCCAGTTGCACTCCTGGATGCGCTTGGAGGCGTGGCGCTGCTTCTCCGGGACCAATCCCCACTCCAGCTCGGGGAGCCCTGGCTTCAGCTCCGGGGGACCCATGTACGTCCAAACCACGCCACCCCGCTCCTCGCATGGATACGCGGTCGTCTTGATCTTGCTCTTGAAGTTGCTCTCCACGGGCTCGTTGGGCATGTCGACACATTGGCCGGTGAGGTCGAACTTCCAGCCATGGTATACGCAGCGCAACCCCTCTTCCTCGTTGCGGCCGAAGAACAGGCCAGCGCCGCGGTGCGGGCAGTGCGCGCCCACGAGCCCTGCTCGACCGGTCGAGTCACGGAACGCCACGAGGTCCTCGTTCATGAGACGGATGCGCACGGGCGGGCAGTCCGGGTCTGGCAGCTCCCACGAGAGCAGCGCCGGCATCCAGAAGCGGCGCATCATCCGGCCCATCGGCGTGCCGGGGCCGGTGAGACAGAGCAGCTCGTTCTCTTCTTTCGGAAGCATGCCGTTCACTCCTTTGGGAGGCGCTGCACAGGGGCGCACCTGGAGAAAGTGTACGCCATGGTTGGTGAATCACCGCATCGCTTGACGCTCACCCCAGCGACCCGTAGCATCGAGTCGCCGCCTGCGAATTGCTCGAGAAAGTTCCGGAACGCTTGGCCGGCGCGCGACCGAATGTTGACCAAAACCGAGGTCGAAGTGCGCAGGGGCGGCGCTCGTTGGGGAGCGTCAGAGGGAGAGATTGAATGCGCAGTGGGACGATGAGGCTCGCGGGTCGGGTCGCGCTGGTCACGGGGTCAACCCGCGGCCTCGGTCGCGCGATCGCACTCGCTTATGCCCACGAGGGGGCGAGCGTGGTGATCAACGGCTTCTCGAATCGTGAGACGCTCGAGCGCACCGCCGCCGAGGCACGGGAGCTCGGTGCCAAGGTGCTGGCGTCCCTCGCCGACGTGCGCGACCGCGCGGCGGTGGACCGCATGGTGGGGCAGGCGCGCCACGAGTTAGGCCCGATCGATACGCTGGTGAATTGTCCCGCGCCGCGCACGGAGCATCCGTTCCAGGAGCTCCCGTACGAAGAGTGGCACGACATGCTCGCCGTCGTGCTCGACGGCTCGTTCCATACCAGCCAGTCCGTGATCGGCGGCATGCTGGAGGGCGGGCGCGGCACGATCATCAACATCATCGGGATCGCGGGCCAAACCGGGCGGCTCCACCGCGCGCACATCGTCGCGGCCAAGACCGGACTCGTGGGCTTCACCAAGGCGCTGGCGCTCGAATTCGCGAGTCGGGGCATCACGGCCAACGCTGTGTCACCAGCCTTCATCGAGCGGCAACGACCGGCCAATGAGCTGCCGGTGCCGGAGATCCCTGTCGGACGGCAGGGTCGTCCCGACGAGGTCGCGGCCCTATGCTGCTTCCTGGCCTCGGACGACGCGCGCTACATTACCGGGCAGAACTACGCGCTGAACGGCGGCACCTATATGTGATCGGACCTGCTACTTCACCCGGGCGAATTTCTGGACGCGCTTGCCGTCCAGCACTTCGGACACATACATGTCGCCCTGCGAGTCGACCCAGATGCCGTGGGGCCCCCAGAACAGGCCGGGCTCGTGGGTGCGCTCGCCGCCCCAGCGGCCGAGGACGTTCCCCTCGAGGTCGACGATGCTGACGCGGGCGCCAAGCTCGGCCACATACATCACGTCATCGCTGTCGACGTAAATCTTGCACGGCTGGTCGAAGCCAGGCCACACGTCGAGGTACTCCCCTGCCGGGGTGAAGATCTGGATCCGGTTGTTCTGCCGATCGGCCACGTATACCTTGCCTTGGTGCTCCCACACACTGTGCACGAGCCGAAACTGGCCGATGTCCTCACCCGGCTCGCCCCACGAGAAGAGGAGCGTTCCATCGGGCGAGTACTTGTGGACGCGGCAATTGCGATAGCCGTCCGAGACGTAAATCTCGCCATTCGGCGAGAGCCCCACGTCGGTGGGATGGTGGAATGGCGGCCCGGGGTAGCGCACGACCGGGCTCTCGTCCGTATACCCGGTGTCGGATGGCTTGTGGCGATTGCCGAGGCTTAGGAGATGGCGACCATCATTCGTGAACTTGAGGACGACTTGCGGACGCCGGTCGACGAGGAATACCGTGTCGTCCGGGGCGATGCAGATCCCATGCGCATCCTCGAAGATGCCCTGACCCCACGATTGGATGAGCTTTCCGGAGCGGTCGAAGATCATGTACGGGTGGTCAGTACGGGTGAAGACGTGGATGTGATCGTGCGAGTCGACGCCCACTGCACCAACCTGGCCCCATTCCCAGCCTGGAGGCAGGTCGCCCCACCCCTCGACCAGCTCGTACTTCCGCTCGCCGGCGTCGATCACCTTCGCCATTCTGCCCTCCCTGTCACGTCGTGTTCCATGGTAGCGGGAGCTGGCCGTTCGCGCTACTCGCACCGCGTCAGACGCGATTCCCGGTCTATCGACGACTCGTGCGCAGGCTGTAGGCGAGGGCTGCCAGGCCAATCGCGATGCCGAGCCAGAACGTCACCAGCCGCACGAGAATCGTCGCCGTGGCAGCCTGCTCGCGAGTCACCCCCATACCGGCGAACAGCAGCAGACTCGCGAGGCTCAGCTCTTGCGCGCCAAGGCCACCCGGCAGCAGCGTCACCGCGCCGATCAGCGTGGAGAGCGCGTACGCATACGTCGCTTCAATACCAAGCGACCAACTCGCCGGCAAGCCCAATCCCAACAGGATGACGTAGAGGGCGATGCATTCGCAGAGCCAGGCAATCGTGCTGATCACGGTGCTCACCAGCAGCGGCCCCGGGCCGAGCAGCAGAAAAGAGCTCTCGTAGAGGGCGCGGATCGCATCGCTGCGTCGTCCGATCACCGGTGCCCGCGCGAGTAGGCCCAGGACCCCATCGGCGGCACGGCGCCAGCGCAGGAGCTGGATGGTACCGAGGCATACGAGGAGCACCACGATGGCCAGCACCGGGCCGCCGTCGCGGCTGAGCAGGCCGCCAAGGGCGAGCACCAGCATCGCCAGAAGGTCGGTGAGGCGGTCGGCGAGCACGACCGGCGCGGACACGCTGAGTGGGGTTCCGTGGGCCTCGCGCAGCAGATGGCTCTTGATCAGCTCGCCGAGCTTGCCGGGGGTGATCGCCATGCCGAGCCCGGAGAGGAAGATCGGCAAGCTCTGCCGCACGGGCACCTCCAGCCCGACGACGCGCAGGAAGTAGCTCCAGCGGAGGAACCGCAGTCCATAGTTGCCGAGCGTCAGCGCGATGGCGACCGGCAGCGCAGCCCAGTGAAACGCCACGAGCGCGGCCACCAGCTTCGGTGCGTCAGCTAGGAGCGCGATGACCGCGTAGACGACGACGGCAGCCACGAAGAGAAGGATCGCCCGCCGCACGAGGTGTGGAGGAATGACGAGCGTCGGTCCGCCAGCCGCAGAGTCACCCGCGCCCGGTTCTCGCACGTCCTCGCCCCGCTCAGGCAGCGGAAGGCGGGCCGCCGGCGGGCGCGCCCTGCAGAATTGGATCGTCGAGCGGCGCTGGCCGTGCACCCGGCACGGAGCTCGTGTACCGATCGAGCTCGCTGCACGCTTGCTGTTGACGCAGGTCGTAGCGCACCGCGATCTCGCACGCCGTCGCGAGGACGTGCACGCCCGCCTGTTGGTCATCGGCGGAGCCAGTCTCGATCAGTTCCACCCCCCAACTGCGCAGCGTACTGTAGTACAGCGGCAGATCGGCGGGCGTCTGCTGCTTTGCCCATGCCCGCTGAAACGCCTCGCGGGCGAGCCCCCACATCCCGGCATGGTAGGCGTTGTCCGCCACGGTCATGGGCGGATCGGGGGGCACGCCATAGGGAACGGCACGATCCTCGGCGCGCTCCCACCGTTGGATGGCCGGGGGCCCGTCGAGCTCACGATGCGCGTAGACGTCCTGCATGCTGGCGCGGTAGCCGAGCGTTGCGAGTGATGGCCAGGCCCACGAGCACGTGTCGCTCTGCGCGAGTGCCAGGTCTGCAAGCCCGGCCGCCACACTCGGCTGACCCTGCGCCACGAGCTCCTGAATACGCGCGCGATCGGCGACGCCATCGTTGCAGTTCGACTGGCCGGGACGCAGCATGAGAAAGCCGACGCACAGATATCCGATGCCGAGCACGATTGGCAGGGCGAGCCAGCGCAGATTGCCGCGCGATGACCCGCGGCGGGTCCGGGGAGTAGTCGGTGCGGGCGCGCTATCGACTTCCGTCATGCTCCCGCTCCCCTGCGCTGGCTTGGTTAAGGGTAACACCGGCGGCGGCACGCCCTGCATGCAGGAGTTGACGTGGGAATCTTACGTCGCGGGTATCAGGAGACCTTGCGCCGGCGCGCGTGCGTCGTCGCGGCGGACCGCGAACGCGCCAACCGCGAGCGTCGATGGGGCCGCAGGTGCCTCGCAACCCGGCGAATCGTCCTGGCGCGCGCCACGCGCTGTGGGCAGGCTCACGTCAAGAGCTCCGCCGTTGGCAGGAAACGTAATCACGAGCGTCAGTGGGGGGGAAGGCGAGCCAGCGCACCAATTTGCCCAGCGAAAGGGCGCCGCCGCGGTCACGCCGGGTGCGACGATGGCCGTATCAGGTGCACTGCCAAGGTCCAGCACGTCCTCCTCGAGGACCAGCAGGCGACCATCGGCATCGCGCAGGGCGAGACTGGGTCGGCCCGTGAGATCGCATGGCAGCGAGTCGCGATTCTGGATCGCCAGGGTGCCCATGAGCGCGTCGCTCGTGCCCTGGATCTCCGCGGTGGCGTTCGCCACGTCGGCGCGGCAATGCGCCAGGCGGAGGTTCTCACCAGGGGCGAGC
>JAXDLH010000146.1:0-2919 GCA_034666705.1 Chloroflexota bacterium
ATTGGGGCGTCGGCCGCGCTCTCGATCTCAGACATCCCGTTTTACGGTCCGGTTGGCGCGGTCCGCGTCGGCTACATCGACGACAAGATCGTCATTAATCCGACCCTCTCCCAACTCCCTTCGAGCCGCCTTGACCTCGCCATCGCCGGCACCAGCGACGCCGTCATGATGGTCGAGGCCGGCGCGAACGAGCTGCCCGAAGAGACGATGGTCGAGGCGATCGAGGCCGGCCACGAGGCGCTGAAGCAGATCGTCGCCCTCCAGGAGCGGATCGTCGCCGAGCTTGGCAAGCCCAAGCGCTCGTACCCAATTCCAGAGAAGAACGAAGCCCTCATCGAAGAGATGAAGCGTGAGTACCTCCCTAAGCTCGAGGCGGTCGTCTACAACGCCGACAAGACCCAGCGCGAGACAGGTGTCGAGGAGCTGCGCCACGCCGCGATTGGCGAGTTCGTCGAGCGCGGCTTCTCCGAGAAAGAGATCGCCCGCGTCTTTGATAGCCTCGAGTTCGACGTGGTCCGCAACGGCATCCTCGATCGCAGCATCCGACCCGATGGGCGCAAGATGGACGAGATCCGGCCGATCGCAGTCGACGTCAGCATCCTGCCGCGTACCCACGGCTCGAGCCTCTTTACGCGCGGCCAGACGCAGATCCTCAGCGTGTGCACGATTGGCACGATGAGCGACAAGCAGATCATCGACGGCATCGGCGTCGAGGATTCGAAGCGCTTCATTCACCACTACAACTTCCCCCCGTACAGCGTCGGCGAGGTCCGCCGCATGGTTGGTCCATCGCGGCGCGACATTGGCCACGGCCACCTCGTCGAGCGCTCGCTACTGCCAGTCGTACCGGACACGCAGGAGTTTCCGTATACGATCCGCCTCGTCGCCGAGACCCTTGGCTCGAACGGCTCGAGCTCGATGGGCAGCGTCTGCGCCGGCACGATGGCGATGATGGACGCGGGCGTTCCGATTCGCGCGCCCGTCGCAGGCGTCGCAATGGGCCTCATCACCCGTGAGGAGGACCACGCTTACAAGATCCTCACCGACATCCAGGGCGTCGAGGACCATCTCGGCGACATGGACTTCAAGGTGGCGGGCACGGCCCAGGGCGTGACCGGCCTGCAGATGGACATCAAGGTGCGCGGGATCACCGCGCAGATCATGCGCGAGGCGCTCGCCCAGGCGCACGAGGGCCGACTGTTCATCCTCGACAAGCTGCGCACCGCCATTGCCGAGCCCCGCGAGGAGCTCTCGCAGTACGCGCCGCGCATCACGAAGATCACGATCAACACCGACCGCATCCGCGACATCATCGGTCCCGGTGGCAAGATGATTCGCAAGATCGTTGAAGAGACGAAGTGCACGATCGACATCGAGGACGACGGCACGGTGCTGATCGGCTCGACGAGCGCCGAGAATGCGCAGCGGGCGGTCGACATCATCCGGGGCCTCACCCGCGACGTCGAGGTCGGTGCGGTCTACACTGGCAAGGTCACGCGGATCATGGCATTCGGCGCCTTCGTGGAGATCCTGCCGGGCAAGGAGGGACTCGTCCACATCTCCGAGCTGGCCGATTACCGCGTGGCGCAAGTTGAGGACATCGTCCAGGTTGGCGATCAGGTCAGCGTGCTCGTCACGGAGATCGACCGCCAGGGCCGCATCAACCTCTCACGCCGCGCGCTGCTCGCTCCGAGTGAGGAGAACGGCGGCGGCGGACGCCCCGAGGGGGGCAACGGCGGACCTAGCCGGCCTCGCGAGGGCGGTATGGTCCGCAGCGGCGGCGGTGATCGGCCCGGGGACCGCAATGGCGACCGCGGCCGGCCCGACGGCAACCGGAACGGCGGCAATGGCGGCGGCTTCCGGGGCGGCAACGAGCGGACGTTCTCGCGCGGTGATCGCCCGGAGCGGCCGCCACTGCGCGCGGGTGGCGGCCCTGGTTCTGGTCCACGCCCCAGCGGCCCGCGCCCGCCTCAAGGCTCTGGCCCCGAGCGCCGGCCGGACGAAGACTGAGCAAACGCAAGCGCTCTCCCACACCCCCTCTCCCGAATTCGGGAGAGGGGGTGTGGTATTTTTGGAGGTGCTGGCGGAGGGCCGCAGGCTAGGGGCTAAAGTCAAGCCAAGGTGAAACCCGCATTTCGTCGCTCGTGACTTACGCCTGCGATAATCCAGCTTTCATCGTGGCTTTGGTTTAGGACCCATCGCTCGTATGTGCGACTCAAGCTCGGATGCCTTGGGGATGATTAGCGGAGGGTCGCGCGCCAGACCCGTCGCGCCGTGCCGCCCCCGCTCATCCTGAGCCTGTCGAAGGACCTGCGGCCCGCTGCGGAGCATAGGGCCGAAACCGTTGGCGCGGTCGGGTGGCTCCCGTAGGGAAGTTCGTGGGCGGAATCGTGCGCTGGTGCCAACGACCGGTTCCCACGCTCGACGCGCGGCGGATCCTTCGACAGGCTCAGGATGAGCGGGGATCGCACCGCCCCTACGGGTTTGCCTGACCCACGCCTCTTAACGTGCAACCTGGCATTCACCGCGACGGCGGTCAGACAATTGGTCGCATATCTAACGCTCGTCCGGGAGATGCAGGAATGAACGGCCAATCGAAACCAATTCGCGTGGCGGTGTGCGGCGCGCGGGGGCGCATGGGCCAGGAGATGATTGCGGGCCTCGGACACGACCCTGAGTTGACCATCGTCGGCGGCTGCGACCCCCGACCTGCCGACGACACTCAGCCAGAATTAGAGCTGCGGGTCGCGCCATCGCTCGGGGAGCTCCTCGATGCGATCCAGGCGGACGTCGCCGTGGATTTCACCACCGCTGACGCAGCCCGGAGCAACGCGCAGACCGCGCTCGCCCACGGCGTGCCCATCGTGATCGGCACGACCGGACTGTCGAAGCACGACCTCGACGAGATCGACGCCTCGG
>JAXDLH010000147.1:0-5564 GCA_034666705.1 Chloroflexota bacterium
CACGACGGCACGCCGCTGGTGGCGGATGACTTCGTATTCGGTCAGAAGGTCGCGAGCGACCTCAATTTCCTGCAGCAGACACCGCCGGGTATTCGGCTGATCTCAAACGTCGAGGCGCCTGACCCACAGACAGTCGTCGTGAACTGGAAGCAGACCTCGATCGACGCCAACGCGGGGACCGCCTCGCCGGCCCTGCCGCGCCGACTCCTCGGCGAGCTCTACGATCGTGGTGACCCCCAGGCGTTTCAGAACGGGCCATATTGGAGCACGGCGTTCGTGGGGCTCGGCCCGTACAAGATGGTGGCATGGCAGCCCGGCGGCCAGATGGAGGGCGAAGCGTTCGACAAGTATTTCCTCGGCCGCCCAAAGATCGACCGCCTGATCGTCAAGTATCTGGACCCTGAAGCGAGCGTCCTGCAGCTCATGTCTGGCGACCTCGACATCGTGCCGGCTGGCGCCTCGCTCGATGGGATTCAGATGTACACCGTCGCTCAGGGATTCCAATCGTCCGCCACCGGTAATACCGTGGTCAGCACGAGCGGCGACCGCTATCTGGCGGTCCAATTCCGTGATCCGGCCACGCCGTGGGCGCGTGATGTGCGCGTGCGGCAGGCACTTGCGCTCCTGAGCGACTCGAAGGCGCTGGTGGAATCCACCGCCTACAACATGACGACGGTCGCCGACATGTGGATACCTGCCGATGACCCGGTCCACCAATTGCTCCTCCAACGGCAGGTCGCCTCGTATCCGTACGATCCGACGCGCGCGGCCCGGGTGCTCGCGGACGCTGGCTGGACTCTGTCGCCCAGTCACGTATTCCAGAACGCCGCGGGCGAGCCGCTCACCATCACCGTATCCGTGCAGGGACGCGGCGTGGACCCCAAGGAGGGTGAGGCGTTGGCGGGCCAGTATTCCGGCGAGGGACTCAACAGCCCGCTGGCAACCATTCCATCGAGCGCGCCGAATGTGGATGAGCTGAACGCCACCTACCCAGCCCTGCTGTTCAAGTCCTGGTCGATCTCGCCTGCAAACCTGGGGTACTGGACGAAGGGACAGACGGCGACTGCGGAGACGCGCTGGAAAGGCGGCAACGTTGGCGCGTACTTCAATCCGGAGGTCGACCGCCTCTACGACCGGTACCTGACGACGCTCGACCTCTCTGCGCGGCAATCGGCAGAGGCAGATCTGGTGAAGCTCTACATGGATGACTTGCCGAGTATCCCCCTCTACTACCGAATCGGCGCGGCGCAATTCCGCTCCGTGCTGCATGGACCGGGCAAGGTCTCTCCGTCTGAGTTCGCCAACTCTTGGAACATCAGCACGTGGACGATGGACTGAGTACGGGGGGACGATATGAGCGCACTCGATCAGTCTCCCAGGCGGCTTGTCGTGAGCAATAGTTCGTTTGATGATCGGGGAGGTGTCGATAGTGACGGGTTCTAAGCGAGACGCGATACGCACGGGACCGGAGCGCACTGGACCGGTGCGTACTGGTCTCGCCATCGCGCTGGCCCTGAGCCTCCTTCTCGCGGCTTGGGACGCGTCCACCTCGCGCGCCCAGACCACCACCTGGGAGCAGTGGCAGCATCTGGAGGGCATCGTCGATGTGGGCGGCGCGCGGAACGATGGCAACCTGGTGGTCATGGCGGCCGGTCGGCTGTTCCTCGTATCGGCGAGCGGATCCATCGCGCCATTTGCCAATGGCGGAGACGGCTTCGTCGGATCGCCCGACGCCGAGCCCTACTTTGTGGTTGCCCCTGTCCTTACTTCGCAGCCTGCGGGGGCGCAGCCTGCCGGGTGCAGCTTCACGCCGGATGAGCTTTTCGTGCTGGACCTCGGCTTTCCAACCGGCGTGGTCCGGGTCGATGCCGGGGGTCACGCGAGCCATTTCGCGACGATCCCGAACGTCGACATGCTGGATGGAATCGCGTTCGATACGACCGGTCGCTTCGGCGACTCCCTCATTGTGGCCGGCGAGCGAGAGGGCGCGACGACCGTGGTGACCATCGATTGTCGGGGCCGTGTGACGACCGTGACGGATACTGCGCCACCGTTCGAGGGAGGCTTGGCCGTCGCCCCACTCGGATTCGAGCCGTACGGCGGTGATTTGATTGGCGCGGATGAGCTGACCGGTCAGATCTGGGCTATTGCGCCCGACGGGAGCGCCACCCTGGTCGCCGTGCCAAACCTGCCCACCGGCGGTGATACGGGCGTGGAGAGCCTGGGCTTCGTGCCGCCGGGCTTCATCAGCGCGGGGGGCTTCGCGTATCTGGCCGACCGCGGCACACCCGACAATCCGTTCCCGGGGACGGACAGCTTGTTGCGTCTCTCGGCACAGACGCTCAGCGCCGCTGGCGTGCAGGACGGCGATCTGCTGGTCGCGACCGAGGGCGGCGGCTTGACGGTCGCCGTGCGCTGCACGGCGACGGCGTGCACCACGCTGCGCGTCGCGGACGGCCCCCCCGGCGCCCACGGCGAGGGACGCATCGCGTTCGTCATTCCAGCGGCGGCGGCTGGCCGATAGCTCGGGTGAGTAAGCTCGTCTCGCCGGCGGAGGCGGTGGCGCGCGTCGTGCCGGATGGGTGCAGCATGCTCCTCGGCATGGGGCTCGAGGGGCTCATTCCCTTCGCGGCGGGTCACGAGATCATTCGGCAGCGCAAGCGGGATCTCACGCTGCTCGGGCCGACCTCGGATAGGCTATTCGACCAACTGATCGGGGCCGGCGGCGTCGCGGCGGTGGAGGCCGCGTGGGTTGGCAACATGAGCGCCGGCCTGGGGCACAATTTCCGCCGTGAGCGACGTCGTCAGGCTCGTCTCCACACCCCACACGATCCTGCCTGCTGCGGATCCTGATACCGATCTGACGATCGGCGACTGCTCCGTACTGCCGCGCACCGGAATGCGATTTCGCAGCGAGGCCAGCTACTCACCCGCTATGAGTGCGGTCTCGACAGTGGTCCGCTCGGCGTCCCTCGCCAATTCCACTCGGTCACGACCACCGGCCTTGGCATGGTATAGAGCGCGGTCGGCGGCATCGATGAGCGAACCGCTCTCGGACCCGTCCGTGGGAAAGCCGGCTATGCCAATCGAAACGCTCACCGTTCCCAGCGCCGCGCCTTGATAGCGCACATCAAGCCGCTTGATGCATTCCCGAAACCCCTCGGCGCGCATCTGACCCACGTCGCAGCCCGCACCAAACAGAATGATGACGAACTCCTCGCCTCCGAACCGGCAGACCACATCCTCTGCACGCACCCCGCTCTGCAGGGCGGCAGACACGCCTTTCAGCAACTCATCGCCGGCCGGATGCCCGAACGTGTCGTTGAAATGCTTGAAATGGTCGATGTCCAGTAGGAGTACTGTGACCTCCTGCCCGGTGCGCTGCGCGCGGCGGAGTTCACGCACGAGCGTCTCCTCCATGTAGCGGCGATTGAACAGGCCGGTGAGCGGGTCGCGGATCGATTGCTGACGCAGCGCCTCACGCAGCTTGACGTTGGCGAGCGCGACGGCGACCGTATTGGCCAGTATCCTGGCGATCGCCTGCTGATTCTGGACCCACTCATGCGCGGAGGCAATCCCAGAAGCCGTGCCGCTCGCCACGTGCAGGAGACCGAGCAACTCACCGTACGCGATGAGGGGGACGCAGAGAGCCGCGGAGGGGATTGGCTCGGGAAGGTGGGCGCACGGTGCGAAGGGCTCACCGCCGTCCAGAACGGACGTCCGACCTGTACGGAGGGCCCGGCAGTCGTCGATCTGGAAAATCGCGTCTTGCGCCGGCTGTTCCTCGCCCCAGGTGGCGCTCACCTCGAGCTCGGCCGCACCGGCGCGCATCAGGTAAAGCGCACCGCTCGTACCGGGGAAGCACCGACTTGCTTGCCTTGCGAGCATCGTGAGAATCTCCGAGGTGCTCTGGCACGACTCCAGCAGGCGCGAGATCTCGGCCAGCAACAAGAGTCGCTCCGTCCGTTGCGCGACGAGCGCGCCAACCTGCTGCTCGAGGCTGGTCCTCACCCGGCGCTCCATCTCGAGCATCTGCTGGATCTGTTCCGCCATGTGATTGAAGGCAACGCCCGTCGCAGCGATCGCGTCGCCGCCCGTTTCCGGGGCGCGTTCGCTCAGGTCGCCTGCACTCAACCGGCGTGCCACCCCGGCGAGGCGATTGATGCGCCGCACCACCAAGAGCTCGCTCAACCCCAGGGCAGCAAACATCGCGAGCAACGCGGTGCAGGCGAGGGTCGATTCACTCAACGCGAATCCGTCGTCACGCCGAATCGCGGGCAACTGGGTCAGCGCGATGAACAGCGCAGGAATCGAGGCGAGCAACGTCAGCGCGATCAAGCGCTGCCGGAGGCTGACCCGAGGTTTGAGGTCCGAAGGGGAGATTATCATCTGTGTATGCTTATCGGCCTCGGGCCGCGCCGGGCACATAGCAGCCGGCCTACGCCGAATGACTGATTCACGGACGGGCGCCACCAGCCGTGGAAGCACCAGACGATTGCACGTGCCCGCACATGCCTGATGGACGTAGAGCCTCTGGCGCGGTATGCTCCCGCAGACCGTGGACGCGAGTGGAGCAGCCCAATGCCTCGAAGCCAAGCCATCGACACCTGTCTCGTTTGTTACAACGAATACTGTGCTGAGCATGGCTCGGTCGCGATCGGCGAAGAGATTGCCGCGCAGCTCGCCAGCGCTGAAAGCGACGTCGGCGTGACGCCGTACATCTGCTTCGGCGCCTGCCCCGATGCCCCAAACATCGTGCTCTATCCCGAGGGCACCTGGTACTCAGGCGCCGCACAGAGCGACGCCCAGGAGATCGCGCGGCACATTCTCGGCGGGCCGGTGGTCGAGCGCTTGACCGGGCGCGTGGACCCCGCGTTGCAACGCCTGATTCTCGAGATCATTGACTCGGGCCTCGGCCAGTTTGAAAAGTTGACGAACGACGAGGCCTGATTGCATCTTGCAATAGCTCTTGTCAGTTTCTTGCCTCCGGGATAGAGTGACAACAGCACGGCCCAGTGCGGAAAATCTCGAGGAGAGGATTATCGTGACCGCAGTTGAAGAAGGCATCGCTCCATTCCAGGTAGGCAAGGTCCACACGCAACTGGTCAGGCGCGGCAAGTCGAGCCAACCCCTCGTCCGCGCCGGCAAGCTTGGCGTGAGCGTCCAGTGCGTCGCGGCTGATAGCGGCGAGACCAATCTGCACTCGCATCCGGGCGTCGACTCGGCGTGGATGGTGCTCGGCGGCCGGGCAAAGTTCTATACCGTAAACGATCGTGTGCTCGGCGAGCTCGATCACAACGAGATCATCTCGATCCCCGGTGGCACGCCGTACTGGTTCGAGGCCGTGGGTAGCGATCCGCTGGTCATCCTGCACATCACGGCTCGCGACCCCGACATCAAAGGCGAGAGCCGCATCGATTACACCCCGCGCAGCGTCGGCGGCGAAAACCGCATCCACGACGTCATCGAGGGCGCGTTCTTCGAGTAGTCAGGCGAAATCACCCTCTGTCCGGGTTTCCCATCCGAGCTCGGGGGAGGGCCAGATCGTTTCACAGAGCCGCGGG
>JAXDLH010000148.1:0-10752 GCA_034666705.1 Chloroflexota bacterium
CGCGCCGGACGTTGCATTTCTGAGCGTCGCGGTCGACGCGAGCGCCGCCCAGGTGCGCGCCTTCGCGGAGCCGTACTCCTATCCGACGGCCGTCGACAGCGCCAATCTCCTGGGCCGCCTCTTCGACTTCGACGTCGTACCGAACCTGCTCGTCGTCGACCAATTAGGGATCGTCCAGTTTCTGCACGTCGGCGGGTTCTATCTGACCCGCCCGGAGCTCTACCAGCAGACCAAGGCTTTGCTCGCGGCAGACTTCGCTGCCGGCGAGCGCCCCGTGTTTGTGCAGCAGGAATCGCTGGAGCTCGAGGTCATTCGCGGCCAGTTGGCTCAGCAGCCCGACGACCCGGACATGCTCGCCGCCCTCGGCGATGCGCTGCTGCGCGAGGGGCGGGCCGGCGAGGCGATCGCGGCATTCTCGCGCGCGGCCGAGCTGCACCCGGAGGATTGGGCCGCGGCGTTTGCGCTCGGGACTGCGCGCCGGCAATCGGGCGACGTGGCCGGTGCGCTCGCATCGTGGCGGCGCGCGCTCGCGCTCGACCCGCGCAACTTCACGGTTCGCAAGCAGATCTGGCGTGAGGAGCACCCCGAGCGCTTCTATCCGACGATTGACACCGCCTGGCAGAAGGAGCAGCTCGCCAAAGAAGGCTATACGCCCTGACGGCACAGCACCCCCGGCGAGACCAACGTCCGGCTCCTCCGAAGATCCCTCACATCGGTCGGGATGTCACGTTCCGGGCCGTATGCGCGGGCACACGCGCGAGTCGCTCACGCGCGAGCGAAGGTCACCTCGGTGGAGGCCCCAGCCGTCGCACGTCGACCGGGATCCCCGCGACCATGAGGTACACCGCGGCGGCTACCCCGGCAAGTCGCTGGTTGGCGCGGCCGAGCACGTCGCCATAGTGGCGAGCACTTGGGACGACCGGAATCACGCCCATCCCGACCTCATTGGACACGACGATCAGCGCGAGCCGGCGCTCCCTTACCACGTCGAGAACACCCGCCAGCTCCTGGTCTACCCGCTTTTGAAGCGCAGCGGTGCTCACCACGTCGAGGTCGCGCGCGCCGGCCAGCTCGACCAGGCAATTCATGACCAACAGGGTGATGCAGTCCAGGATCGCGACCTGTTCATCACCGGCGGCACCCGCGACCGCGGTGCCGACGTCGAGGGGCGCTTCTACAGTCCGCCAACCTGCCGGCCGTGCTGCCTGGTGGGCGGCGATCCGCGCGCCCATCTCGTCGTCCAGCGCCTGCGCGGTCGCCACGAAGAGCACGGGCCGCCCCGACTGCATGGCAAGCTGCTCGGCGAACGCGGACTTCCCGCTGCGCATCCCACCCAAGACGAGCGCGAGCTGCCCGGGTGCGAGGGATGGCTCAGGCGCGGTCGTCAGGGTCGATCTCGGCAAGGCGAGGGCGAGCGCGCCGTCGCTCCGCCCGTATGATCGCCTGCACGTCTGCCACGGCCTGCTCCAGCTCACCCTGGGGATTCGGCACGGCATAGTCAAACTCGGCGAGCTGATCGATCTCGTCGACGGCGGTGGCGAGCCGTCGCGCGAGCTCATCGGGGCTCTCCGTCGCCCGCTGCTGCAGTCGATCGGCGAGATCCTCCAGTTTCGGCACGTAGAGGAAGAGCGTGACCGCTGCCGGAATACGCCGACGAATCGTCCGCATGCCCTGGACGTCGACCTGCACAAACACGTCCGCGCCCCGTCCGAGCGCCTCGCGGATGGGATCAAGCGGCACGCCGTAGAGCCGGCCGTGGACCGTCGCGTGTTCCAGAAGCTCGCCGCGCTCGAGAAGCCCACGGAGCGCGGCTTGGCTCTTGAAATAGTAGTCCACGCCTTCCCGCTCCCCGGGCCGGGGGTCGCGCGTGGTCGCGGTGACGGCGAAGTGGACATCCGGTTCGTGCTCGCGGAGTCGGTTCATCACGCTGTTCTTACCGACACCCGCGGGCCCGGAGAGCACGAAGAAGAGCCCGCGGCGGGCGCTGGCCTCGGTCACAGACCCTCCCAGGAGCGCAAGCTGCGGCCAGTATACTGGCACATAGGACGGCCACTCACCAGAGAAGAGGGCTTCTCGCGCGCCAGCCACTCTGTTCCGTTCGCCCTCAGCCAGTCGGATACGAGCGGCCCACGGCGCCAACGCTCGCGCGTCCTGCCCGCTCATGGCCGTCGATCTTTCGGCTGAGCTCGTCCCAAGCTTGTCGAATAGCTTCGGACCAGAGTGAGCGCGCCAGATGACGCCAGACTGCACGGAGTCGTTGTGACCTTTGATGCACTCGCGATGCACGCGGTTCGCGACGAGGTAGCCGCGGCGATCGAAGGCGGCCACGTCGACACCGCAATCCTCCTGGACCCGAAGCGCGTCGCGCTCGAGGTCTTCAACCACGGGGCCCGCTGTTGGCTGGTCCTCGCCCTGAGCTCGAGCGACAGCCGCATCTTTCTCACTCACGAGCGGGTCCGGCGCGCCACCGAGCTCATTACCCCATTCGGCCTTTTGCTTCGCAAATACGTCAAGGGTGCCCGCGTGCTTGCCGTCGAGCAGCCGCGATTGGAGCGCATCCTGACGCTGCGTCTCTCGTCGCGGCCCGACGACGGGCTGCCGCGCAGTATCGCGCTGGTAGCCGAGGCGATGGGGCGGCGCAGCAACCTGGCGCTGGTCGACGAGGATGGGGCGATCATGGACATGTTAGAGCGCGTGCCTCCGTCGGTGAACCCCTCACGCCCGCTGCTCCCGCACCAGCGCTATACGCTCCCTCCCGCCGAGACCAAAATCGATCCAGCCGATCCAGGCCTGGCGGGCGAGCTCGCCCGCGCGGCCTACGTCGCCTCAGGCCCCGCGGCGGCCCTGCTCATCCGGGTTGTCGCCGGCGTCTCGCCTCTGGCCGCTCGCGAGGCGCTCGCTCGCGCCGAGCTGCGCACGAACGCCGCAGTGCGCGACGTCGACTCCTGGGACCCGATCGCGGCCGCGCTCCGCGGGCTTGCCGCGCCAATCGAGACGGGCGACTGGCAGCCGAGTATCGCGTTCCGGGATGACCAGCCGGTCGCCTTCGCGCCATACCGCATCCAACAGCACCCCGACGCCGACATTCGCGACTACGACTCTATGAGCGAGGTCGTCGCAGTCGCCGGGGGCCCGAGCGACGTCGCACGCAGCGTGCCCTTCGCGCGGCTGCGCCGCCCATTGCTCGATGCGCTCGCAGCCCGTGCCGAGCAAGATCGGCGCAAGCGAGGCAGCCTCGAGCGTTCGCTCGCCGCAGCCGATTGCGCCGACGAGCTGCGCGAGGCGGGCGAAGCGATTCTCGCGAGTGCCCACGCGATCCCCGAGGGTGCCGCTTCGCTGGAGTGGGAGGGGCGGCGCATTGATCTCTATCCGACGCTCTCGCCCGTCGAGAACGCCCAGTCGTACTTCCGCCAGTACACAGATGCACGTGATGCCAAGCGCGTGGTGCCACCGCTATTGGCCGAGGTCGAGGCGGAGCTCGAGTATCTCGATGAAATGGCGATGCACGTGCAGACCGCGGGCAGCGAGGCCGAGCTTGCCGACGTGCGCCGCGAGCTGGAGGGTGCGAGCATCCTCCGACCGGCCAAGCCACCCAAGCAGCCCAAGGTAAAGAAGGGGCAGTCCACGAAACCGCCGCCTGGCCCACACCGGCGGCTGACGGTTGCTGGCGCCGAGCTGCTGGTGGGGACGAGCGCCCTTGGCAACGAGTCGGTCACCTTCCGCCTGGCGCAGCCCGACGATCTCTGGTTCCATGCTCGCCGCGTGCCAGGATCCCACGTGATCTTGCGCACGCACGGCCACCCGCCGCCAGCCGAGCAGATCGAAGCGGCGGCGGCGATCGCGGCGGGGCGCAGCGCCGCCCGCACTGCGGCCCGAGTCGAGGTAGACTACACGTCGCGACGTTACGTCAAGAAGGTCCCCGGAGGGCCGCCGGGCCGCGTCACCTACCGCGAGGAAACCACGATCGCCGTGGCCCCCGCACCCGATGTGTCAATTGCGTCATAACCAAACCTGAGCTCGGGGCGCCAGGCGCCGCGCCCGAGGGACAGGCGGACCTGCTCGCCCGCGGTCTGCAGTGGGCTAATGACCGAATGCGCACCGGCGTGGGCTCGGTCCGGCGCGAGGCGCAGCGAAGGGTGTCGTCCCGAGCAGCGCGAAGGACCCGTAGCTACGATGTCGAGCTGCGGATCCTTCGGCTACGGCCTGGGATGATCGGCCGGAATTAGAGATTGCGCGAGAGCTTGGTCCAGAGCGCCTGCTTTGGCATGTAGCCGGTCACGCGATCGACTTCCTTGCCTTCCTTGAACAGGATCATCGTCGGGATACCCGCAATGCCAAACCGCTGCACGAAGCCCGGGTTCGCATCGACGTCGATCTTCGCAATCTTCAGCTTGCCATCCTGCTCGTTGGCGATCTCCTCGAGCACTGGTGCGACCATGCGACATGGCGCGCACCAGTCGGCCCAGAAATCGACGAGCACCGGCTCGGTCGAGCCCAATACGTCGGTATCGAATGAATTTTCAGAAACGTGAACTGGTGCGGCCATTCGGCCATCTCCTCCTGCATTACGACGGCACTCATGTACCGTCTTCGCTTACTCTAACCATCCAGAGACGCCGCGCATTCCCGATTCGCTGCGGAGCACTCCGTGAGCCTTGTCACGCCACCAGCCCGAACTCCGGCAGCCCCACAGTCTGAGTGGGTGAGCTTGCTGCTCGCTGCGGCTGGCCTCGCCCTGTTCGGTTTTGCCCCACTGCCCCTCGCACTCGTCGGCGTCGTGCTCTATGCGGGTGCCATCGGCTACCGGCCGAGCACGTGTGTCCCCACGACGATTCTCGCTCTGCCGTTCTACCTCCACCCGCGCAGCATCTTCGGTCTCGATCTCTCCGCCGCCGAGCTCGCAATCCTCGTCGGCGCGCTCAGCGTGCTGGTCGCCGCGCGTTGGGGTGACCGATGGGGCGCGGGTCCCATCCGATGGCCACGGCCCGGCGTGTATGACGCCGCAGCCGCCGCCTTCCTGGCGGCCGCGCTCCTGTCCTTACTCGTCACGGAGTATCCGAAGCAGAGCCTGCGCGAGCTGCGCTGGCTCATCGTCGAGCCGATCGTGCTCGGGTACATCGCGCGCGTCACGCTCCTTCCGCCGGCGCCCGTGCAACGGGTCCTCTGGTCGATCGTCGTCGCGGGCGCGCTAGCTGCGGTGATTTCAGTGGCGTCGCTCGCCTTCGAGGGCCAGTTGTTCGACTCGGCCGCCCGCGCCGCGGCGCCGTATCTCTCGGCGAACCACCTCGGGCTGTTCCTCGGCCGGGCGGCGGCCGTCGCCCTCGCCATCGCGCTCTTCACCGGCCCGCCCATCGCCAGCCCCCCGCCCCGCCTTGCGGTGCTGCAGCGCCCCCTTGCCTGGGCAGCGCTCGCCGTGATCGGCGTGGCGCTCGTTCGGTCGGTGTCGTTCGGCGCGCTCATCGGCAGCGGCGCGGCCGTGTTCGCGCTCACGGCGCGGCGCGGGTGGCGCTGGCTCGCCGCGCTGGCCGTTATTTTTGCCGTCGTGGCCCTCGCTGGCCTCGTACTCCTGCCGCCGGAGCGCACGATCGGCCGCTTCGAGGGGGAAACGGGCACTGGACTCTTTCGGATCGAGATATGGCGCTCGTCGAGCCGGATGATCGCCGACCACCCGGTACTCGGCGTCGGGCTGGACAACTTCCTCTACCTGTACCGCTCGGTCTACATCGAGCCGGAGGCCTGGCCCGAGCCAAACATCTCGCACCCCCACAACTGGGTACTGAATTTCTGGCTCGAGCTCGGGGTGCTCGGCCTGCTCGCCGCGGTCGCCCTCATCGTCTGGACGGCGCGCGCCGCCCACCGCCTCTTTTACAACGGCGGCGCGCCCGTCACCCGGGTGCTGGCGGTAGCTGCCATTGGGGTGCTGATCGACACGCTCGTCCACGGCCTGTTCGACAATTCTTATTTCCTCGTCGATGCGGCAGCGCTCTGGTGGGTGATGACGGCACTGCTGGCGGATGCCGTCGAGATGCTGCCGCGAAAGGTAGCGCCGGTGGCCGGGACAGCGGCTCGCACCTCCTCGACGGGCATGGCCGACGAGATCGGGTAGAATCCACCGTTCCCACCTGCCAAGAACACCGCCGGAGCTGCCCAAGTGAGAGCACTGGTCGCCGGCGGCGCCGGATTCATCGGGTCGCACCTCTGCGACCGCCTGATTGCCGAAGGCATCGCCGTTACCTGCGTGGATAATTTCATCAGCGGGCTGCCTGCCAATATCGCCCACCTGATGGATCGGCCTGACTTCGACCTGATCGAGCACGACGTATCTCAGCCGTTCGATTCGCCCGCTGATCTCATCTTTCACTTTGCCAGTCCAGCAAGCCCGAACCCCGCGAGCCCCAAGAGCTACCTCGCGCACCCGGTCGCGACGGCGCTCGCGAACTCGCAGGGCAGCTACCAGCTTCTCGAGATTGCGAGACGCCACGGCGCCCGCTATCTGTTCGCCTCCACGTCGGAGATCTACGGGGAGCCCCTGGAGCATCCGCAGCGCGAGACCTACTTCGGCAACGTCAACCCTCACGGCATCCGATCCTGCTATGACGAGAGCAAGCGATTCGGCGAAGCGATCGCCATGACCTACCACCGCGAATTCCAGGTCGACGTGCGGCTGATCCGGATCTTCAACACGTACGGCCCACGGTGCGACCCGGCCGACGGGCGGGTGATCCCGAACTTTGTGAGCCAGGCGCTCACCGGCGACCCCATCACCGTGTACGGCGACGGTGCCCAGACCCGCAGCCTGTGCTACGTGAGCGACCTCGTCGAAGGGATCTGGCGCATGATCACCAGCGAGCGGACCGGCGGAGACGTCGTCAACCTCGGCAACCCGGAGGAGCACACCATCCTCGAGTATGCGCGGCTGATCCGTGACCTGTGCGATTCCGGATCCGAGGTCGTGTTCCGCGAGCTGCGCACGGCCGACGACCCATCGCGCCGCCAGCCCGACATTACGAAAGCCCGCGAGCTGCTCGGCTGGGAGCCGCAGGTGCTACTCCGCGAAGGATTGAAACAGACGATCGCATGGTATCGAGAGCACTTGCCGGACCTTTCGGCGGGCACCGACCCAGTCCGTTAGCGTCCGTCTCGGGCGGAGCCGCCGGGCTTATCGGCCTGACGGTGGCCGCGCTGATATTCGCGGCGCTGATCGGCATGCTGCCCCTTGCCGCGGCCGCGGCGGTCGCGATCGGCATCCCCATTGTGGTGCTCGCCGCGGCGGTACCGCGCGTCTGCCTCGTGCTGGTGATCTTCTCGATCCCCTTTTCATCGCTCACGAAGGTCACCTTCGGCACGTTCGACGTGACCGCGACTGATCCTCTCGTCGCGCTCCTCATCGGCGGCTGGCTCGTGCGCGGTGCATTGCGTGACCAGATCGTCGTCCGGATCGGGCCGATTATCGTCGCCATGATCGTGCTCTTCTGCTCCCAATTGCTCTCGACGCTCACCGCGACGAGCTTCTCCTCGTCGCTCAAGGAGCTCATCAAGACCGCGGAGATGATCGCCGTCGCCACGTACGTGCTCTCGAACCTGGACGTCCGCGAGGCGCCGTTCATGCTGCTGACGCTGCTCGCCGCCGGCACGGTCGAGTCGCTGAACGGCTTGCGTCAGTTCGTCACCCGCTCCGGTCCGGAATTCTTTGCGATCGGTCCCTTCCTGCGCGCCTATGGTGACTTTGGTCAACCGAACGCCCTCGCCGGTTACCTCGGCATGCTGCTGCCCTTCGGTATCGCACTCGCCCTGCGCCCGACGGGCATCTGGCAGCGGATTGCGGTCGTGGCGATGACCGGGGTGATCGGGGCGGGGATTCTGGCATCGCTCTCGCGCGGCGCCTGGCTCGGGACCGGCATCGGCCTCGTCGTGATGGCGATCGTGGGCAGTCCGCGCACCCGCCGCGCCCTCATCGGCGCGCTCGGCGCGGTGGCAGGGATCGTGAGCCTGGCCGCGGTTGGCGCCCTGCCGAAGGACATCACCGACCACATCACGGTGCTTTTCGACAACTTCGGTGTGTTCGACGTGCGGACGGTGGCGGTGAACCCGGCGAACTTCTCGGTCGTCGAGCGGATGGCGCACTGGCAAGCAGGGTGGGCAATGGCCATGGACCACCCGCTGGTCGGCATCGGACCGGGTAACTTCGACGACGTGTACGATCGCTACTCTCTGCCCGGCTGGTCAGAATCGCTCGGGCACGCGCACAATTACTTCATCAACACATTTGCCGAGATGGGAATCATCGGACTGTTCGCTTTCGTTGGATTCCTCAGCATCGTATTCGCACGACTCGTGCACGGGTTGCGCCTGGCGACCGAGCCACTCGGGACTGAGCGACTGCTCCTGCTAGCCGCGCTCGGCGCATCAATCGCGTTCTGCGTGCACAATACGTTTGACAATATGTTCGTCCACGGCATCGGCCTCCTTTTCGCCCTCATCCTCGGGCTCGTGGAGCTGGCGGTGCGCGAGTTAGAGAGTGATCAGGTAGTGCATGCGCATCGGAATTGACTACACCGCGGCGATCAACCAATCCGACGGCATCGGAAGGTTCGTCAAAAACATCACGCGAGCGCTCGTGCAGCTCGATCACGAAAACAGTTACGTCCTGGTGCACGCCGCGCCGAACCCCGGTCGCGCCACCGACCTGCCTCGCGCCCAGAACGTCACATCGCGCGAGCTGCGTTTCGGCGAGCGCGTGATGAACGTCGCCTGGCAGCGCCTGCACGTGCCGGTACCGGTTGATCTGGCGACGGGTCCAATTGACATCTTCCACGCGCCGAACTTCGTGCTGCCGCCGCTGCGCAATGCGACGAGCATCCTCACAATCCACGATCTGGCGTTCCTCATGCAGCCCGAGTGCGCCGATGCGCGGCTGCGTGAATACCTCGAACATGCGGTACCGCGCTCGGTCGCCCGCGCGGATTACATCACCACCGATTCGGAAAACACCCGCAACGACGTGATCTGTCTGCTCGACGCAGATCCGGATCGTGTCTTCGTCGTACCATGCGGCGTCGATAGCTCGTTCGAGCCCGCCGACGACGAGGCGATTGCCGACGTCAGCGAGCACTATCAGATTGACGGCCCGTACATCCTTTTCCTCGGGGTCATCGAGCCGCGGAAAAACCTGCCGCGGTTGATCGACGCGTTCGGCCGCTTCAAGGCTCGGACCGAGGCACCGCACACGCTCGTCATCGCTGGCGGCAACGGCTGGCTATGCGAGGAGACGTACCGCCAGGCCGAGCTGTCGCAGTACAGCTCGAGCATCCGGTTCACCGGCTACGTGCCCGACGAGCCGCTTCGGGCGCTCTACAGCGGAGCCGAGCTGTTTGTCTATCCGGCGCTGTATGAGGGATTCGGGATCCCGGTGCTCGAGGCGATGGCGTGTGGGGTACCCGTGGCCTGTGCGAACACTGGCTCGCTGCCCGAGTTCGCCCACGACGCGGCACTCCTCTTCAATCCCGAGGATCCCGACGATATCGCGACGGCAATCGAGACAGCCTGCTCTGACCCCGCGCGGCGCGACGAACTGCGACGTGTCGGGCGGGAGCGCGCCGCGATGTACGGCTGGCGCGATGCTGCAGTGAAGCTCCTCCAGGTCTACGGCACCGCCGCGAAAGCCGCATAGTAGGCCGTGGCTATGAACCCTCCACCTGAGACCCTCCACGAGCGCATGCGCTGGGTCTACGAGCACCTGCCGGAACGCGTCGAGCGCCTCCTGGACGCGGGGTGCCACGACGGCGCCGGCACTGCCGCGTTTGCAACGCGCGCTCAGGAGGCAGTCGGCATCGACCTGGACCTGCCCGCCCTGCAGGAAGGCGCCCGGCGCCATGCGGGTGTCGGGCTCGCCGCCGCCAGCGCCGATGCCCTTCCGTTCGGGGACGCTGCGTTCGATTGCGTCGTCTTCAGCGAGGTGCTGGAGCACGTGCCGGCGGCCGTCGAGGCACGATGTATCGCGGAGATCCGCCGCGTGCTCCGTCCGGGTGGCACACTGATTCTCACCACACCACACCGCGGCACATTCTGGTGGGCCGATCCGTTGATGGCGAAGCCCCACGTACGGCGCCTGAATGCGGCGCTGCGCGGGAATGGGCACGAGATCAAGGGGCACAAGCACTACCGAGTCGGCGAGGTTCTCGACTTGCTCGCACCGCACTTCGACGTAGAACTCGTCGAGCGCCCTGGGCAGTATCTGTACCCGCTGGCGTACTGGGGGCACCTCCTGCCGCTCGGCGTCGGGCGGCATCCGCTGCTCGTCCGGGTCTGGCAGGCGATGATGGACTACGACTACCAGCGCGAGCACGGCGACGCCGCGTACAACGTATGCATCGTCGCGCGGGCGAGATAGGGTAGACGGCATGCGCATCGGCATCAACGCGCTCTTCCTCCAGCGGCCGACGACCGGCATGGGCCAACACCTCTTCCACCTGCTCGAGGGGCTGGACCAGAACGACCGTGAGAACTCGTACGTCCTGTTGACCCCCCGGTTCCGCACGTCCGTCATGGGCCGCTTCCCCCAGCTCTCCGACCGGTTCCAGAACGTCGAGGTCACCACGCCGGTGCGGCGCCTCGGGGAAAAATACGAGAGCCTCTGGTGGGAGCAAATCGGCATCGTCCGTACCTGCCGGCGCGAGCACGTCGACGTGCTCCACAGCCCGTATTTCGCGGCCCCGATCGTGCTGCCGGCGCCCACCGTCGTGACCGTCCACG
>JAXDLH010000149.1:0-11062 GCA_034666705.1 Chloroflexota bacterium
CTCTTCGGCGGAGAAGTGACCGTGGCCGGCCTCGTCCCAGGTGAAAACATCGCCGCGGCGCTAGCCGGCACCGCGGCTGACCGCGTCGTCCTGCCGCGCTCGATGTTCGACGTCACCGGGGAGCTCACAATTGACGGGCTATCGCCGCAGTTGATCGCAGATCGACTTGGCATTGAGGTGGCGGTGGGGTCAAGCCCTCGCGAATTGATCAGGCTCTCAACGGAAACTAAAGGGCCGATCGCTATGATCTACTTACCAATGAGGCAAATCCGCCATCAGGCGGCGAGCGCAGAATAAGGACAACTCTATGTGTGGAATCGTTGGCTATACCGGCAGCCAGCCCTGCGTGCCGCTGTTGCTGAGTGGCCTGCAGCACCTCGAATACCGTGGATACGACTCCGCCGGCGTTGCGGTCGTGGCCCCGAATGGCGATCTGGAGATCCGTAAGGCGGTCGGGAAGCTCGTCAACCTGGCCAGTGAACTGGCGCACAATGCGCCGGAAGGCACCACCGGGATCGGCCACACCCGATGGGCAACGCATGGTGTCCCCTCCGACGCGAACGCGCATCCGCACACGGACTGCACCGGCCGGCTCTGCGTGGTCCACAATGGCGTCGTCGAGAACTATGCGGAGCTGCGGGCGACGCTCAAGTCGCAGGGGCACGTATTTAGCTCCGAGACGGACACCGAGGTGTTGGCGCACCTCATTGAGGCGGAGCTGGATAGCCTGCCCGAGGACGGCAATCGCCTGCTCGAAGCGACGCGGCTCGCTCTGCTGAAGGTGCGTGGTCTCTATGCCATTGCAGTAGTGAGTCTTGACGAGCCTGACACGCTCGTGGGAGCGCGCAGCCGGGCGCCGCTCATCGTGGCGTTCGGCGACAGAGGCAATTTTCTGGCGTCTGACGTGCCCGCCGTGCTCGGCGACACGCGCCGCGTGGTGCACCTCCAAGAGGGCGACCTCGTCGTCGTACGGCCCCACGAAGTGCGCTTTGTCAATCGGAGCGGTGAGCCGCAGCAGCGCGAGATCGAGGAGATCACCTGGGACCA
Source organism: Chloroflexota bacterium (assembly GCA_034666705.1). Taxonomy (GTDB): domain Bacteria; phylum Chloroflexota; class UBA6077; order UBA6077; family SHYK01; genus JAXDLH01. Next base: position 1,048 of record JAXDLH010000149.1, read on the forward strand.
GACTGCGGCCGAGAAGGCTGGCTACCCACACTTCTTCCTCAAGGAGGTTTTCGAACAGCCGGTGGCGCTGCAACGGACCCTGGCTGGACGGATCGCAGATCAACAGGTCGTGTTGCCGGAACTGGACTCACTCGACGTGGCGAAAATTCGCCGCATCATCCTGACCGGTTGCGGTAGCGCCCACCACGCAGCACTCATGGCGCGTTACGCCTTCGAGGCCTGGCTCCGACTCCCCGTCGAGGTCGACATCGCCTCTGAGCTGCGGTATCGCCACCCGATCGTGGATGAGTCGGTGTTGTGCATCGCAATCTCGCAAAGTGGCGAGACGGCTGACACGATCGCCGCCTTTGAGCTCGCGCATGATTTGGGCGCTCAGACCGTGGCGGTGACGAACGTCGTCGGCAGTGCAATCTCGATACCGAGTCTCGCCGACTGTGTGGTCTACCAGCAGTCCGGCCCGGAGGTCGCCGTCGTCTCGTCGAAGAGCTTCACCGGGCAGCTCGGGGCGCTCTTCATGGTGGGCCTCTGGCTCGCGCAACGGCTGGAGCGACTGCCGCGGACGGAGATTGCGGAGCTAGTCGAGCATATTGCCGAGCTCCCAGACTGCATGCAGGAGGCGCTTGGTACAGATGAGGCGACGGCGCGAATCGGAGAGCAGCATGCGGACATTGACCGGCTGCTGTTTCTCGGTCGCGGAATCGGCTTTCCCGGCGCGCTCGAGGGCGCGCTCAAGCTGAAGGAGATCTCGTACATCCACGCCGAGGGCTACGCCGCCGGGGAGCTGAAGCATGGCCCGCTGGCGCTGGTGGAGCATGGATCGCTCATCGTGGTGCTCGCGACTCGAAGCCCGACGCTGGAGAAGCTCATCAGCAACGTCGAGGAGGTGCGAGCTCGCGGCGGCTACATCATCGCGATCGCGTCGCAAGGCGACGAGAGCATCGCGGACCACTCCGACGAGGTGATCCGCGTGCCCGAGGTACCAGAGCTGCTGTCGCCGATCGTGAACGTCGTGCCGATGCAGCTTCTCGCCTATCACGCGGCCATGGCGCGCGGCTGCGACGTGGACAAGCCTCGTAATCTGGCGAAGTCCGTCACTGTCGAGTAGCGTGCGCGGGCCGCGCGTCGCGCTGGTGGCGCCGTTCGGGCTGCGGCCAAAGGGCACGACCATTGGCCGGGTTCTTCCGATCGGAAGGGTACTCGCCAAACGTGGCGCTACCGTGCGCCTGCTCATCCCCCCGTGGGACGATCGCGCCCGATCCGGCGATCGTTGGTACCAGGATGGCGTGCAGATCGTCCACACGCGAGCGGCAGGCAGCCCGCTCGAGATGGCCTTGATCCTCTCGGACCTTGGGCGCGAGATTCGTGAGTTTCGTCCGACAGTCGTGCACGCCTTCAAGCCCATCGGTTACAGCGGCGCGGTCGCCTGGTGGCTCGCCACGGTCGACAGGCGCGGCGGCAGCCCCCGAATTGTCGTGGACGCCGACGATCTCGAGGGGCCTGCAGGCTGGGCGGGCCGGCGAGGCACGGGCCTGGGAGGCCGAATTCGCGGCGTGCAAGAGACACTGACCCTGCGCGTCGCGCCGCACGTCACGGTCGCAAGTCATTGGCTGGCTGACCACGCCACGCGCCTGGGCCACAAACCAGGGGAGGTGCTCTACCTGCCGAACGGTCAGGACGAGCAACCGTTGGAGGCCGTGGATGAAGAGCCCGGCACCGGGACAAGCGCGGACGGCCTCACCTTGCTCTGGTATACGCGCTTCACCGAGACCACCGCCGCCCGCATCGTCAGGCTCCTCGCGCCGCTGCTCGCCGAAGTGGGCGGACTGCGGCTCGCCGTGATCGGCGAAGAGATCGCCGAGGGTGCACGGGCGAGTATTGGGGCAGCGTTTACCGCCGCGGGTATGGCTTACCAGGTCGACTGGCTCGGCTATGAGCCGCGGGGCGTCGAGCGCTATCTGGCGAAGCGGCGCGGGCGGGTCGTCGCCGTCTACCCGATGGACGACGACCTCGCGAATCGCGCGCGCTGCCCATCGAAGGTGCCGCAGCTCATGGCGCTGGGCGTGCCGATCGTGGCCGAAGCCGTGGGCGAGATCCCCTATTACCTTGCGGGCTTCGAAACCGATTGTTTGGTTGCGCCTGGTGATGTCACGCGCTTCCAGGATCGCGTCCGCTTCCTCGCGGGGGACGCTGGCGCGCGAGAAGCGCTAGGCGGGCGGCTGCGGACCGCGGCGGCGTGCTGGCATTGGGACCAGACTGCGGGTGGTCTGCTCGACTGGTATCTGGCCAACTAGGGTAGCGCGCTGGCGTACGCTAGCCACAAGGCTCTCGTTGTATACTCGCGGCGTTGTAATGCAAGGATCTGGAGGATATTGATGACCCAACAGCAGATCATTCCGGTGCGCTTTCTGTACCGGTCCGAGGGCATGATCCCGATGCTCACCGTCATGGAGCGGGCGGGCATCTGGGAGAAATACGGCATCGACGTGCGTGACTTTCGCTATAGCCCCGAGGCGCTCGACGCGGAGGAGCAGCTTCTCGACGGTGGAATCGACTTCATCTTCGGCAACCACGTCTCCCCGTACATGCGCCTGGCGCACGGTGAGGACATCGTTTGTCTGGCTCAGACCGAAAACTGGCAGCACGAATGGGTCGCAACCTCGCCGGAGATCCGCGAGTTGCCAATGCTCCATGGCAAGCGCGCCGTTGGGCTGCCGCTGTTTCTGGCTAATGGAAAGTTCAGCGGCCACAGCGATGGCAATCGCATCCTGCTGCTGGAACTTGAGGGTGTGGATACGCGAACGGTTGAGTTTCTTCCACCCGACCAGGTTGGCGGCAACGCCATCGAGGCGGTGAAGAACGGCAAGGCCGAGGCGTGCTTCATCTCGCCCCGCAATGCCGCCCGGGCCGAGGAGGCGGGGCTGATCGTGCATCGGACACTGCCAATGCCGATGGTCCACAATATTACGTACACCACGACCTACAATCGTCTGGGGCAGCAGTCTGATTTTGGCGAGCGAATCATCAAGATCCTCGTCGAGGCCACCGCCTTCTACAAGACCCGGCAAGATGAAGCCAAGGATATGATCAAAGACCCGGTCGACAAGATGCGGCCAGGGCAGATCGAGCGACTCGTCGCCCACTTCGACGAGTCTTGCGCCGAGCACGAGACGAAGCCGTACCCGCGCCCTGAGGCGCTCATTAACGTCCATAAACTGGCGTGCATGGTGTACCCAGAGGCGAAGAGTGTGAACCCGCTGGAGCTCTGGGACACGTCGATCCTGCGTTCGATCCATGCGAGCGGTTTCGTCGACAACCTCTACGGCGGTGCGCCGCGCGTGTTGGAGCACGTAGAGCACACCATCGACGTCGGCACCCATATGGATGACTGCTAGGGGGCTTCGTTACCCGAGGTACACGACGCTCGATGCGGCCATAAGGTCAGGCGATTGCGCCAATGGCCGTAGTGGCCGGTCGCAGCCGGATCGCGCCGAATAGCTCGTCTTGCTGCAAGGCAATGCGCCCCTGGCGCGAGAGGGTGAGGCAGGCGAGGAACGTCGCGATCTGCGTGTCGCGTGACTCGCCGGCAAGATCGTCGAGGACGATTTCGTCTTCGGTGGATAGACGATCGAGGATGAGAGACGCGCGGCTCTCGAGTGAGACGCGTACGATTCGTTCGCGAACCGGCAATGGCGTTGGCCGCTCGCGTGCGAGGACGGCGAGCATCGCGGCGCGGAGCTGAGCTGGTGGAACCGGCGCAAGCTGCGGCGCTGCGGCCTCGAAGCGGCGAGCTAAGCCAACAAACGACAGGGGGCCCGCCGCGAGGCGGGCCGCCAGCCAACTCCGCCGCGGCGCGAGCTCGGCAGGCGGGCCGGCCCAGGGAAGGCCCTCTTCCTCGACGAGCGCTTGCCACATGCCATTGAGTCGTCGCGCCTTGAGCAACGCGAGCCGAGCGGCGCCCTCGAGCGCGGCGCACGCATCGGACAGCGTCGCAGGGGTTGATGACGAGGCGCCTATGCGCTCCAGCATCCAGCGGACGAGATCACTCAGGCGCAGCTCGCTGAGATCGATTCGTCCACGCTCGATAAGATCGCGCAGGCGTTGGAGAAAGCCCTCTGGTCCCGGCACCCACGGTCGGTGCTCCCTGAGTTGGGCGATTGCCATGCAGGGCGCACTCCCGTACCAGGCTGAAGTATCCGAAAAGAGCTTGCCATAGGCCCGGCATCCAATGGTAGTCAGGGTGCCCGCGTGGACTCACATTCCTGTCACACTTCGTCCCAGTAGAGGTCTTTACCTCTTGGCTCGGACCTGGGGTACGTCACACGCCTCGCGAAGCTCCTCCATATACCGGCGAAGTACGGTTTCACGAGACGCCGCCGGCGTAGCGTCGAGCAGATCCGCGACGGCGCTGCCTACCACCACCGCATCTGCAAATGGCCGCACCGCTCGAACGTGCTCAGGACGCGAGATGCCGAAGCCGATGAGCAGCGGCTGGCTGACGTGGCTCCGTACCTCGGCCATGAACGTGCCGACGCGGTCGGAGACCGCGGATCGCGCACCCGTGGTGCCGAGGAGTGAGACGCAGTAGACGAACCCTCGGGCGAGGCGGCCAACCTCGGTCAGCCGCGCGGCGGTGGACGTCGGAGCAACCATCTGGATCACGTAGAGCCCCCGCGGCACTGCGATTGCGAGCAACTCGTTCGCCTCACCGGATGGGAGATCGGGGACGATGACGCTGTCCGCCCCGGCGGCTAATGCATCCTCGACGAAGCGCTCCACGCCGTAGTGAAACACCGGGTTGTAGTAGGTCATCAGGTTCAGCGGCGCATTGGTACGGGCACGCAACCGTCGGGTGAGCTCGATCGTCCACGAGAGCGACGCTCCGTTGCGCAAGGCGATCTCACTCGCATGTTGCATGGTCGCGCCGTCGGCAAGCGGGTCCGAGAACGGGACCCCCAGCTCCAGCCCATCCGCGCCGGCCTCGATCGCGGCGATGGCGAGCGGCTCAGTGGCGTCGAGATCCGGGAACCCGGCCGTCAGATAGGGGAAGAGCCCCATCTGATCATTGGCCCGCAGCCGCGCGAACGTCTCGTCAATGCGGTTCACGTCAGCATCTCGATGGGCGCGCCAGTGGCTTTCGCATAGGAGTGAATATCTTTGTCACCACGACCCGACAGGATGATCAGCACCAGGTCGTCGTCGTGGAACTCGCCCCCGTGATTGAGGGTCCATGCCACCGCGTGGGACGACTCCAGTGCTGGAATGATGCCCTCGAGCTCGCAGAGCACCTTGAAAGCCTCGAGCGCCTCGTCGTCCGTCGCGGACTCATAACGGGCCCGGCCGCTCGTCCGGAGGTACGCGTGCTCGGGGCCGACCCCCGGGTAATCGAGGCCTGCCGATACGCTGTGCGTACCGACGATCTGACCATCGGCGTCTTGCAGGATGTAAGTGCGGGTGCCGTGGAGCACGCCGACCGCGCCCGCGCTGATCGACGCCGCGTGCTGGCCGCTTTGCAAGCCATGGCCAGCCGCCTCGACCCCGATGAGCGTGACCTCGGGGAAGTCGACGAACGGCATGAAGCCTCCGATGGCATTGCTGCCGCCGCCGACGCATGCCACCACGGCCGTCGGCATGCGCCCGAATTGCTCCATGCACTGCACGGTGGACTCCCAACCCAGCACGGACTGAAAGTCGCGCACCATCAAGGGGTAAGGGTGCGGCCCGATCGCAGAGCCGATCAGATAGTGCGTGGCCTCGACGTTCGTCACCCAGTCGCGAATTGCCTCGTTCACTGCGTCCTTTAGAGTTCGGGTACCGCTATCCACGGGCCGAACCTCGGCCCCCAGCAACCGCATGCGGTAGACGTTGAGCGCCTGGCGTTCGATGTCCTCCGTGCCCATATAGACGACACACTCGATCCCGAGCTTGGCGCATACGGTCGCGGCGGCCACCCCGTGCTGGCCGGCGCCGGTCTCGGCAATAATCCGGGTGCGCCCCATTCGCTGGGCAACGAGCGCCTGGCCGAGGGCATTATTGATCTTGTGGGCGCCGGTATGCGCCAGGTCCTCGCGCTTCAAGGCGACCTGGATCCCAACCCGTGCGCCGAGGCGCTCGGCGAGATAAACGGGCGTCGGGCGTCCGGCATAGCTCCGACTGAGCAGGTCGAGCTCGCGCCAGAAGTCGAGGTCGTCGCGTAGCCCGAGATAGAACGCCGCGAGCTCTTCGACGGCGGGGACCAACGTCTCCGGTACAAACGAGCCGCCGAACTCGCCGTAGTGACCATCGAGGCCGGTTACCGCACCCGCTTCCATGAGACCCGGGTGCCAGAACGCGCTTGCCAGCTTCGAAGCTCGCCGCTCGCTCGCTGAATCGCTGCTCATTCCCACCCCCACGTAACCCAACCTCGCCCTACATGCCGATAGATCTCAAGCCTCCGGATTGTCATCCTGAGGCCACGATCGAAGGATCCGCACCCTCCGTTCATGTAGTCACGGACTCTTGACTTTCCGCAGCATGAAACAATTCTTGCGCATCAAAGGTGCGCACCGCCTCGACGAATGCGATGATGAGCTCTGGCCGCTTGTGTCTATCCACCTCGACGCCACTGCTCACGTCCACACCCCACGGCTGCGCGGCGGTCAAAGCCTCCACGATGTTGGTTGGTGCCAGACCACCGGCGAGAATGCCATCGGCAACTGCGGCGCGGACCAGACGCCAGTCGTACGCCACGCCCGTTCCACCGGCCATGCCGGGCACGTTCGCATCCACGAGGATTCGCAGTGCACCGAAGTCCGCGGCGGTTGGGAGCAAGTCGCCCGGCTGAAAGCGTGCCGCTTTGAAGACGGGCGCCGGTACCGCACGGACGTACGTAGAGTCCTCGTGTCCTTGCAATTGCACCACGTCCAGCCCGCACGCGCGCGTGGCATGCTCCACGACTGCTAGCGGCTCGTCCACGAATACGCCTACAGCACGCCAGCCATCGGGACGGGCATTGCGCAGCCCGTCGACGAGGCGCATCGCCACCTCGACGTCGAGATGGCGATGGCTGGGTGGGTAGAAGACGAAGCCGAGGTAGTCGGCACCCGCGTCAATCGCGGCGAGTCCAGCCGTAATGGTGGTGATGCCGCAGATCTTGACGATCGTCATGATCGACCCAGCAGCTCGCGGACTTTGGCGGCGGGGTCGCCCGACGTGACGAGCGCCTCCCCGACCAGCACCGCTTTCGCACCGGCCGCGGTCACCCGCTCCACGTCGGCGCGGGTGCTGATACCGCTCTCGCTGATCACCACGGTGCTATCGGGAATCAATGGGACGAGCCGTTCGGTCGTGCCGAGGTCGACGGTAAAGTTGGAAAGGTCGCGATTGTTGATGCCGATGATCGGCGCGCGCGTTGCCACCGCCCGCCGCACTTCGTCCGCATTGTGCACCTCGAGGATCGCATCCATGCCAAGACGGTCGACGGTGTCGAGGAACGCCGCGACCGCATCGTCCGAGAGCATTGACATAATGATGAGCACGGCGTCTGCACCGAGGGAGCGCGCCTCGTACACCTGGTAGTTGCTGATCGTGAAGTCTTTGCGCAGCAACGGCCCGCGGGTGCGCGTCCGGACCTCTTCGAGGTCGCGGTCAGCCCCACTGAAAAACTTCTCGTCGGTAAGCACGGAAACCGCTGCCGCACCGGCATCGAAGTACGTCGCTGCCAGGGCAGGAGCGTCGGCATCGAGGCGCAAGCTGCCCTTCGCTGGTGAGCGGCGCTTCACCTCCGCGATAAGCTGCGTGCCAGGCTGGCGCAGGGCGTCGCGCATCCGCACGACGGCCGGTGCCTCGCCAACCGCACGGAACAGCTCGGGCAGCGGTCGTGCCGCCTCCCGCGCCGCCACCTCCTGGACCTTATGCGCCTTGATCTCGTCGAGAATCGTCAACGAATGCCCTCTCACCCAGTCGTCCCGCGAGTTCGGGGACGGCATCAATCCGCCGGCTCCGCCATTGCTACGCAGGCACGAGGTTCTGCTTGAGGCGTTGGGAGACCTCGACGACCTGGGCGAGCTTGCGCGCCGCCGCTCCGCTGTCGATTGCTTCGCGGGCCTTCGCGATACCTTCGCCAAGCGAGGGCGCCTTATCGGCCGCAAGCAGGGCCGCACCGGCGTTCAACTCCACGACGTCCCGATACGGGCTGCGCTCGCCAGCCAGCACCTTGCGTGCCAGCTCCGCGTTGTACGCGGCGTCACCGCCCTTCAGCGCTTCGAGCGCGATGAGCTGGTAGCCGTGCTCGCGTGGATCAATCGTCCAGTGGCGCACTTCCCCACCCACCACCTCGTCGACCTCGGTCGTGCCGGTCAGCGTGACCTCGTCCAGCCCCTGGCCATGCACGACCATCGTGTGTACGGTCCCCAGGCGCTTGAGCACCTCGGCCATCTTCGGCGCGATCTGTGGCGTTGGCACGCCGAGAAGCTGGTGCTGGGCCCACGCCGGGTTCGCGAGCGGGCCAAGCACATTGAACACCGTGCGTACACCCATCTCGCGCCGGGGACCCGCCACACTGGCAAGCGCTGGATGGTACGCCGGCGCGAAGAGGAACCCGATGCCCGTCTCACGGATGCACTCGGCGGCGGCCTCGGGCGGAAGGTCGAACACCACGCCCAGCGCACCCAGGATGTCGGCGCTGCCAGTAAGGCTGCTCGCCGCACGGTTGCCGTGCTTGGCGATTCGCGCACCCGCGGCGCATGCCACGATCGCCGCCGTGGTAGAGATATTGAACGTGCCCGCGCCATCACCACCCGTGCCGCACGTGTCGAGCACGGGCTCATCCACTGCCACCCGCAGCGCGGCCGCACGCATCACGCGCGCCAGACCAGCCATCTCGTCGACCGTCTCGCCCTTCATGCGCAAGGCGACGGCGAACGCGCCGATCTGCGCCGGGGTGGCAGTACCGGTGGCGATGTCCTGCATCGCCTCCGCCGCCTCCTGCTCGCTGAGGTCCTCCCCTTCGACGATTTTGGCGAGCGCGTCCCGTATCCCCATGAATACCCCTCCTGCGCCACGTATCGCGTCAACCCCGAGGAGGCCCTTCGCGCCTCGGGCGGGGGGCTGACAGGTACGTCAGCCCCCCGTGGCATTGCCCGTCGGGTTACCCGTTTACCCAGTCGAGAAAATTCGCGAGCAGCCGCTTGCCGTCGAGCGTCAAGGCCGACTCCGGGTGGAACTGCACGCCTTCGACGAGCAGCTCACGGTGCCGCACGCCCATGATCACACCGTCCGCCGTTCGCGCCGTCACTTCGAGGCAGTCGGGCACCGATTCGGGCGCAATGACGAGCGAATGGTACCGCGTCGCATTGAATGGATTGGGCAGCCCACGGAAGATCGTTCTCCCGTCGTGCTCGATATGCGAAACCTTGCCATGGAAGATCGCCGGTGCGCGCTCGATGCGTCCGCCGAAGGCCTCGCCAATCGCCTGGTGCCCAAGGCAAACGCCGAGGATCGGAAAGACGCCCGCATAGCGCTCGATGACCCGTGGTGTGAGGCCTGCTTCCGATGGGCGTCCTGGGCCGGGCGATATGACGATGGCGTCCGGGTGGAGGTCCATCACTTCCTCGAGCTCAAACCGGTCGTTGCGCCGCACCTCGACGGTGGCGCCAAGCTCGCTCAGATGCTGAAACAGGTTGTAGGTGAACGAGTCGTAGTTATCGATCAGGAGAAGACGTGTGTCCGCAGCCGCCCTGGTCATGCCTTTGCCAACTCCGCCGAGGGCTCGCTGAGCTCGCCCGCGAGGCGAACGCTCGTGAGGAGCGCCTGAGCTTTCGATACAGATTCCTGGTACTCAGCGGCTGGGTCGGAATCGGCCACGATGCCGCCGCCAGCCTGGATGTGCGCCACACCGTCGACGAGGATGGCGGTGCGAATCGTGATTGCGGTCTCGACGTTGCCGTTGTAACCAAAGTAGCCAATGGCGCCGCCATACGCCCCGCGCCCCTGCGGCTCGAGCTCGTGGATGATCTGCATCGCGCGAATCTTTGGCGCG
>JAXDLH010000150.1:0-4485 GCA_034666705.1 Chloroflexota bacterium
CCACCACCGATCCCCAGCAGGCCATTGACCTCGCAATCCGCGAGCCAGTGGACCTCCTCATCACCGACATCCTCATGACGGGCCTCTCGGGCATCGAGCTGCTCCGCACCGTCAAGCAGCTCTATCCAGAGACCGCCGGCATCATGATCACCGGCCATGCCACCATGGAGCTCGCCATCGAGGCCATGCACGCGGGGGCGAGCGGATTTCTGCTCAAGCCGTTCACGACCAGCGAGCTGCGCCAGGCCGCCGAGGATGCGCTCGAAAAATCACGGGTGTTCAAGGACAACCTCCGTCTCCAGACGCTCTTGCCGCTCTATGAGGCCAGCCGTGTCTTCCACACGGAACGCGACCCGGCGCAGCTCACCGCGGTGATATGCGCACAACTCGCCCGCACTCTCCAAGCCAATCACGTTAGTCTCTTCCTCGCCGAGCCAAGTGCGGCGAGCAGAGGGCCGCGCGGGACTACGGATAAACGCGGCGGCGCGAATAGTTCTTCCGCAACTCACAGGAACAACCCGGAGGGGCTGCATGTGGTCGGCGGGATGCGAGGCAATGACGAGAGCACACGCGATTGCGGCAGTACGAAGCGGACCCACCGGTTTCGACGGGCGGCGACCTTCGGCACACCAGAACGAATGGCGCTCGCCATGCGCATCCTTCCCGAGGCGGTGCCCGCGGAGACGCTGGAATGGGTCGCAACAACTGGCGAGCCACTCGCGCTAGCCGAGGGTGGTGACTCGTTCCTTCCACCACCGCTTGGCCCGGGCCCGGGTGCTGGAATGTCACTCTACCTGCCGCTTATCACCGGGGAGACGATTGTCGGTGTGGCCAAGCTGCGACGCACCGGTGCCAGTGCACGCTTCAGCGATGCTGAGATCGAGATGGCCACGATCCGGGCCAGCCACGCCGCCCTGGCCCTGCGCAACGCACAACTGGTCCAAGAGATGCAGTCGGGCTATCGCGATGCCCTCGGGGTGCTGGCAAACGTGCTGGAATCGCGCGACATCGAGACGCGGGGCCACACGGAGCGGCTGCTTGCGAACGGTCTCCTGATCGCCCTCCAGTTGGGACTCACCGATGAAGAGACCGAATCGCTCCGCCTCGGCGCGCTCCTGCATGACGTGGGCAAGATTGCCATCCCGGACGCCATTCTGCGCAAACCGGGCAAGCTGACCCATGAAGAGTTCGAGCTGATGAAGCAGCACCCGCTGCTCGGGGACCACCTCGTCGAGCCAATCGCCCTGCTCCAACCGGCACGCCCCGTCATCCGGAGTCACCATGAATGGTGGGATGGGAGCGGCTACCCACGCGGCCTCGCCGGCGAGGAGATCCCAATGCCGGCGCGTATCATCTCCGTCGTCGACGCCTTCGACGTGGTTACGGAGACCCGCCCATACCACGCGGGCGAATCGATCGTCCGGGCCATGGACGAGCTCCGCTGGGGGCGCGGGATCCAGTTCGACCCACACGTGGTCGACGCCTTCTTCGAGGGACTCAACATGGCGCAACGCGAGGCGATTTAGAGCCGCGGCCGACAATCACGTCGTCATCCTGAGCGAAGCGAAGAATCCGTTCAATAGCGCTCAACAGGGTTACGGATCCTTCGGCTGCGGCCTCAGGATGACAAGAACCTTGCGGCCTCTAGATGACGCGTTCGTTCGCGCCTTTTCAGGTCTCTACGCCTTGTCCCAGTGAAAAGCATCCCAGGCGGCGCCGCTCGTGGTGGTCGACACGTTGCGCACGCCCTTGAGCATGAAGACCGGATCCGTCTGGAAATAGAGTGGCAGCACCGCAAGGTCGCCCAGCGCCTCCTGCGCGAGCTGACGGTGCAGGGCGACGCGCTCGGTAGGATCGATCGTCAGGAGCAGCCGGTCGATGAAGCTGTCGACTTGCGGGTTCGAATACCCCTGGTTGTTCTGGCCGCTCCAGCGGTTCGCCTCCGAGGCGATCGAGCCAGAGTGGATCAGCGCCACGGCCGTGAAATTGTCCCCTGGGTTGGAGCTGAGCTGCGCAAATGGCTGCAGCGAGAGCACGTGACGGTCGTCCGCCTCTTCGGGCGGCATGAAGTAGAGGGAGATATCGGCCCCGAGCGACTTCCAGGCGTCGCCGATGATCGCCCCGTCCTTGTCGGCGCCGGTCGTCGGGCGAATGCTGAACCGCGCCGTGAAGCGCTCGCCATCGGGCTGATGCACCAGGACTCCATCCGAGCCACGAGCCCAACCAGCCTGCTCGAGCAACTGCTGAGCGCGGGCGCGGTCGAACGGATATTGCGGAATAGAGGCCTCGATCTGCGCGTGGACCGGGTCGGTCGAGCGGAACCAGCTATCGGCGACCGGCGCAAATCCGGCGCTGACGGTGGTCGCCAGCTCCTCGCGGTTGATCGCTTGCAGAAACGCCTGTCGAACGGGACGAAGTGTCAAACCACTCTTGAGCTGAGCCGTGTCCGGTCGAAACTGGGGGCGGATCCAGCGCAGACGATTCGTGACCTGGGGCACGACCTGGTTGCCCGTGCCCTCCCAGCGCTGCCGGATCTCCTGGGCCGTCTCGAGATCCACAGTCGGGGGCAGAGCCACGTCGAGCGTGCCCGCCAGCACGTTTGCAATCCGCGTGTTGCCATCGGAGATCACCCGGAGGATGATCGAGTCCAACGGCGGCCGCCCGAGGTAAAAGTCGTCGTAGCGGTCCATCTGAATCTCGACCCCCGGGTCCCAGCGCGCCAGCCGGTACGGGCCGAGCCCGACGAACCCGCTGCTGAGCAGCGCGTTGTTGATCAACGCCTGCTTATTGTTGGTGTACGTGTCCTCCAGCAGGTGCTTGGGCATCGGATCGAGCCCCGCGGCGAGGACCGCATCCGGCGTGGTTTTGGACCAGTGCACGACGAACGTGAGCGGGTCCGGCGCGGTCGCAGAATCCATCAGCTTGATCACCCCGGCGTTGCTGGTGGGGCTGAAGTCACGGTCCGTGGCCATGCGGAAGGCGAGCATGACGTCGGCCGACGTGAACGGCATGCCATCTTGCCAATGCACGTTGGGGCGGAGCTTCCACGTCGTGTCCATCGTCCCATCGGCATTGATGCGCCACGTACCATCGTCGACGGATGGCAACGCCGTGGCCAGCCCCGGATGCATGACTGCAGCCGCGTCCGGGAACGCCAGGTAGTCATGGACCAGCGTGAGGACGGGCGCGTCGCTCTGCCCGCCCGCCGCACCGGTCAAGCGATCGAACGTGGTGAACGCCTTCGATACGCCCACGGTCAGGACCTTTGGTGATGCGCTGCGCTGCTCGACCGCACCACCCGGCGCCTGCGACGCCGGGATGCTGGCCGTGCCCGTCGTCGTGCACGCGCTCAGCATCGTGTTCAACACCAGCCATACGCCGACGACCGTTGCTGTTCTGCCTCGAGCCATCGAGCACCTCCACGCGCTGCCGTTAGGACGCCATCCTGAACTGGTGGACCCCGGTCCCGAAGGAGTGGGTGGCGCTCGGCGCCGTGGCACCGAACAAGCGGATTGTACGCCGAGAATGGAACAAACCCGCGCGCTGTGACTTGCCAGATTCCACTGATCCAACCGCCCCCGGCGTATCCTCTCGATAGCGCGCGCCGCCCCACCTGAATCGTGCGATGCTGGCTGGAATACTTCGACTGAGCACCGGGGTTGGGTCTGTTTGATCTGGAGGTCGATCGTATGACAGAGGCGAAAACGGTGAGCCCTATCCCAATCTATGTACTGGCCGGCGTGCTCGGCAGCGGCAAGACCACGCTGATGACACGCCTGGCGAAGCATTGCATCGCCGAGGGGCGTCGAGTCGGGATGCTGGTGAACGACATCGGCGACCTCGGCGTCGACGCGCTCCTCCTCGCGGAGACGGGCTGGCCTAGCGCCGCCGTCGACGCGTTGAACGGCGCGTGCGCCTGCTGCTCCGACAGCACCGACCTGCAAGAGGTTATTCGGGCGATGGCCGAGGCCGAGCGGCAGTTGCTCCTCTTCGAGACCACCGGCGTGGCTGATGCGGCGGACATGCTCAGTCAGCTCATGGCGCCCGAGCTGATGCAGTACATCCAGACTCCGCGCTTGATCACGATCGCCGATCTGACGCGCTATCCGGAGCAGCTAGGGGACGATCCGCTCGTGCAGCGCCAGGTGGCGCTCGCCGACCTCGTGGTGCTCAGTAAGGGCGACCTTGTCGACGACGCGCGGATCGGGGCGGCCAGGGATGCAATCCGGAGAGACAACCCAGGCACGCCGATCCTCGATCGCGAGCCGACCGACGCCGAGATCGCGACGATCCTCGGCGCCGACGTGCGGCATGAGGCAGTGCTGGAGGAGTTGCTCGTCGACGGCCCACCTGGCCATGACACGCCGCATACGGTGACCATTCAGCTCCCGCAGAAGCTGAACCGGGAGCGTTTCCAGCACTTCCTCAAAGCGCTGCCAGATGCGGTACTGCGCGCCAAAGGGTTCGTGGCGCTGGATGAGGATC
>JAXDLH010000151.1:0-6285 GCA_034666705.1 Chloroflexota bacterium
CGCGGGGCGAAGACCGCGCGGGGGAAGGACGCGCGGGGGGACGCCGGTCCCTACGGCGTGCTAGCGGCCGAGAGGCAAGGCTCTCGGTCTACGTCTGGACAGGAGAGGCGCCGACCTGCTCAGTGCGGCCTACGCGTTGAAGTATTTGGCGTCGGGGTGGTGGCAGACGATGGCGCTCGTCGATTGCTCTGGATCGATCTGCCAGTTCTCCGTCAGCTCGCAGCCGATCCGTTCGGGCTGAAGCAGGCGGAAGAGCTTCGCCTGGTCGGACATGTCCGGGCACGCGGCATAGCCAAAGCTGTAGCGCCCGCCCCGGAACTTTTGCTGGAACAGCTCGCGCACGGTCGCCGCATCCTCTGCGTCGATCCCCAGCTCCTGGCGCATGCGCTGGTGCCAGAGCTCGGCCAGCGCCTCGGCGCATGCCACCCCGAGACCGTGCAGGTAGAGGTACTCGGTATAGGCGTTTGATTCGAACAGCGCCTGCGCGCGCCGGGTCGGCTCGCGGCCCATCGTGACCGAGAACATGCCGAGCACGTCGCGTCGCCCGGAATCGGCGGGCAAGAAGAAATCGGCGATACAGAGCTCACGCCCACCCTGCTGCCTCGGGAACGCGAAGCGCTCGATCTCCCGATCCTGCTCGACGGGATCGAACACAATCAACTCGTCGCCGACGGAGCCCACCGGAAAATAGCCGTAGACGAGCGCCGGCTCCAGAAAGCCCTCGCTGATCGCTTGCGCGGCGAGCCGCTTGAGGATCGGTTCCGCTTCTTCTTCAAGCAGCCGTTCGAACGCAGCGTTGTCCAGGCTCCCCTGTTTGAACCCCCACTGCCCTCGGAAGAGAGCGGTCCGGTCGATGTAGGCGTAGATCCGCTGCAGCGGGATGTCCTGCACCACGCGCGAGCCCCAGAAGGGCGGCTGGGGAATTGTCAGGGTAGACGGAGCGATCGACCGCGTCGTCGGCGCCGACGGCGTGGGGCGGGGGCTCGCTGCTCGCTGGGCGGCGGCGCGCTCGATCCCCTCGGCCCGCTTGTGGACGCGCTCGTCGATCTCGGCGTCGAGCTCCCCGAGGCGCCCTTCCGCGATCGCCTGCATAATGCGCAGCCCCTCGAAGGCATCGTTGCCGTAATAGAGCCGCCCCTCGTAGCTGTTGCGCAGCTCGGTTTCGGCATAGGGGCGAGTGAGGGCCGCGCCGCCGACGAGCACCGGGACGCTAATGCCCCGGGCGTTCAACTCCTCGAGGTTCTCTTTCATCACACCGACCGACTTCACGAGCAGCCCGGACATGCCGATGGCGTCGGCCCCGTGCGCCGTCCACGCGTCGATGATCGCCCCGATCGGCTGCTTGATGCCCAGGTTGAAGACCTGGTAGCCGTTGTTCGTGAGGATGATGTCCACCAGGTTCTTGCCGATGTCGTGGACGTCGCCTTTCACCGTGGCGAGCACGAGCTTGCCGCGCGATTGGCCCTCGATCCGCTCCATGTACGGCTCGAGGTAGCTGACCGCCTGCTTCATGACCTCAGCGCTTTGCAGCACAAACGGGAGCTGCATCTGGCCAGAGCCGAACAACTCGCCGACGATCTTCATTCCTCCAAGCAGGTGGTCGTTGATGATCTCAAGCGGCGTGTAGCGCTCCATCGCCTCCGCGAGGTGCGCATCGAGGTCGCGCTTCTCACCATCCACGATGTGTTCGCGCAGCGTGTCCTCGATCGTCCGGTTCTGGGGCGCGACGCGCTCGCGCGGCGGCGCATCGTCCGGGAAGAGGCCAAGATAGGAGAGCAGCGGGTCATAGCCCTCTCGGCGTCGGTCGTAGATCAGATCGAGTGCCGCCTGCCAGTGCTCTTCCGGGATGCGGTGGCGGGGGCGGATGCCCGATGCGTGGAGGATGGCGGCGGTAAGCCCACGCTCCTGCGCCTCGTGGAGCATCACGCTGTTGAGCACCTGGCGGGCTGCCGGCTTGAGGCCGAAGCTGACGTTCGAGAGGCCAAGCAGGATCCCGCACTCCGGCAGGCGCCGCGCGATGAGCTCGATCCCCTCGAGCGTCTCCAGCGCGAGCCGGCGATCGTCCTCGTTGCCGGTGCAGATCGTGAAGGTGAGTGGATCGAAAAGGATGTCGTGCGGGTCGATGCCATATGTCTCGGTGCATCGCTGGTACAGGCGCTCGGCAATAGCGAGCTTGCGGTCCGCCGTCTTCGCCATCCCCTCCTCATCGATGGTCAGGGCAATGACCGCTGCCCCGAACTGTTTGATGAGGGGGCAGACCTCTTCCAGGCGCCGCTCGCCGTCCTCGAAGTTGATCGAGTTGACGATGCACTTGCCGCCCGCGACGCGCAGTCCGGCCAGCAGCACGTCCGCCTGGGTGGAATCGAGCACGAGGGGTACGGAGACCTGCTGGACGTAGCGGCTCGCCACTTCGTGCATGTCGCTCGCGCCATTGCGGCCGACGTAGTCCACGCAGACGTCGAGCACGTGGGACCCGCCGCGCACCTCCGTCCGCGCCCAGCTAACGAGGCCGTCCCAGTCCTCCTCGGCGAGCATCTCACGGAAGCGCTTCGAGCCGTTCGCATTCGTGCGCTCCCCGATCATCAGCACGCTGTTCTCCTGGCGGAGATCGACGGCGTTGTACAGGCTGCTGATCTGGGCCACTGGCTCGGGCTGGCGCGCTCGCGGCGCCCGGCCACCGATGACCTCGACGACGGCGTGGAGGTGCTCCTGGGTGGTGCCGCAGCAGCCGCCGACCATGTTCACGCCGTCCTCTTCGACGAACTGGCGCGCGGCTGTGGCGAGTCCCTGCGGCGTGAGCGGGAAGGAGGCCGTGCCGCCCTCCATCACCGGGAGGCCGGCGTTGGGCACGACGGTGAGCAGCTTGCTCGAGTGGCGGCTGAGGTAGCGGATGTGCTCGACCATCTCGCGGGGTCCGGTGGCGCAATTCAGGCCGATCCCGACGATTGGCAGCCGCTCCAGCGCCGTGAGCGCGGTGGCGATGTCCGAGCCGAGCAGCATAGTGCCGGTGGCTTCGACCGTGACCTGCACGAAGATAGGCACGCGCGCGTCGGTATCCCAGATGCCCAGCTCACGTTGCACGTCCGCCGCGGCGGTCACCGCGCACTTGCACTGCAAGAGGTCTTGCGAGGTCTCGATCAGCAGTCCGTCCGGCCGCTCGGTCGGGCCGCCATCCAGCAGGCCACGCACCTGCTCCGCGTAGCTGGCGTACATCGCATCCCAGGTGATCTGGCCAAGGGAGATGAGCTTGGTGCCTGGCCCCATGGAGCCGAGCACGAAGCGCGGCTTGTCGGGGGTGCTGTACCGCGCGGCCGCGGCGCGCGCGACCCGCACCGCCTCCCGGTTGAGCTCCCGACAGCGGTCCTCGAGCGCGAACTCCACAAGCACGTGGGGCATGCCGCCGAAGGTGTCGGTCTCGATGACGTCGCAGCCGGCCGCCAGGTATGACTCATGGATGTTCTGAATGACGTCAGGTCGGGTATCGACCAGGATCTCACAGCAGTTCTCGCGGTTGTCGAAGTCACTGAGTGGCAGGTTGAAGTCGTGGATCGCGGTGCCCATCGCGCCGTCGAGGACAAGCACCCGGTCGCGAAGGGCATTGAGGAGAGCGCTGGGCATGGGGAGAAACCTCGCAGTGTTACACATGATAACAAGCCGGCTGCGTAGCCGTTGGGAGGAGGATCGCCGGTGGCATGGCGGACCGAGTCGGCCGATGAGGCGCGATGCTAAGATGGCCGGACATGCACCTGGCTATGGAGACCCCAATGAACGGACCGACGCTGCCGCCCAGCGACCACCAGCCGCGCCCCTATGACGGGCCAACTGCCGAGGAGGTGCTGCGCCTCCGCCAGCAGTACGTGAGCCCCGCCATTTTTACCTACTACCGTGAGCCGCTGATGCTCGTCGAGGGGTGCGGCCAGTACGTCTGGGATGAGCGGGGGCGGCGCTACCTCGACGCCTTCGGCGGGATCGTGACGATCAGCGTCGGTCACTCGCATCCGGCGGTCGTCGAGGCGGCGCACCGCCAGCTCGAGCAGTTGCAGCACACGAGTACGATCTATCTCCATCCCAATCTGCCACGCTACGCCGAGATGCTCGCCGCACGGATGCCTGGCGACTTGAACGTGTGCTACATCGTCAATTCGGGCTCCGAGGCGAACGACCTCGCCATCCTCATGGCGCGCGCGTTCACCGGGAACTTCGACGTCATTGCGCTCCGCAATGCCTATCACGGCAACAATCAGGTCGGGCTCTCCCTGACCGGCCAGCGCACCTGGAAATTCAACGTGCCGCACAGTTTTGGCGTGCACCATGCGCTCATGCCGGACCCGTACCGCGGGCCGTGGGGCTGCGAGGACCCTGAAGCAGGGCGCAAGTACGCCGGCGACGTCAAGGACCTCATCGAGCGCGCGACCTCGGGCCAGGTCGCCGGCTTCATCGCCGAGTCGATCCAGGGCGCCGGCGGCGTCGTCGTGTTTCCGGACGGCTACCTGGAGGCCGCCTACGCCCATGTGCGCGGCGCCGGTGGGCTGTGCATCGCCGACGAGGTCCAGAGTGGCTTTGGGCGCACCGGCGCCAATTTCTGGGGCTTCGAGAACCAGGGGGTCATCCCGGACATCGTGACAATGGCGAAGGGGATCGGCAATGGGGCGCCCTTGGCCGCGGTGGTAACGCGGCGTGAGATCGCCGAGACGCTGACGTCGCGCATCCACTTCAACACGTTCGGCGGCAATCCGGTGGTGTGCGCCCAGGGCATGGCGGTGCTGGAGGTAATCGAGCGCGAGCATCTTCAAGAGAATGCGTTGCGCGTCGGCGGCCATCTGAAGGCACGGCTCGCGGCGCTGCAGGAGAAGCACGAGCTCATTGGCGACGTGCGCGGCCAGGGCCTCATGCTAGGCGTCGAGCTGGTGACCGACCGCGTGACGAAGGATCCGGCCACGGCGCAGTGCGCCCAGGTGCTGGAGCGCAGCCGCGACCTGGGTCTGCTGGTCGGCAAGAGCGGGATGTACGGCAACACGCTGCGCATCACCCCGCCGCTCTGCGTCACGGTGGCGGATGCTGACTTTCTTGCCGATGCCCTCGACCTGGCGCTGGGCTCGGTTTGAGCCCACTAACGGGGCCGCAGGAACCCCGTGAATGGTGCCGTTGATGTACGAGCGCGAAAGGCGCGGAGGAGGCTTGTGGTGAAGACGCTCGTCGTCGGAGACGTCCAGGGCTGCGCCGATGAGCTCGAAGATCTCCTGGCGGCGGTGGGGTTCTCATCCGGTGAGGACCACCTCGTATCGGTGGGCGATCTGATCAATCGCGGGCCGAAGTCGCTGGCGGTGTTGCAGCTCGTGCGCCGGGTGGGCGGGGATCTCGTGCTCGGGAATCACGAGCTCCATTTGCTCGAGGTGGCAGCCGGCCTGAGACAGCCGGTTCATGACACCTTTGGCGACGTGCTGGCCACCCCTGAGCTGCCGGAGCTGCTCGATTGGCTGGTCAACCGTCCAGAGCCGCTCATGCTGATTCGTGACTGGGTGGTGGTGCATGCGGGGCTGCCGCCGCGGTTCGTGCTCCCCGACGAGGCGCGCACGGCCAACGAGGCAGTGCGCGCCCGGTGGCAATCGGCCGAGCCGTTGGCGCAGCGCGTGGCCGCTATCGTCGCAGACCCAACGGTGCGGTTCCTCACCCGGGTGCGCTATTGCAACGCCCTGGGAGAGACTCCGCCCGACGAGGACGAGCCTGACCCCGCCGGCTACGAGCCGTGGTTCGAGTACCGGCAGCCGGGGCCCCGAATCGCATTCGGGCACTGGGCGCGGCTCAATCCGATGCGGGCGCGCCGCCCCGACCTGCGCTTTCTCGACACTGGCTGCGTATATGGAGGGCGCTTGACCGGCTGGCTCGTTGAGGAGGATCGGCTCATCTCGGTCCCGGCACGTCGTGCTTACTGGCCGCCGGCGGTCTAGCGCAACACCACGGAGGTTGGTCCAGTTTTCTGGTAGGGCGGGGGCTTGTCCCCCGCCGCGAGCCTTACTGGGGCCAGCGCAGGCGGCGAGGGACAAGCCCCCGCCCTGCCGGATGTGCAGCGGACTACAACCTACGGGAGATTTGCGCCCAGCTATGCTAGCCAGATTCGGCGACGCACGCGGCGAGACCGGCGCGGAGTTGCTCCTCGTCGAGCGTCGTGCCAATGAAGACGCCGTACGGTGACGATGGGCCGGCTGACATGTTCAAGCCGGGTCGTGCGGCGAACGAGAATGGGGTGAGGCGGAACTTGTGCGGCTCCACGAACTGGAAGAGGTG
>JAXDLH010000152.1:0-3900 GCA_034666705.1 Chloroflexota bacterium
CTTGCGTTTGTTCATCATTCCTCGCATGTTGATGGAGCACGTACGTTGAGCATCGGATTCTACTCTTCACATGCCGCCCCCGCAACGCGCTTACCGCGCCGGCTTGCCAGCGATCGCCCAAAACGGCTCAAACTGGTGCTCGGCTGGCTCGCACTCAGCCTGGCGCTCGTTGCCGGCCGGGCGGCAGCCCAGGACGCTCGGCCGCCGGTGCTCGTCGCGCAGGCGCACGGCGAGATCAACCCCGCCATGGCCGGCTACATCGACCGGGCGATCACGCAGGCTGAGGCAGAAGGCGCACAGTTGCTGGTCATCGCGCTCGACACACCAGGTGGGCTCGATCAGTCAATGCGCGACATCACGCAACGCATCCTGGCAGCCCGGGTGCCCGTGGCTGTGTACGTCTATCCACCCGGTGCACGCTCGGCATCCGCCGGCGTCTACATCACCTACAGCGCGCACATCGCGGCCATGGCGCCCTCGACCAACATCGGCTCCGCCCATCCGGTGCTCGCAGGCGGTGGGGGCGATCAGCAGTTGACTCCGGAGATGAACGCCAAGATCACCAACGACGCGGCGGCATGGATTCGCTCGCTTGCCGAGCAGCGCGGCCGCAATGGGGAGTGGGCCGAGCAGGCGGTACGCGAGAGCGTCAACCTGACGGCATCGGAGGCAGTGGAGCAGCACGTCGTGGACTTGGTGGCAAACGACGTCAACGATCTGCTGAACAAGATCGATGGCCGCACCGTGCACCTGCCCGGCCGCGACGTGCGCCTTGCGACGGCCGGCGCGCCCACTCAGCCCATCGACATGAGCCCCGTCGAGCGGCTTATGCTCGCGATCGGCGATCCGTCGGTGGCGTATCTGCTGCTGAGCCTGGGCGGGCTCGCGCTCATCTACGAGCTTGGCAACCCGGGCGCGATCCTGCCCGGTGTCGTCGGCGGCATCGCGGTGATTCTCGCGCTCTACGCGCTGGGCACCCTTCCGATCAATATGGCCGGCGTGGGGTTGATTCTCTTCGCGCTGTTGCTCTTTCTCGCCGACCTGCTGCTCGGCGGCAATGGCATCCTCACGGTGGGTGGAATATTCAGCTTCTTGATCGGCTCGCTCTTGCTCACGACGTCACCCGAAGGCCAGGCATGGGCGCAGGTTCCCGTACAACTCGCCGTGGGCACGAGTATCACGATGGCACTCCTCTTCGGGCTGCTCGTGGGTGCGGCGATCCGCGCCCATCGCCGACGGCCGGTGAACGGCGTCGAGGCGATGCTCGGACAGGTAGGGGTGGCGCGCACGCCGATTGCCAACGAGGGCACGGTCTTCATCGGCGGCGAGTTGTGGAGCGCCTCGACTCCCGACGGTCAGCCGATCCCGGAAGGAATGCGCGTGCGCGTGCTGGCGGTCAATGGCCTCCACCTGTCCGTCCAGCCGGCCTGAGCTATACTGCGGCCATGACGACAATTGCAGCAGTTCACGCCCGCCAGATCCTCGATTCCCGTGGCAACCCAACCGTCGAAGTCGACGTCGTTCTGGAGGACGGCAGCATTGGCCGCGCCGCCGTACCCTCTGGCGCATCGACGGGCGCCCACGAGGCGCTCGAGCTCCGCGATGCTGACAAGACGTACTACCGCGGCCTGAGCGTACTCAACGCCGTAGAGAACGTGAACGAACTCGTCGCGCCCGACCTGATCGGCCAGCCCTGCGACGACCAGCCGATCATCGATGCGCTCCTCCTCGAACTCGACGGTACAGACAACAAAGGTAAGCTCGGCGCCAACGCGATTCTGGGCGTGTCACTCGCCTGCGCGAAGGCAGCGGCCGGATTCATTGGCCTCCCACTCTATCGATATCTGGGGGGCGTCAATGCGCGCGTTTTGCCCGTACCGCTCGCCAATGTGTTGAACGGCGGGCGACACGCCGAGAACTCGACCGATTTTCAGGAGTTCATGCTCGTACCGCTCGGGCTGCCGAGCTTCACCGAAGGGCTGCGGGCCGTCGCCGAGAGCTATGCAGCGCTCCGTGACGTCCTGAAAAGCCGTGGCTTGAGTACGGGTCTTGGCGATGAGGGCGGCTTCGCTCCGTCGCTGCCGTCGAATCGGGACGCCGTCGAGGTATTGCTGCAGGCGATCGAGCGCGCCGGCTACAAAGCGGGCGAGGATATCGCCATCGCGCTCGACGTCGCCGCTACGGAGCTCTACGACGAGAAGACACGCAACTACAACTTGCCCCGCGAAGGCAGAACGCTCGACGCCGGCCAGATGGCAGACCTCTACGCCGATTGGGTGAGTGCTTATCCCATCGTGTCGATCGAGGATGGCCTCTCCGAGGACGACTGGGAGGGCTGGCAAGAGCTGACCAAACGGCTCGGCGCGCGCGTGCAGCTCGTGGGAGACGATCTCTTCGTCACGAACACCGAGCGACTGCAACGCGGCATCGACATGGGCGTCGCCAATGCAATCCTTGTAAAGCTGAACCAGATCGGCACGCTCACGGAGACGCTCGGCGCCATTGAGCTG
The DNA here is from genome assembly GCA_034666705.1 of Chloroflexota bacterium. Taxonomy (GTDB): domain Bacteria; phylum Chloroflexota; class UBA6077; order UBA6077; family SHYK01; genus JAXDLH01. Next base: position 2,511 of record JAXDLH010000152.1, read on the forward strand.
GCCCGGAGCGCGGCGTACGCGTCGATCATCTCGCACCGCTCGGGCGAAACCGAGGATACGACGATCGCCGATCTGGCCGTCGCGACCGGCGCGGGGCAGATCAAAACCGGCGCACCGGCGCGTACCGACCGGGTAGCGAAGTACAACCAACTGCTGCGCATCGAGGAGATGCTGGCTGATACCGCTCGCTATGCCGGTGCGGCCGCGTTTCGTCGCGCCCGCTCGAGCTGAGCCAACGCAGGAGCGACGTCGCATTCGTTATGTCACCTAAAAGAGTGCGACCGACGAGGGATCCTTGGAGAGGCGAGCGTTCGGCTTCTCCGAGGATCCCTCACTGCATTCAGGATGGACGACATCCTCGCGGCTCACGATGCCGGTTGGCTTCGGCAGTTCAGTTTCGGGCAGGATGACATCAGAGCTGCACTCTACCGATAATGTGACGCTGCGACGCGCGTGGTGGCGTGCCGAGCGACATACGACTACAGATTCCGTCACAACGACGTGAGGAGGATCGACCCATGGCAATCCGCGTTGGCATCAACGGTTTCGGGCGAATCGGGCGGCAGGTGTTCAAGGCGATCCGCGACCGGCACGAGGGCCGGCTCGAGGTCGTCGCGATCAACGACCTCATGGACCCGAAGATCAACGCCCACCTCCTCAAATACGACACCAACTACGGGCGATTTCCCGGCACGGTGGAGGTATCCGACGGCGGGATGATCGTCGACGGCGACATGGTGAAGGTCTTCGCCGAGCGCGAGCCGGCCCAGATCAAATGGGGCGACGTCGGTGCGGACATCGTAGTCGAGTCCACTGGCTTCTTCACCGACGCGAAGAAGGCCGCCGGCCACCTCGAGGGCGGCGCGAAGAAAGTCATCATCAGCGCCCCAGCCACGAATGAGGATCTCACGATCGTGCTGGGCGTCAACCAAACGATGTACGACCCCGGCAAACACCACGTCGTGTCGAACGCCTCGTGCACCACGAACGGTCTCGCGCCGGTCGCAAAAGTACTGAACGATACCTTTGGCATTCAGAAGGGGCTGCTGACTACGGTCCACTCGTACACGAACTCACAGCGCCTGCTCGACGTGGCGACGAAGGACCTGCGCGATGCCCGTGCGGCGGCGATGAACATCGTGCCCGCGGCCACTGGCGCCGCCCGTGCCGTGGGCCTCGTGATTCCGGAGCTGCAGGGCCGCTTCAGTGGCATCGCGTTCCGTGTGCCGACCTCAACGGTCTCGGTGGTGGACTTCGTGGCTGACCTCGACCGCCCCGCTACGGTCCAGGAGGTCAACGCGGCGATGAAGCAGGCCGCCGAAGGCCCGCTCGAGGGCATCCTCGACTACACGGAAGAGCCGCTCGTCTCCAGCGATCTCAAGGGCGACAC
>JAXDLH010000153.1:0-7995 GCA_034666705.1 Chloroflexota bacterium
GGGTGAGCGCGGGGTTCGATGGCGTGCGCCTCGCGTGGCGCTGGGACGTTACACCCCCGACGAGCCCGATCCTCGCCGAGGTCGTGCTCTACCTCGTCGCACCAGCGGCTGGCAGCGCGACCCTGGAGGTAGGGGTGCTCCTGACCCCGGCGGATTGGCGTTTGCGCAGCACCTTTTTCACCGTCGACCGCGGCCGCGTGGCCTCCGCCCTGGAGGCTGACGAGTCCTGGCTGACTGAAGCCTTGCGCACCGCACGCCACGATGCGTACCAGCGGCTGCCCGCCAGCGCCCGTGGCGACGCCAAGGTCGCGCCGTAAGCCCGCATTCGAGGCGGCCGATTGCCGCCTCGTCCCGACCCCGGTCGGGTCAGGACGAATTCACGAAATGAGAGGAGGCCGGATATGGTTCAAACGACGACTGCGCACAAGCTGGCACCCCTGGGGGATCGCATCGTGGTGCGCCCGAAGCAACGGGACGGCATGACGAAGAGCGGCATCGTGATTCCCGACACCGCGCGGGACAAGCCGCAGGAAGGCGAAGTGGTGGCGGTCGGCCCAGGCCGCGTGCTCGACAATGGCACGCGGCTCAGCCTGGAGCTCAAGGTCGGCCAGTCCATCCTCTATTCGAAGTACGCCGGAACCGAGTTCAAGCTCGACGACGAGGAGTACCTGATCTTTCGCGAGCCCGACATCCTGGCAGTCCTCGCCGATTGATCGGCAGCACGCGCGTCGCCCGGACCGGGCAGCACAATCCCGCACGCAAGCCCCAGACGAAGAAAGAGGCATAAATGACCGCCAAGCGATTGGAATTTGATGAGGCCGCGCGGCGGTCGTTAGCTGAGGGCGTCGACGCCCTGGCAGATGCGGTGAAGACCACGCTGGGCCCGCGTGGGCGGCACGTGGCGCTCGACAAGATGTACGGCGCGCCGACCATCACCCACGACGGCGTGACCGTCGCCAAGGAGATCTCGCTCCACAAGCCGTTCCCGAACATGGGCGCCCAGCTCGTGAAGGAGGCGGCGACCAAGACCAACGACGTGGCTGGGGATGGCACCACCACGGCCACGGTGCTGGCGCAGGCGATCGTCCGCGAGGGGTTCAAGAACGTCGCGGCGGGCGCCAACCCGATCAGCATTCGGCGCGGGCTCGAGCGGGGGCTCGCCTCGGTGGTCGAGTCCATCAAGCAGATGGCCACCCCGGTCGCGGGGCGCGACGATATCGCCCACATCGCGACGATCTCCGCGGCTGATCCGAGTATCGGCAGCCTCCTGGCCGACATCTTCGAGAAGGTCGGCAAGGATGGCGTAATCACCGTCGAGGACGGCAAGAGCCTGGCGGTGGAAGTCGAGTACACCGAGGGGATGAAGTTCGACCGCGGCTACATCAGCCCGTACTTCGTCACCAGCCCGGAGCGCATGGAGGCGAGCCTCGAGGAGCCGTACATCCTGATCACTGACAAGAAGATTAGCGCCATGGCCGATCTGCTGCCCCTGCTCGAGAAGATCCTGCAAGGCGGCCGGAAAGAGCTCCTCATCGTCGCCGAGGATGTCGACGGCGATGCGCTCGCTACCCTGGTGGTGAATAAGCTGCGGGGCACGATCAGTGCGCTCGCCGTGAAGGCGCCCGGCTTCGGCGATCGGCGGAAGGAGATGCTGCAAGACCTGGCCATCGTGACCGGGGGCACGCTCATCTCGGAGGATGTCGGCCGCAGGCTCGACACCGCGACGCTGGAGGACCTGGGACAGTGCCGCCGGGTGGTGGCGACGAAGGACGACACCACGATCGTCGAGGGACGCGGCTCACCGGAGCAGCTCAAGGCCCGGATCGCCCAGCTCAAGGCGCAGATCGAGACCATGAGCTCTGACTACGACCGGGAGAAGCTGCAGGAGCGGCTCGCCAAGCTGGCGGGCGGCGTTGCCGTGATCAAGGTGGGGGCCGCGACCGAGATCGAGCAGCAGTTGCGCAAGTCGCGGGTCGAGGACGCCATCTCGGCCACCAAGGCCGCCGCGGAAGAAGGCATCGTGCCCGGCGGCGGCGTCGCCCTGATCAACGCCACCGAGCGGCTCGACGGACTCAAGCTCGAGGGTGATGAGGCAGTCGGCGTGCGCGCCCTGCGCCGGGCCCTCGAAGAGCCGCTGCGCCAGATCGTCGAGAACGCCGGCATGGACGGATCGGTGGTGGTCGGCGAGGTCCGGCGCCAGCAGCAACTGCAGGAAAACACGAACATCGGCTACGATGTCGCCGCCGAGGAGTACACCGACCTGCTGAAGCGCGGCATCATCGATCCGGCCAAGGTGACGCGCTCCGCATGCGAGAACGCCATCTCCATCGCCGGCATGATCCTCACGATCGAGGCGCTCGTGACCGAGGCTCCAGAGGAGCATGGGCACGGCATGCCGCAGATGCCCGAATACTAGAAGGACCCGGCCCGACCCAAGGGCGGCTGCCGTCGTCGAAGCGTACTCCGCACGGAGCATGCTTCATGAGTGGCGGCCGCCCCTTGTTTGTCGCTTGATCAGCAACAGCCATTTTCCGTAGGCGGGGGCAAGCCCCCGCCGCGAGCCTTGTGGGGGCCAGCGCAGGCGGCGAGGGACGAGCCCTCGCCCTACCGGACGTGCAGCCGACGGCAATCAACGAAAAACGTCCGCCCAGCTATGCGAGAGGCTCCCTCCCTCCGCCAGCCGCGTGAGACTTGCGGCGACCGTCACCCATGAGTACAGTGGCGGCACGCGCGGCCGAATGAGCGGCCAGCGGAGGGAGGGCGTCGTGGCGGAATACCCGGAGCTGAGCGAGCGCCTCACGGCCGGCTGTCGCATCCTCGCCGAGCAGGAGATCATCGATGCCTACGGCCACTTCTCCGCCCGGCTGCCGGACGCGCCGGACCGCTTTCTGATCAGCCGTGGCATGAGCCCAGCGCTGGTCCAGCCGGCCGACTTCATCGTGCTCGACCTCGACGGCAACGTGCTCGGCGGCAACGGGCACCCCAACGCCGAGTGGCCAATCCACGCCTGCATCTACCGTGCTCGCCCGGACGTTGGCGCCGTGCTCCACTCCCACTCCCGGCTGTCGCGTATCTTCAGCCTCTCGCCCATCCCGCTGCGCGGCGTGCTGATGGGCCAGACGGCCGAGTGGTTCGACGGCCTGCCGGTATACCCCGAGCCAGGTTTGGTCAATACGCCGGAGCGGGGTGTCGCCCTGGCTGCTACCCTTGGGGAGGGCACGGCGGCACCGACGTGATCGTCGGCGCCGACGCGGCGGCGACGGCGCTGCGGGCGATCACCCTGAAGGATAACGCCTACGTGCTGAACGAGGTGCTCGCCCACGGCCAGCCGCGCTACTGGACGCGCGAGGAGGCGGCGGGCTGGGCCGAGCCGATGCACCAATTCCTGAGTCCAGAGGCACGCGCCGCCCTGACCAATCGACTCTGGGACTACTACGAGGCGCGCGTCGACGGCCGCCTGAGCACAATGCTGCACGGCGACCGCGGCTGAAGCTTCGCACTGACCGCGCCTCAGCAGCTGGGCCCGGATACGGTGCACCAGGCTTGGACCAGTAGGACACGAACGTTGGCCGCCGAGATCTGCAAGCCAACCCGGTCCACTTGCTTAGCGCGGCGGGGCATACCTCGCGTAGGGGTGAGGCACGCCTCGCCCGCTCTGGTGGTGATTCCGACGATAACCTCGAAGCCAACAATACGCTGGGAGACGAACCGATGGCCGAGTTCCCCATCGAGCCAAGCAAGACGGCGATGCTCTTCTTCGACACGCTCAACGTGTACCTGCACCCGGCGAGCGCGGAGACCCGCGCCGTCATCGAGAAGTCGGGCATCATCCAGCGCATGGTCCGCATGAACGACGCGTGCCGCACGGCGGGCATCGCCGTCTTCTATGGTCAGGCCGACCACCGTCCGGATGGCAAAGACTTCGCGTCGCTCGTCGTCGACCGCGGCCACGGCGGCAAGCCCGGCGACCCGCCCACCCGCACGGTACGGCCGGCGGCGGTGGCGGGCAGCAACGAGGTCGAGATCATCGCCGAGCTCGCGCCCCAGCCCGGCGACTACGTCGTGAAGAAGCACCGCTGGAGCACCTTCTACCAGACACACCTGGAGCTGAGCCTGCGCAGCGCCGGCATCGACACGATCATGATCGCGGGCGGCTCGACCGAGGTCGGCGTGGCGAGCACCGCCTACTCGGCGCGCGACCACGACTTCAACCTCGTCATCCTCCGCGACGCCTGCCGCTCCGGCGTCGACGAGATCAACGACTTCTTCATGGACCGCGTCTTCCCCATCTTCGCCCGCGTCATGACCGTAGACGAAGCCATCGCCGCCTTCGCGTAACACCGCGCGCTATGGCGTCGGAAGGATCAGGAGCCCAAAGGTGCGCTCGACCCGATTGAGGAGCGCCCGGGGGATTGGCTCCCAGGGTGTCGCTGGCCAACTCGCTTCCCCTGCGGATCCGAAAAGCGCGATCCCGACGCCCGGAGCGCGCGGATCGTGGCTGATGCGGTAGCGGATACCCGTGAAACCGACCGCATGGAATGCGCGCGCCCACTGCTGCGTACGCGCGTAGTCCTCTATCGCGTCTATGCCCGTCGTGATACCAAAGCCGCGCGCCCTGGCTACGGTGCAGTCTGCGAGGCGACGCGCGTCCGGCACCATGATGGTGGATAGTGCGCGCTCGTCGACGTCAGCTTGCGGGATGAGCTGCCCCTGCCGCCCGAGCGTCTCCAGAAACGCCCCGATCGCGGTCTCGGCCAGATAGCAGGTGCCGTTCGGCGGAGACAAATTGAAGCGACCATCGGGGCCGCTGTCAAAGTACCACGCGCTCCGCGTCCGCCGGTGCACGCGGTAGAGCACTCGCTCAGGGCTCAACATCCAGGAGGGAAACCCGGCGAGCGACATAGGTGGTCCGGCGAGAGGGCTCACACCCTACGAGGCGAGCGGCGCAGCGCTGTGCCGCGCGACTTCGATGAGTCGCGCAGCATCGTCGTCGCGGCCGAGCCAGTCCACAGGCGTCAATCCCTCGAGCTCCGCTTGCTCCGTGGTGAGCCAGGAGGCGATGGTCCAGGGATTCGCCTCCACCGCACGGAAGGCTGCCAGCACACCGGCGAGCGCCGGGTACGGCCGCCCGCTCGGACCGAACTGACAGCGCGGGTACACGACACGTCCATTGCGCATCGGGAGACCCAATAGCCTCCCGCGTTGGACGAGGTCGTGCACCGCCTGCCGGGTCGTAACGCCGAGCAGCGCTTGCACGTCCTGAAGGCTCAACAGATCGCCGAGATGACGCGCCCACAACGTCTCGGCGGCGGCAAGGAGGGCCGCCCGCCGGCCGAACAGGGTCGGATCGTCGAGCGCCTGCTCCTCGGAGTCGAGCCCCAGTTGATTGAGCGTCCGCCGAAAGGATGCCGTTGCGGTTGCGATTGCGCTTGTCACAATCCAGATTCTAGCATGTCAAGTGCGTCAAGATGGCGCTCTGATAGCCCCGACCCAGGCCAAGCAGGCTTTTCCCCGCGATCGGCAAGAGGCCACAATTTGCCGCGGCTGTAGTACGCTGACACCGGCAATGCCACACGATAACCTCAGGGGGAGGGGCGAGATGGCTGACATTCGCGGCGTGGGGACGCTGATCACTTACTCGGAGGACAACCCGGTTCAGGAGTGGATCGAGCACCTCCGGAAGAGTCTGGACGCCGAGAAGCGCGAGCCCCAGGACCAGGCCGAGCGCGAGATCCTCGGCCGCTGGCTGGGCTACCGGGGACGCGACGAGCTCGAGAACACGGTGGGCCTCGCCTGCTATGCATGCGCCCACTTCGACATGGATTTCGAGTGGCGCTTCCTGCTCACCGACCACATCCGCACCGAGGCGGGGCACGGCTGGGGCTACATCAAGCAAGCCGACCTGATCGACCCGAGCCGCGACCACTCCAAGCCGGATCCCGACTTCGAGTACGAGCACGGACTCTGGCCGCGCGTCGAGCACATCGCGATCCAGAAACGCGATCTGCTGAGCTACGTCTTCGCGGGCAACCTCTGGCCGTACGGCCACGTCACGGCCGCCAGCATCCAGGGCATCCACATCACGTCATCACGGGTGATGGAGTTCGAGGAGCGGGTCGTCGCGGCGGAAGAGCGCGGGCACCACGATGCCCTGCTGCAGAAGATCCACGACTACGTGTGGGAGTTGATCGACCGTTACGGCGAGCAGTACGTGCGCACGCGGATCGCCGAGATCGACGCCGAGGCGCTCAACAGCCGGCCGCGCACAGTGTTCGACCCGCCGCGCCGCGAGTTCCTGCGCAAATATTTCAACGTGCCGGTCGAGAACGTGGCCAAGTTCTACGAGTGGCGCGAGTACCTCTATCAGAACGTGCTCGGCTTCCCGTCGGAGCCCGTCCACATCAAGCATTGGCCACCGGAGGTCCCGCAGCCGCAGCTCGTCCTCGCCGGGGCGTAGGCCGGGGCTCGGTCGCTACCCCGAGCCGCTTTCCCTGCGGCAACGCACGGTTATTCCGAGACCACAAGCTTCTCATCATCGTGAGACCACAGGCTTCTCGTCATCGCGCGACTGCAAGCTTCCTGTCATCGCGAGGTCACAAGGTCCCTGTCATCCTGAAGCCGCAGCTGAAGGATCCGTGGCCACAACGTCGGGGCTACGAATCCTTCAGCTGCGGCTTCAGGATGACTATTGCCGTTGAGTGGGACTACGCAGCGACCGGCTCCGGCGCCGTATTCTGGCGCTCGAACGTGAACACGCTGGGCACGTCGAACGATGCGTCGCGCTCTGCCGGGACGCGGCGCACCAGCACGGTGCGGGTGGGCTGCAGGCGCACCGGGGTGCCGCATACCGCGCAGCCGTAGCTCGCCACCGGGCGCCGCGTGTTACAGGTGGTGCAAAAACCTCGTTGAATCATCGGGGGGCCTCCGTCTCGTATCTCTACGACACTGTAGGCCGCCTTGAGGATGCGCCACATCAGTGGACCCGCGCATCTCGGTCTACGCATTTTCGCGTAGGCCCACGGTATCTACTGCTTCAGCACGCCCACCGGACAACTGACGCCGGTGCAGCGCCAGTACACCGATCTACGCGCCACTCACCATGGCTTCAGCACGCCCACCGGACAACTGACGCCGGTGCCGCCGTGGCCGCAGTAGCCGTTGGGGTCCTTCGCGAGGTACTGCTGATGGTAGTCCTCCGCGAAGTAGAACGGCCCCGCCTCACGAATCTCGGTGGTGATCGGGCCGAAGCCGGCCGCCGTCAGCGCCGCCTGGTACGCGTCGCGCGAGGCCTCGGCCGCCGCGAGTTGCTCGTCGCCGAAGGTGTAGATCGCCGAGCGGTACTGGGTGCCGGTGTCGTTGCCCTGCCGCATCCCCTGCGTTGGATCGTGGCTCTCCCAGAAGCGCTGCAATAGCGCCGGGTACGGCAACACGGCGGGGTCGAAGACCACCTGCACCACCTCCGTGTGGCCGGTGCGCCCGGAGCAGACCTCGTGGTAGGTTGGGTTCGGCGTATAGCCGCCCGCGTAGCCGACGGCCGTGACGTACACGCCGTCGAGGGTCCAGAAGGCGCGCTCCGCGCCCCAGAAACAGCCCAACCCGAAGACGGCAACCTGCATCTCCGGTGGGTACGGCCCCTCCATCGGCTGGCCGTTCACGAAATGGCGTTCGGCCACCGCAATCGGCTTGTCGCGGCCGGCGAGCGCGGCCTCCGGGCTCGGCATCGTGGGCTCGACCAGGCCGAGCATGCGGGCCAACTGCCCGAGGAATGAATTCCCTTTCGACGTACTGTCATTGGTGTCGGTGTGCTGGGTCTCGGTCATGTCCCACTTCCATTAATAGGGTTATGTGTATTCAATACTAATCCAAGTTCCAGGCGACATATTCCTTCGCGAGAACGGACGGCCCTCCGCGACGCGGGAGGGCCCTCTCCCCCGACCCCCGCCCATCCTGAGCCCTTCGACAGGCTCAGGATGGGCTTCGTCGAAGGACCGATTT
>JAXDLH010000154.1:0-19646 GCA_034666705.1 Chloroflexota bacterium
CTTCGTGATGGCGCGATCCACCGCGGCGAAGAGCGGATCGACGGGGACGAGCGGCGTATCTGAGATGACGCCCTCGCCCGCAAGGAGGGTGTCCGCCAGCGCTTTGCGGTCGATCGCGTGGAGCGTGGCGGCGCGGACGCGAACGTCGAGCAATGCTTTCGGCTCGACGTATGCCGGTCGGAACTGGCCGCCAAGATAACGGTTCTCCGACGGGGTGAAGATCACGGCGCCATCACCACTCTTGCCCCACGTGTCCTTGAGAATTGCGCCCTGCTCGAACTGAACCGCCGAGTCGACCGCGACGTTGGTCGATCCGCCGAGCAACCCGGCCAGTACCACGTTCGGGTCCGCGTTCCAGCTCACAATCACCTTGTCGATTTTCGGGCGCCCGAGCGCATAGCCGTCGAAGGCCGTCCCCTCGATAAAGGCGCCTTGTTGCCATTGAGTTAGCTTGTACGGTCCTACACCGACGTAGCCGGTGGTCCAGTAGGCGTTACTCCCGAGCAGTTGGGGCTCGCCCTGGTTGAGCGGCTCTTCCAGAATGTGCTTGGGCGCCACCTTCAAGGTTGGCTTATCCGCGTCGGCGTATAGCCCCTTCCATCGAATCACCACAGTGTCCGAGGCCGGCGCCGACACCTCCTGAATCAGCTTGTGCTCTGCAGGAGTGATCGACGATACGGACAGTCCCATCTGGAAACGAGCCACGTTCAGTCGCTCGGTGAAGACGAAATCGTCCGCGGTGAGGGGCTGACCGTCGTGCCAGGTCAACCCGGGCTTGAGCCGATAGGTGGTCTCCATCGTCCCGTCCGGAAATACGCGCCAGGTGTCCGTATTGAGATCGGGGACAGAGCTGAGGAGCGCGTAGGGCGCCCCATTTTCCTGACCGGTCAAGGTGGCGAGGAACATGGCGACGGTGAAGTTGTTGCGGGTCGACGCAGTATCGGTGAGGTCAAAGGGCTCGTTCTTCATCATCACGTTCAGCGTCCGACTCTGGCTCACGGCACTTGGTGCCGGATTCGCCGTTTCGGCAACTGGCTTGGCCTGGGCACAGGCGATGATCATCGACGTAAGCGCCAGAATTGCAGCGATCCGACCAAGCATCTGAGGTCCCCCTCCTGTCTATCGGTCGAAGAGCTCGGCGAAGTTTCGTCGGGCTTCCGCGTACGCGCCGTCGCTACGGAACTATTCGATTCGCGGTACCTCCTGGCGCAGGCGGCGTCATGTGGGACCCAACGCCGCGCTGAAGACGGTGCATATCAAGTCAAATTCGCTCGCTGTGAGCGGAATGGCCGGCGGGCACTCACCCGCCGGCCATTCCGCTGCTCCTCATCCTCATCGACGCCCTAGTTGTGGGCGGCTCTCCAGGCTTCTACTTCCGGCTGGTACTTCTTGCACAACTCGATCCACTGGGCGGCGCGTTTCTTCGCCCGCTCGCCGTCGCCCGAGGTGGCATAGGTTGCGGGTGGCCTCGGGGGCCCCGGCTTGATGTAGCCGGCGAGCTCCTGGGCGTTGCCGCCACCCTCGTCGCCTTCGCCGTCGGCTGGTCGAGCGCCGCCGCCTCCGCCGGAGATCTCGTCGATGACGCGGCGAGCGGTCGCGTTGTCCCCATCCGCTACGGCCTGGTAGATCTTGATGACCGGCCACGGCCCCATCCACGCGTCGATGGACCAGCAGCCGGAGGCGCCCATCTCGTAGTACGGGTACAGCTGCGCCTGGTTGCAGAACTGGGCGATCTTGCCATGGATGATCTTGTGGTACGGGCCCATCTCGCGCGTGTCGCGGTGGCTATCTTTGATCGCCACGATGTTCTGGTTCTTGACCAGTTCCTCGAAGGCGCGGACAGGGATCTTGACCCGATGGTTGACCGGGTTGTGGTAGATCATGATCGACAGTTCGGGGAAGGTCTCTGCAACCTCTTTATAGAAGGCGACGATCTTTGGGACTGGCATTGAGTCATAGTAGGGCAGTCCTAGCAGCACCCCTTGCCCCCCGGCCGCCTGCACGAACTTCATCTTCTGCGCGACTTCCCGCGGGTTCGTCGAGGTCACGCCCAGCATGAGCGGGACCCGATCGTCCACCGCTTCGATGGCCGCCTCGATCAGTGTGGTGAATTCATCCCACATCAGGTTCCAGCACTGGCCGAAGCTACCGGTGGTCGCGATCATGCCGATGCCGTCTTTGATGATGCGGTCCACGCCGTCTTGCAGATTGTCGACGTCGACCGTGTTGGTTGCCGTGATCTCGCTGGCGTTCGCGGTGGCGAATGCCGGCATCATGCCGCACACGCCCTTGAGCTCATCGTAGGTATAAGCCATCACACGTTCTCCTCTAGAGTTGGAGACGCCTGAACAAAGGGCCGGCCGCGGTCTCGTGATCCGCGACTCCGGCCTCGTCGATGGTGCGAGCTGCCCCCCTTCTCAGCGATTCTTGTGCTCGCCGCTTCGCTGATCCTAGCGTCCCTGACAGGCGTGACGACACGCGGCCGTCATCCTTTCTCTTCGCGATAAAACCCGAATGCCTCGGCAATCGGCGCATCCGAGATGGTGAACAGAATGGCCGGCTCGGTCGTCGAGCTATTGCGGTGCTGGTGCCAGCGCCAGTTGGGAATCGTGAAGCTGTCGTGCTCCTCCCACTCGAGTGGCCTGGGAGTTTCCCGGTCGAGCGTGGTCACACCCTGGCCCGTGACGACCTGGTAGCGCACGCTGCCCGTATGCCGGTGCGGCTGCGTGGACTCGCCAGGCCGCAGCATCTGGATCCGGGCGCTCATCGTGGGCAGGGTGTGGCCCCCGGTGATCGGGTTGGCGTATTCGAGCAGAACCCCATCGTGGGGATCAACCTCCTCCTCGGCGGCCATCAGCTCCAGCATCGCGAGGGCATCCCGATACTTGTAGGTGACCGGGGGTGAGTCCTGCGGTGAGCCAAGCTGCGCGCCAATGAGGCGAGCTGGGCGGACGCTGCCGTAGAGCTGAGAGTGGAAGCCCTGCGGGTGCGTCACCGGCTGCTGTCCGAAGCCGGGCCAGTTGTTGCGAAACTCCACCTGGAGCAACTGGATCAGCGACGTGTCGAGCATATCCATCCAGATGACGGGCTCGGTGCTGGGGTTGGTGTGGTCGTGCCAGGCGAAGCTCGGTTGCACCAGGAAATCCCCCGGCTCCATGAACATCTGCTCGCCGTTCGCGGTCGTGTAGGCACTGCCGTCGCCGGAAACCACGAACCGCGCGGCGGATGCGGTATGCCGATGCGCAGGCGCCTTCTCGCCGGGCATGACGATCTGGTAGCCGCCCATGTTCCGCCGAAAGGCGCCGGCGTCGCCGTCCCCGCTCAGCTTCACGACCTCCCCGGCCTCGAGCATGAGGGGGTAGATCATGGACCATTTCTGGACTTTCACCTCGGGCTCGGACTGCTCACGCCCCGCGCGCATCCAGTAGCCGAATACTCCTAGCCCGCGCAGCTTCTCATTGAAAGCTTCCAGCCGCTCCTGGTCGGACACCTGTGCCATCGGTGCAACCTCCTAGCGGTCCAGGTGGAAGAACTTCACGATGTTCTCGCTCACCATCTTCCGCTTTTCGTCCTCGGGGACCTCCGCCAGTTGCTCGCTCAGGAGCTTCTGTGAGTTGGGCCAGCGGCTCACCTCGTGCGGGAAGTCGCTCCCCCACATGATGTGGTCAACCCCCACCTCGTGCCGCAGCTTTACCCCGATCGGGTCGTCGAAAAAGCCCCAGTAGGCATGATCCTCGACGTACTCACTGGGGCGGCGGGCCAGACGTTGCAGGCCCAAGATCCGTTCCGCCCAGATGTGGTTGGCTTCATAGATCATGTCCATCTGTTCTTTGAAGATCTTGATCCAGCCGATCTGGTTTTCCGCCCAGTAGATCTTCAGCGCCGGAAAGCGGTCGAAGATCCCCGTCATGACCATCTGGGTGACCTCGAGACAGCCACAGTGCGTCGTACCGTAGCGGGACATGCGATCGACGAGACAAATCGGCGGCCGATCGTAGCCTTCCGGCTCGATTGGATACCGGATCATGAACTCCCCGCGGGCTCCGCGCCGGAGATTCATTGCGGTATGCACGCTGATTGGCATGCCGATGTCAATGGCAGCTGCCCAGAAGCGATCGTCCTCCGGGGTGGGGTAGCGCTCGCCGCTCGGGTAGCCGCCGAGCAGCACGCCGCGGAGCCCCAACTTGGCGCAGTGCTCCAGTTCGGCGATGTCCGCATCCACGCCGCAGTTGGCGAGGAGGCCGATGCCGAGGAGGCGATCGGGCGCGTACGAGCAGAACTCTTCGGCGAGATACGCGTTATAGCCGTGCACGACCGCCTGGGCCATCTCCGGGTCGCGTCCGCGGCCGCCGCCGAAGCTGTAGAGAATCTCCGCATCCACCCCGTCGACGTCTTGTTCCTTCAGCCGCTGCTCGGGGCTTCCGTAGCCTGCCTCTTCGTCGGCATGGAGAATTCGCGGATCGAAATCTTCCGGCCCATGGCCCGCGAAATGGGCGGTGCCGCCATAGGTGATCGTTCCATCCTCGGACTGGGTTCCATCGCCGCCGTTCGGTAGCTTGACCCGCTTCGGCAATCGGTCCCGGTACTTCTCCGGGACGCGGTGGGCGTACGCCTCCGTCTCAATCTGAACGTGGCTATCCCCGGAGATACAGGTATACGCTCTCACGTCCTCACTCCCCTCCGTCGCTCGGATCCGTTGCAGCACAGCCTCTTGCTGCGTGTTGACCGTTCGTATCGGTCTCGCTTCTGGTCCATTCGACCGTACTTCAGGTGTTGTCTGCGAAAGATACGGCCGAGCTTACGGAAAAAAGTCATGGTAGTCAAATGATTCGTCTCATTCGCGCCAGGAATCGTAGGAACCCACTCCGGGGCGGTAGCGCGCCCCTATGAGCTCGGGGAACGGCACTAATCTTCAGCCGCACCGCCGCGGTTCCTGCCCACAATGGCCGTGCTGCGATGGCCAAAGCGGCAACCGGGGGGCGTGCAGCCGGATTGGGCGTGCCGATGTACATTGCGGGCCGCGGCGGCCAAGTCAGCAAGGACATAGACCGACCGTCCCACGGGGTTATCTGGCGGGCTGCTCTACGGTACGGGAGGGGCCCTCGCTCGCTATGCGCGTCCCGCCATCGCGGGGAGGGGCGTCGCCAGGCGCACCGGGTCGAGCTGATACATGCGGAGCGGCGTGTCCCAGAGCAGCTTGCGCTTTGACGGCTCAGGGATGTCGTCGCGCTCGAGGAACTGCTCCATCGCCTCGGGGAACTCGTGGCGCGGCTCGTGAGGGTAGTCCGAGGCGCAGAAGAACACGTCGCCGAACTCCTCGATCCCGCGCCCCAGCGCACGCTCATTCAGCTCTGTATGAAAGAAGATCTGGCCGCTGCGCAGCCGCTCACTCGGCGCCATCGTCAGACGCGGCGCCTGTTTCGGCCGGTTGCCGTACTCCAGGTCGAGTCGCTCGGCAAGGTACGACACCCAGCCGCAGCCCGCCTCGCAAAAGGCAAACCGCAATCGTGGGAACGTATCGAACACGCCCTCGAACAGCAGGCTCGTCATCTGCAGCATCTGGCTGAAGCCGTGCGTGAGGGTGCGCACCTCTATCAGCCGGTGCAGCCGCTCCAGCCCCAGACCGTACGAGGGGGCGCCGTGCACGGCGAGCACCACGTTCAGCTCCTGCGCGGCCTCGTAGACTGGCCAGAACATCTCGTGGCCGAACGCCTCGCGAATCCCGGCCGCGGGGAGGATCCCGCCCACCATACCCAGCTCGGTCACGGCGCGGTGCAGCTCGGTCACGGCCCGCGCCGGGTCCTGCATCGGGATGAGTGCCATCCCCTTGATGCGCTCGGGAGCGGCCTTGAGCCACCGGTCCGCAAGCCAGTCGTTGTAGCCGTAGGCGAGCGCCGCGGCCCAATCGGGGTCGGGAATGAGGCCGTAGCCAAGCCCCGCGGTTGGGAAGAGGACCGTCGCCGCGATGTTGGTCTCATCCAGGAACTGAATCCACGACTCGGCAGGGGCGAAGTCGAGCTGCGGCGCACGCCCATCCATGACGCGCCGCGACTGGCGATGAAAACCGTCGAGCGTCGGGAAGAACGGGGTGGCGAGCATCAGCTCCGTATCCCGCCATGGCTCTGGGAGATAGTGGAGGATCTCGCGGTCGTTCTCATAGATGTGACCATCGGCGTCGATGACGGGCTGTTGCGGGCGATACATCGTGCTCCTCCGGCGGTCGAGTCAGTCGGCTCCCTAGGATAAAGCGTAAGGCGCGGCCGCAGCATTCGCAAAACGCACCGGCGCTTGACCTGCGCTGTGCGACAATCGCCGTGCCGCGCTGCCTGCGGCCCGAGGAGGTGCACCGTGCGGGTCACCGTCACCGACGTGGTCTCGCCCTCGTATTTCGTGCTCACGGCCGCGGTGGAGCTCGGCTACCTCGCCGCCGAGGGGCTCGCTGCCGAGTTCATCCTGCCGCCACGCGAGGCCTCGCAGGAGTTGCGCGACGGCGCGCTCGATCTGTACGGTGGCTCGCCGTACGTTGGGCTGATGGCGTTCCCGGAGTGGCGCGGCGGGAAGCTGCTGTGCGCGCTGTCCCAGGGCGCCTACTGGACCCTCGCCATTCGTGCCGACCTCGGGGTCAAGCGGGGCGACGTGGATGCCATCAAGGGCCGACGAATCCTCGCCGGCGGCGGGCCGGCGATCGCGTTGAAGCGAATTCTCGCCGAGGCCGGCATCGACCTCGAGCGCGACGGCGTGCAGATCGTGGCCCCGCCTTGGCCGCCTGAGCCGAACGCGAACCAGGCGCGGCTCGGTGCGCGGGCCATCGAGGAGGGGCTCGCGGACGCGTTCTGGGGCAACTCGATGCGCGCGGAGTGGGCCATGCGCAAAGGCCTCGCGACGGTCTTGCTGGATATCCGCCAGGGTGACGGCCCGCCAGCCGCGCGGCGCTACACGTTTCCGGCGGTCATGGCCTCGCAGCGCTTCGTGGACGAGCAGCCCGCCGCGGCGGCGGCGGTCGTGCGCGGCGTGGTGAAGGCGCAGCGCGCCCTCAAAGCAGATCCCTCGTTGGCTGCGAAGGCGGCACAGCGCCTCTTCCCGCCGGAAGAGGCTGGCCTCATTGCCGATTTGGTCGCCCGCGATGCGCCGTTCTACGACCCGACGATCTCCGAGGATGCGGTCGCCGGCATTGCCGATTTCGCGCAGGCAGTTGGTCTCATCTCCGCGCCGATCCGCTATGAGGACGTCGTAGCGACGGGGCTCAGCCACCTGTGGGCGGAATGACGCGTCACAAGCCTCGGTTAGCTCGTCTTTCCATCGCTCGTAGCCGGCTCTTCCTCTACGTATGGGGCGGCCGCGCCGCTCCGTGAGGATAGCGACCCGAACGGTTGACACCAGGGCGCGTTGCCATCATCCTTTCACCGCGGGAGGTGGCATTGTGAGATCCGGACGATTCATCGGCCTCTGGGGCCTGATCGCAGCGACGATCGTCGCTGGTTGCGCGCAATCGCCGTCGACTCCGGGTTCCCAGCCAGCGAGCCAGGCGCAGCCGCAGGCCAGCGGGCCGAAGCGGGCGGTGGCGGCGATCCGTGGCAATCCATCATTCATGAGTTACGCCCTCAACGCCGGGAGCGGTGGCCGAATCGAGGGCTCGCAGGAGTTGGGTGGCCTTACGGCCATGGGACTCTCCGAGCAGGATCCCTCGGGTCAGTGGGTCCCGACCCTCGCGGAGCAGCTTCCCACGCTGGAGAATGGCCTCTGGACCTTGCTGCCGGACGGTCGGATGGAGACGACCTTCGTGATTCGCCAGGGTGCGGCCTGGCATGACGGTGCGCCGTTCACGGCGCATGACCTGGCGTTTACGGCACGGATGAATCAGGAAGGCGCCATGCCGTGGCCCGCCGAGAAGTACTTCCGCTTCATACAGAGCGTCCAGGAGGTGGACGACCGGACGATCAAGGTCGCCTGGAAAGAACCCTACATTCAGGCGGATCAGGCGCAGTTCATTCCGCCGTTCCCTGCCCATCTGCTCGAGCAGCGCTATAACGAGGATAAGGCCTCCATCGTCGATCTGCCGTACTGGACAACGGCGTTCGTCGGGACGGGGCCGTTCCAGGTGAAGGAGTTCGTGCCGGACGTGCGCGCCACGCTAACGGCATTCGACGGCTATGTGCTCGGGCGGCCGAAGCTCGACGAGCTGGAGGTGCGGTTCATTCCGGACGAGAACGCGGTGGTGGCGAACCTGCTCGCGGGTACCGTGGACTTCACGCTGGGACCCGGTATCTCCCTCGAGCAGGGACTCCAGGTGCGAGATCGCTGGCCCCAGGGCAAGATGCTCACCGGTCCCAACAATTTCCTCAATCTGAATCCGCAGTTCGTGAACGCCGATCCGCCGATCGTGACCAACCCGCAGTTCCGCAAAGCGCTCTATTTCGCCATCGACCGCCCGCATCTCGCCGAGGAGTTGATGTACGGCGTCTCGGAGGTCGCCGACAGCAACATCCACCACGACGATCTCGAGTACCGGTCGATTGAGCAGTCGATCGTGCGCTATTCGTACGACCCGGCGCGCAGCGCCCGCATGCTGGCTGATCTCGGCTATCACAAGGGCTCGGACGGCATGCTCCAGGACACAGCGGGTAAGCCGCTCTCGATCCAGATCATGGCAACGCAGGATGACACCAACGTGAAGCCGCAGCTCGCGATCCTCGACGGGTGGAAGGGCCTCGGGGTTACGCCGGACCCAGAAGTGGTGACGGCGCAGCGGCAGCGTGACATCGCGTATCGGGCCAACTTCCGCAGCTTCACCGTCCAGTCCGGGGTCATCACCGGCGCGGTCGGCTTCAACTCACTCCTGAGCATCGAGGCTCGCACCGCCGAGCACAACTTCGCCGGCCGGAACTACACCCGGTACAGCAACCCGGATACCGATGCGCTGGTCAATCGCTATTTCACCACGATTCCATTCGACCAACGCATGCAGGCCCTCAATCAGCTCGTCCATCTCACCACGGACGAGCTGATCTGGATGCCGCTCTACTGGCGCGTGCTCCCGACGATGGTGCAGGAGCGCGTCACCGGTATCCCCGCCGTCGGGATCGGCGACCAGTGGGTATATGCGCACCTCTGGGACGTGCGATAGCGTTATGGTGATTGCAGCATGCGCACCGCACGCGTCGTCGGCAGGGATGCAGCATGCCGCGTTTGCGTTTATTTTGAGACGGACGAACGATGCAAGCTCCTCCAGGCGGATCTCGCCGCCCCGACGCGCTGAGCGCTAACCAACCGACTCGGAGGCACGACGATGCTGCGTGAAGAGAACGAGCTGCTAACCCACGTCGGGCCGGGCACGCCGTTGGGCGAGCTCTATCGGCGGTTCTGGGTGCCTGCGCTGCTCGCTGAAGAGCTGCCGGAGCGGGACGGGCCCCCGGTCCGCACGCGCATCCTCGGCGAGGACCTCGTGGGGTTCCGCGACACCGGCGGGCAGGTTGGCTTTGTCGCGCGGAATTGTCCCCACCGGGGCGCCTCGCTCTTCTTCGGGCGCAACGAGGAGGATGGCCTCCGCTGCGTGTATCACGGCTGGAAGTTCGACGTGACTGGCCAGTGTGTGGACATGCCCAACGAGCCCGCCGAGTCCAACTTCAAGACCAAGATCCGTGCGACCTCGTACCCAGCACGTGAACGGGGCGGCGTGATCTGGATCTACATGGGGCCGCAGGAGCGCATTCCCGAGCTGCCTGAGCTGGAGTGGGCGCGCGTGCCCGCTGATCAGCGCGACGTCTGGCGGGTGACCAACGAGGCGAATTGGCTGCAGATGATCGAGGGCGACCTCGATACGTGCCACAGCATGTTCCTGCACAGCGCCGTCGACCCCAGCGCGTTGCTGCTTACGTCGCGCCGTTTCGAGCAGACGAGCGACCGCGCCCCGCGGATCTCGCTGAAGCAGACTGACTGGGGGTTCGCCTACGCGGGTCGCTATGCGGCACTCGGCGGCCGCCACAACTGGCGGGTGACGCAGTGGCTGATGCCATGCTACACGCTGATCGCCAACCGCGCCTGGCCCGTCGTAGGCCGCGCCGTTGTGCCCGCGGACGACGAGCATTGTCACTTCTTCACGATTCGCTATAGCGGCGAAGGGCCGCTGGACCGCGACCGTTTGCCCAATCGCGGGGCGGAGCGTACCGTCTATACGATGCCGGACGGCTCGCTCATCGATACCTATCGCCCGCTCGCCAATCGATCCAACGATTACCTGCTGGACCGTGAGCGGCAACGGATCAAGAACTACACGGGCATGTTCCGCATCTTCGACGAAGACCGCGCGATGACGGAGAGTATGGGCCCCATCGTCGACCGCACCCAGGAGCATCTGGGCACGTCCGATCTCGCGGTCATCGGCCTGCGCCGGCGACTGTTGAGCATGATGAAGGAGCTGCAGCAGGGCGTCGAGCCCGCGGCCCCCCACGACGGCAGCGTTTACCACGTGCGGTCGTACGATACGGTCAGCGACGAAGGGGACTTCGAGCGCTTCCTCGAGGAGCACCGCTCCGGCATGTTAGCGGTGGTGTGAGCCCGCCCCGGTAGTGCCAGGCCTGTTTGTTCAGAACGAGCGCAGGTACCGCTCGGCGGGGGTTCCTGGGCCGGTGTGGTCGAAGTCCATGTAGTCGTCCCGTGCATCTGTCGCCGGCTGCCCACGCAGCACCTGCACCATCGCGGTTGCCTCCCAGTTTGCACCTGAACACGCACCGGTTCAGTGTCGACAATGGGCCTATATGCGCCGCAGGTACATACGCCTGCTTTGCAGAATGGTCCAGGAATTAAGCGTCACACAGGGGCTACGCCAACATGACCCGGGGCGTGGCGCGAAACACATCGAATAGGATTTGGCATATGCAACGCACGCTCGTGAACGAGGGCATCTGATGAGACGGGGCACTCCGGCCAGGGCGTTGATTCGCCTGTTCCTGGGGCTCATCGTCGCCGTCGGCTTGATCGTGGCTCGCCTCGTCGGCGGGGGCATCATGCACACCCAGTACCAGAGCACCGCTGCCGCGGTACAGCGAGCCTCCACGCCCAACCCGGCGTTCTCCGGTTCCAACGGGTTCCAATCGAACGGCGGGAGCTTGTCGACCGGCCGCTGATTCTGAGACAACTCAGATACCAGCCGTGTGCCGATCATTGGTACCGTAGCCGGGGCTGTCCCCCGCCATACCAGAATGGGGGACAAGTCCGGGCTACCGGCACACCCTGGGCACTCACGCGACGCGGGCAGTGTCGCGTGCCTGAGAGTGCCGCGATTGGAAGGGGCGGGTAATGCTGAAGAACGGCTTCAAGTGGATCGACAGCGACATGCATCTCGCGGAGCCCGGTGACCTGTGGGATGAATACATCGATCCCAAGTTTCGCGAGATCTATCGCCACTGGACCCGCACCGGGCCCGAGTTCAACTCCCTGTTGCAAGCGCCGGGCGAGGCGCCGCGGCCCGTCGTCTCCGCAACCGCAGTGCTCGACGCGCCGGTCGTCAACCAGCCCCACGTGCTAGGCTCCGAGGAGATCAAGGAGCGCCACTACCAGGATTTCCTGCCATATGTGAGCGAGGGCGGCGCGGTGATTCTGCCGGAGGGGCAGTTGCGGGCAATGGACCGCGAGGGGATCGACGTCGCGATCCTCTTCCCGACCGTCGGGGGCCGCGGCTGGCGCGAAGCGCCCGACGACGTGTCACTCGCCCTCTGCCGGGCCTACAATCGATGGCTCGCCGATTTCTGTGCTGCCGACCGCACGCGACTCAAGATGAATACCCTCGTGGCGATTGGCGACGTCGACGCGGCGGTTGCCGAGCTGCGCCACGTCGTGCATGACTACGGCGCGGTTGGCGTGTCGCCTGGCAGCAGCCGGCCGGACGTTCACCTCGAGGATCCCCGGTACGAGCCGTTCTGGGCGGAGGCCGAGGCGCTCGACGTGGCGCTGACGTTTCACGGCTCCGCCCAGCTCCATCTCCAGCACCGCTACGGCGACCATCCGATCTTCGGTCATGCCACCGGTCGCGGTATCGAGCATCCGCTGGCGTTTATGGAGCTGTTGTTCAGCGGCGTCTTCGAGCGCCATCCGAAGCTGCGCTGCGTGTTCCTCGAGGCGGGCTGCTCATGGACCGTGTACTGGCTCTTCCGCTTCGAGGAGGAGTGGGAGCGCTACCGCGAGACACGACCTGATGCTCGCGACAACGTCCGCATGCCGCCGGTCGACTATTGGAAGCGCCAGTGCTACAGCGGTGTCGAAGTCGAGGAGTGGCCGCTGAAGGCTGTGGTCGACCTGCTCGGCGACAAGAACTGGGTGCTCTCGTCCGACTTCCCACACTTCGACTCGGCGTTCCCGCACGCCTCCGAGAAGTTCATGGCACTCCCCGGCGTGAGCGACGATGCGAAGCGCAAGATTCTCTGGGACAACTGCGCCCGGCTGTACAAGATCGGCGAGTGAGCGGTTGCCGCCGGGTCATCCTGAGCCAAACTCCCGGCTGTCCTGAGCCCAATTTCCATGTCATCCTGAGTCGTCATGCCGCGGCGGGTCGCCACCGCGACATGGAAATCTATTTCCAAAGCAGCGAAGCGAAGGATCCGTGGCTCCAATGTTGTGGCCACGGATCCTTCGCCTGCGGGCTCAAGGATGACAAGGAAGTTGGGCTGTCTCGTTGTCCTCAGTGGCTAATGGAACTCCCAATCCTGGACGTTCCAGGAAGGCGAGACGTCTGGCGCGGGCCGCTGAACCCCGGTGAGGCCCGCCACTGAGGGGATCACGCCCAGGTTGAAGTACAGGCCGATCACCACGGCGTTCTGGGTGTACGCGCGCGCCATCTGTACGATGTGCTGGTTGCGCTCGCCGCGGTCGAGCGTGGCGAAGAACGAGCTCGCCACCTGGTCGTATTCTGGTGGTGCGACCCAGCCACCACGATTCAAGCCCTGCCATCGGTTCTCAGCTCTGGGGATGTTCGCGGTCCGGTACGGCACGAGGTCGGCTTCGCCGCCAGTACCGCTCGTCGTGGAGAGCCCCGGGAAAGTGTTGCGGACCTCCGGGTCCGCCCCCTGCGCAGTGGACCAGACCACCTCTTTCATGTCGAAGCCGGCTTGCCGCAAGCCACTTGCCATGATCGACATCTCGTTCTGGTTTTGCGCCGAGGCGAGCACGTTGAGCTCGGTGGCGAAGCGCTCACCACTCGCGCTCACGAGTACGCCGTCGCTTCCCTTGGTGTACCCCGCCTCTCGCATCAGCGCCTCACTGCGACGCAGGTCATACGGGTACTTCGTGATGGCCGCGTCGACCTGAGCGTAATAGTCCACCGTTGGCTGCACCGGCGTCTCCGTCATGACACCCTGGCCGCCGAACAGCACGTCGTTCAGCGCCTGGCGGTCCACCGCGTGCGTCAGGGCTTGCCGGACGCGCGGGTCAGTCAGGGATCGCGGCGTGGCCAGCTCGGGCCGCTGCTGCACCTGCGTCCAGCGCCACAGCTCCGGGTAGGCGAGCAGGTTGCCCGGGGTACCGCGTGCCTCCCACTGCTGCTTCAGTACGGCCCCCTGCTCGAAGCGCACGGAGTCGTCCACGGCGATGTGCGCCTCGCCGGCCAGCATGTTGGCGACGACTGTGTTCGGGTCGGGAATGATGGCGATGCGGATGCGCGGAATCTTGGGACGGCCGAGCACGTAGTTGTCGAAGGGCACTCCCTCGATGAACGAGCCGGCTTCCCAGCGATCGAGCCGGTATGGCCCAGCGCCGACGTACTCGGTGGTCCAGAAGGGCAGCCCCACGAACGCTTCGGGGTTGCCGAGCGTTTGCTGGTAGCTCGCCTCGAGGAGGCGGCGCGGCAGCGGCGGCAAACTCGGAATCGTCGACGTACTGTTGTTGGTGCCGCCCCAGCCGAGCTGGCCGGCTGCGAAGTACGGCTGCTTCCAGCGGACGACCACCGTGCGCGGATCCGGCGCATCGATGCCCTCCATCTGGTCGAGCGGCGCCAGGTTGCTAAGGCCGAAGTCCTTGTTGCTGTACACCTCGTACGCGAACACGAAGTCGTCCGCGGTGAGGGGCTGACCATCATGCCAGGTCAGGTTTGGCTTCAGCCGGTAGGTGGTGACCATCCGGCCATCGGGCAGTACCTGCCAGGAGTCTGTGTTCAACTGCGGCAGCGCCTCAGCGAGGTACGGATACGGGGTCCCGTGGGCGTCGAGATCGGCAAGGCCCGCGTTGAACAGGCGAAGCATCGTAGTGGTCGTCAGCCCCAGGCTGCGCAGCGACTTCCCCGCCAGGCTCGGCAGCTCGGCGCGCGCGGCCATCACGAGGGTCCGGTTTGGCTGGCTGGCGCTTGGGATCGGTTGGCCCGGCGCGATGGGACTTGTCGCAGGGGCTGGATTTGGCGCGCATGCCACCAAGGTAAAGATTACGCCGAGCAACGCTATCGCAAATCGCCGATGGACCACAGCCGCCTCCCGAATGTTGCACGTGCTCTTCATTGGCCTATAGGCCGAACCCAACGTTGGCCGCGCGTCACCGCGGCGCTTGACGGACCCAAGAGCCTTGCATATGATGCGGCCACTTGCCACACCAATGCTGGCAACCTCGCCACGAAGGAGCGCCTTATGGGAACGATAGCACGGCTCAGTCACGTCGGGTTCAATGTGCCCCGCGACCTATTCGACGAGGAGTGCGAGTTCTGGGAGAAGGTGGTCGGCTTGACCCTCTCACACAAGGTCGCAGGGCAGAACTGCTTCTTCAAGGCCGACCCGCTGCGCGACCACGAGTTCATCCTGTTCGCGGTGGATGGGTCCGTCACGAAGTACGGCGAGGAGGGATATCTGCTCAACCACGTCTCCTTCGACGTCGCGACCGATGCTGAGATCGACGAGCTGCTGGGGCGAATCCGTGCCAACGGCTACGAAACCATGGATGCCGGGCATGGCCGGCGGCGGGCCAACGTGATCAGCCCATCCGGGATCCGCTTCGAGATCAACACCCCTCCGCACACGAACCCGGGGAGCGCCGAAGCGCGCGAGGCGGCCCGCGCGGCCCGTGCCTGAGCACGGCGTACTCGAATGAGCTCGATAAGGCCGGAGGCCGCTGTGGCCTGCACGCTGCATTGACTTCATTCTTCTATAGAGTCCGTAAATAGCGCAGCTATCGACGCCGAGGAGGACGACGAGCCACATGCCTATTCTGGGAGAGAAGGCCATCGAGCTGGTCCGCACCGCCCATCAGGAGGCGACCAAGCTGGAGATCGGCGTCACCGCGGTCGTCGTCGACGAAAGCGGCCGGCTGCTCGCCCTCGGCCGGATGGATCGCGCCCGGCCCATCACGGTCGACATCGCCATGAACAAGGCCTACACCGCGGCGAGCTTTCAACAGCCGACCGCGCAGCTCACCGGCGTCGTGAGCCAGGGCTGGTTCCAGAGCCTGGTGGTCTCCAGCAACGGCCGCATCATGGCCGGCGGTGGCGCGGTGCCGATCCTGGAGGGCGGCCGCGTGGTGGGCGCCGTGGCGGTCGCCGGCGGCACGGAGGAGCAAGACCAACGCTGCGCGGAAATCGCGCTCGCAGCCTATAGCTAGCTGAGGAGGAGGATTCGCCCATGTCAACGGTCACCGCGCACACCCTGCTCCACATCGGCATCCCCGTCAACGATCCCATGCGGGCGCGCGACTTCTACGTCGACGTCCTCGGGCTCAAGGTCAGCCGTGAGCCCGATGGTCCCGACGCTCCGCTCGTCCGACTGTACTGCGGCGACAGCCCGACCCCGGGCCAGCAAGTCGTGCTCTTCAAGCGGCCCCAACCGCTGCAGCGTGACGCCGTCGCCCAGGATGGCCACACGCACCACGCCTTCGTCGTCGCCCCCGAGGAGTTCGACGTCGCACTCGAGCGATTCCAGGAGCTCGGTATCCTCCACAGCGGTCCCATTATTCGGGGCGAACGCGATGGCCACCCCCACCGGACGCTCTACTTTTTCGATCCGGATGGCAACTATCTGCAGCTCGGGGACAGCGCGGAGGAATAGGGCTGTCCTGGGCACGAGGAGGCCACGATGTCGGATGAGCCCGCCGGCCCCAGTTCGCTCGGGCCCGGGTGCCACGCGGCGCCGTCCCTGCGATTCGCGATCGGCTGCGTGCTGCTGCTGACGTTGGTCGCGTGCACGCCTGGGGTAGGACCGAGCCGGGGCGGCCCGGCTGCCCCGGCGGCGCCCATCGCACCCACCATCGGGGTCGCCGACGTCGGCATCAAGAAGACGATCGTCATCGGGATCACCAGCCCGATCAAGAGCTTCGAGCCGACGCGCACCGGCGCCGCCGGCGGGACCTTCACGCTCTTTGATCTGTTCAACAACCCGCTCTTCGAGCCCGACGCGCACGGAGCTCCGCAACCGCGGCTGCTGACCAAGGTGCCGTCGCTCGACGACGGCACCATCAAGCTGCTCGACGATGGGCGCATGCAGACCACGTGGGACCTGCGCCCCGACGTTACCTGGCAGGATGGCGCACCCTTCACCTCCGCCGACCTCGCGTTCACGCTCCGCGTGTACCAGGATCGCGGTGTGGGTCTGCAAGGATCTGCCCCCGTGAGCTATATGCAGAGCATCGCCACGCCAGATCCACGGACGGCGATCGTTACCTGGACGGCGCCCTTCTACAAAGCCGACCAGTTGGGATTGCGCGAATTCTGGCCATTCCCACAGCATTTGCTCGGCGACGCCCTCGAGGCCGATAAGGCCGCCTTCGGCAATTTGCCCTACTGGACCAACGGCTTCGTGGGGACCGGCCCTTACCGTCTCATCGACTACGGCCTGGGCGAGAACCTCGTACTGAATCGTGTGGACGACTATTTCCTCGGTCGTCCCCCTATCAGCACGATCGAGATCCACGACGTGCCCGATACGAATGCGCTATTCGCGAGCTTCCTGTCGGGCGCGGTCGACATGGTGTCCGAGGGCGCGCTGCCCCAGGACCTCATGCTGCGGCTCCGGGCCCAGTGGAGCGCGAGCGGGGAGGGCTCGGTCGTCACCGGTCCGGGATCGTTGCGCTCGTACATCCTCCAGCTCAACCCGCAATATAGCGACCCGCCGGAGATCGCCAGCGATGTACGGATCCGCCAGGGTTTGTTCACCGCGATCGACCGGGTCACCTTACGCGAGGCGATTATGCCCGGCGTGCCGAATACGTCCGCGGACTCGCTGATCCCCGAATCGGATCCCCGCATCGCGATCGTCGGCAAGCCATTCGCGGTCTATGCCTTCGATCCCACGCGCGCGGCCCAATTGCTCGCGGACGCTGGCTGGCATCGAAGTGGCGGTGGGCCGCTGCTGAACCAGGCTGGCGCACCGGTACGGCTCGAGGTCCGCAGCCAGGCGGCGCAAGCCAAAGAGCGCAGCATCGCGGCGCAGAATTGGCGAGATCTCGGGATCGACGTCACCGAGAACGAGCTCTCGGCGACGCTTTCGACCGATCCACAAACCAGCGCCACGTTTCCTGGCCTCGACTACCGGGCCTCCGCCAACCTGGAGACCGTGCTTGGCCGCCTTCAATCCAGCGTGATTCCCACTCCCGAGAAACGCTGGGTCGGGGATAACACCGGCGCCTATCGCAGCCCCGCGCTCGACCGTCTTACGCAATCGATGTATGGGTCGGTCGATCCGCAGGCGCAGGTGCGGATGCTCAAGCAGATCGGCGAAACCTTGGCCGCCGATTTGCCGACTATCCCAACCCACTTCACGATCAGTATGGCCGGGGTCCGCAGCGGCGTCCACGCCCTGACCGACAACTACGTCGGAACCTCCGTATTCGGCGGCATGTCACGGAACGCCCACCTCTGGAATCGTGACTGATCGCGCTATGGGCCTGCCCACGCGATGCCGCGGCCCAGCTCGACAGCCCGATCGTAGGCAAGGGCGGCAAGGGCGATGTCGGTGAAGCCGCCCTGGGCCTCCCGGAACACCGTGATGCCGGTCGGTGGCGTGATCCGGCCCGTGATCACCTCGCCTAACTCGACGATGCGCTCCCGCGGCAGCGCGCCGCTCCGGGTCATGCGCACCAGCGTCCACTCGTCGGTGGCCTGCGGGCCGCCGAGCTCCTGTTCAAGCGACGTCGTCACCGTGAGCCCCGCGCGCAATAGGACCGTCTCATCTAGCTCGGACCGCTGCCCGGCCGCCACCACGAGGACGTCAGCCGGGAGCCACGCGCCGTGGAGCGCTGGCGTTAGCGCATTGGTCATCACGACGACGATGTCCGCATCCGCCACTGCCGCAGTCGGCTCATCCACGGCGCGGACCGGGAGGTCGAGCGCGTGCGCCGCTTCCTCCGCGAAGGAGGTGCGGTGCGCAGGTGTTGGGCTGTACACGGCGACCGTCTGCACGGGGCGGACGGCACAGATCGCTCGGAGCAATCCGAGGGCGCGGCTGCCTGCACCCAGCATCCCCACGCGCGCGGCGCCCGGTCGCGCGAGCGCCTCGACGCCCACGGCTACGCAGGCGTCGAGGCGCAGGTTCGAGAATGGGTATCCCATCACGCTCAGCAGCCGGCCGCTGGGCAGCTCGTGGAGCGCCACGAACGCGGAGCCGGATGCGCCCGTCGACACCCGCACCCCCATCCGGCCGGCCGCGAGCAGCCCGCCCGCGCGGAGCTGGAGGTTCGCCCCGGGTCCCGTCAAGTGCAGCGGCGCCCAGGACGCCAGCTCGCCGCGTCCCTGCTCGGCGAACGTGCGCGTGAAGCACGCTATCGCCGCCTGCAGATCGACGAGGTCTTGAACGTCCGACTCTGTGAGCAGAAGTACCACGGCTACCTCTCCGTTTCGGGCTCCCGGCGGCGTGCCACAGGATAGCGCCCCCGCCGTCGACGGTCAACGGACGCCGGATCCCGTCGACGGGATCGTTTCCTCAACGAGGCGAGCGAGGCGATGGCACAGAGCAAACTCCGGTGCGCACATCGCGCAACGCGAGCATATAATCGGGCAAATAGGCCGGGCTGCCGGTCCAGGTGTGTGCGTGTGGCGGGTCGCGACCGCCAGGAAGGGGACATTCCATGGCCGTGACGGTCGAAAACGCCGCCGAGCCCCAGCCCGAGGAGCATCGCCTCCGCCCCGGTGTCGATTTTCCGACGCCGCCGGACCTCGGCCGCACGGTGCACATCGTCGGGCCCGTGGTCAACGTCAATCCGGATGACACGCCACACCCCAGGAACTCGCGGGGCGAGTTGGGCAAGCCGATGTTCAACTACTACCGGAACGCCATCTCGCCGGATCCGCTTGGCCGCGTCTCCGGTGGTCGCACCGCCGACCGCCGCAACGTGTTTACCACCGCGCTCGGCCGCGCACCGCGGGGTGAGACCCGGCCCGAGCGGGTGCCGGTGGACGACCCGGCGGCGATGACCGCACACATCAAGCGGGTGGCGCGCTTCTTCGGGGCGGATATCGTCGGCGTGGCGCGGGCGCACCCGACCATGATGTACGTCGGCGGTCGCACCGACGAAGAGGGCGAGGTCGCGCAGTACGACAGTGCCGCCGCCATCACCCCTGAGGAGTCGGTGGCGAAGTATCCGTACCTCATCCTCATCAGCACTGCCTGGGACTACGACAAGATCCAGGCCCACCGCCACCACATCGGTGACTCCGCGTACCACGTCTCGCAGCTCAAGGCGAACCTGAT
>JAXDLH010000155.1:0-5163 GCA_034666705.1 Chloroflexota bacterium
CCTACGTTGCGCCTCTCTCGGATGCGGCGCGCCTCGCGGCGGCCTCATTTGCGAGCGCGCTGCGGCAACGCGGTGTGCCGACGGTCCTCGGCGTTGGCGAGCGCAGCCTGCGCGCCAGACTGCGCCACGCAGACGCGGCGGGAGCCCGCTGGACGGCGATCTTCGGCGACGACGAAGTGCAGAATGGCACCGTCTCGCTGCGCGACATGGTGGCGGCTGCGCCGGAGACGCTGCCCGTCGGCGAGGCGATCGAGCGGGTCGCAGCGGCGGTACAGGAGCGAGGATCGTGACCGAGGCGCCAACCGACAACCTGTTGTCCCGCGTGTCTCAGGCCGCGCGGCGGATTGACGAGATCAACGAGCTCATGATGCAGCCGGAGGTGGTCACGGATGGCCGCCGGTTGCAGGGGCTCGGGCGTGAGCAATCCAACTTGACGCCGATCGTAGCGAGCGGCCGCGAACTCGCGCTGGTCGAGCGCCAGCTTGCCGAGAACCAGGGACTGCTGACCGAGTCGGATCCCGAGATGCGTGAGCTGGTCGAGGAGGAGATCCGGACGCTGGACGAGCGCCGCGCGCAGCTCGTGAACGAGCTGCGCGAGCTGCTGCAGCCGCGTGACCCGAATGATGAGCGCAACGTCATCATAGAGATCCGCGCCGGCACCGGGGGCGACGAGGCAGCGCTCTTCGCCGGCGACCTCTTTCGCGCCTACCTCCGCTACGCCGAGGCGCGCCGCTGGAAGACCGAGGTCCTCACAGCCAGCGAGACGGAGCTGGGCGGCTTCAAGGAGGTCATCCTGGAGGTGGATGGGCGCGGTGCGTACAGCCGTCTGAAGTACGAGAGCGGAGTACACCGCGTGCAGCGCGTGCCGGTTACCGAGGCGCAGGGCCGCATCCACACCTCCACGGCAACCGTGGCGGTGATGCCCGAGGCCGAGGAGGTGGACGTGCAGATCGCCGACGATGAGCTGCGGATCGACGTATACCGCTCCACTGGCCATGGCGGGCAGAGCGTGAACACGACCGACTCGGCGGTGCGCATCACCCACCTGCCGACGGGCCTCGTGGTGACCTGCCAGGACGAGAAGAGCCAGTTGAAGAACAAGGCGAAGGCCCTCGCGGTGTTGCGTGCGCGCCTCTACGACATCCAACAGCACCAGCAGCACGAGCAACTGGCAGATCTGCGGCGCTCCCAGGTTGGGACCGGCGAGCGGGCGGAGAAGATCCGGACGTACAACTTCCGCGAGAATCGCGTGACCGACCATCGAGTCGGCCTTACTCTGCACAACCTGGATCAGGTCATGCAGGGGCAGCTGGATCCGCTGATCGACCCGATCGCCGCCGCGGCCCGCGAGGACGGCATCTGAGGGTGACGGACGGACCGCGTACCGTCTCCAGCCTGCTCGCCTGGGCACGCGATAGCATGGAGCAGGTCGGCGTAGATTCGCCGTGGCTCACGGCGCTCGTACTGCTGGAGCACGCAACCGGCATCGGCCGTGAAGCGGTACTCGCGCATCCCGAAGTACAGCCGCCTGAGGAGCTCGTCGACCTGTTCGTGGCGCTCGTCGAACGGCGCCGAGCGCGCGAGCCGCTCGCCTACATCCTCGGCTATCGCGAGTTCTACGGGCGCCGGTTCGCCGTCACGCGCGAGACCCTGATCCCGCGACCCGAGACGGAACAACTGGTGCACCTGGCGCTGGACTGGCTGCAGCTCGCCCCCACCGCTCCCCAACTATTACTGGACGTTGGCACCGGGAGCGGCGCCATCGCGATCACCTTGCTCTCGCAGCGCCCGCAGCTCGTCGCCATTGCCACGGACGTAAGCCTGGGCGCCCTGGCCGTGGCGCGCGAGAATGCACTTGACCAGGAGGTCGAGCGGCGGCTGCGGCTGGTGGCCTGCGATCTCGCAAGCGCGATCGGTCGTACCGTCCCACTGGTCGTCGCGAACCTGCCGTACGTTCCTACCGATGCCATCCCCGAGCTGGAGCCCGAGATCGATAGCTTCGAGCCGCGCTACGCTCTTGATGGGGGTCCGGACGGCATGGCCATCATCACCTCGTTCCTGGGCGCCCTCGATAGCCTGCTCGAGCCCGGTGGTCGCGCGATCCTCGAGTTCGGCGATGGCCAGGGCGGCGAGCTGCAGGCACGCGCCCGCAATCTCGTTCACAACGCAGAAATTATGCTGGAGCTCGATGCCGCGGGCATGGAGCGGTTCCTCGTCGTGCAGAGCGCGCCGTAAACAGGCGGCGCATGCCGTCGCCCCTCATGCTGCGACGCCAATATGGTGCACGCACGCGGGATCGGTATCGCGCGGCAGCGGTACACGCGGCAGCATGAATGGGAGAACGCACCGCTCGGGCAAGGGACACGGAGGACGATCGGTCGCGTGAGGAGGGTGTGATGGATGAGCGGGCTGCGGGCGCTCCGCTGGTCGTATGGCCGGCGACTGCGTTGGCGCAGCCAGAAGTGGCTCAGCGGGCGGCAGAGGTTCTGGGCGCGGGCGGGCTCGTCGTGTATCCCACGGATACTGTGTACGGGCTCGGCGCTAAGCCCGACGATCCGGCTGCGATTCGCCGAATCTATGAAGTAAAGGGCCGACCCGACGAGAAGGCCATTATCTGGCTCGTGACCGAGGCGGATGCCGTGCGGGAGTGGTGTGAGGTGGACGCGCGCGCCGAGCGCCTTGCTGCACAGTTCTGGCCTGGCGGTCTCACCTTGGTCCTGCGACGCCGCAACCCGCCGACTGGAGCTCTCGGGACGCTCGGCGTCCGGGTGCCCGCCCACCCCGCGGCGCTCGCGATCATTGCGGCCGCTGGTGGCCGCGTCGCAACGACGAGCGCGAATCGATCCGGTGAGCCGAGCGCCCGCAGCGCCGACGAGGCGGCCGCCACGATCGGACCAGAGGTAGACCTGATCGTCGACGCCGGCCCTGCCCCCGGTGGGACCGAATCCACCGTCCTCGACCTCACCGGCGACCAAGCCCTCGTCCTACGCGCCGGCGCAGTCTCAGCGGAAGAGCTCGAATCCATCCTCACGGCCCCCGTCCGCCGCCCGGGGTAGGTTACCGGTCCAGTCATATTTCGAGAGTAAGACTCCAAGGTATCTGTCATCCTGAGCGAAGGGAAGGATCCGTAGCCTCGTCGGGAGCAAAGTATGCCGGGTCGTGAGTGCGTCGTCTGCATCATGGCGAATGCATCTCGCACGCTCTACGTCGGCGTTACAAACAACCTCGCTCGCAGAGCGTTCGAGCATCAAACGTCCGCCGTGCCCGGCTTCACGGCAAAGTACGGCCTCACGAGGTTGGTTTAGTCCGAGAGCACTCGTGACGTACATGACGCGATCGCGCGCGAAAAACAGCTGAAAGGGTGGACGAGCCAGCGAAAACTTGAGTTGATCGAGTCACTGAATCCTGAATGGCTCGACCTGAGTGTGGAACGGGGACTGGTCACGGATCCTTCGCTTCGCTCAGGATGACAAGTACCTTGAGCTTCCTCGCCGACGGCCCCTAATCTATCAGCCTACGCTTACCGCGCTGACAAGGCGGCGTCGAGAATTGCGACTGCCTCGTCGATCTCCTCCTGGCTGACGATCAGCGGGGGGATGAAGCGCATCGTCCGTGCGTTGAGCGCGTTGGCAATGAGGCCACGCTCGCGGATGCTCACCAGCACGTCGCGCGCGATCTCTTCGTTGAGCTCGAGGCCAACCAGCAGCCCCATGCCCCGCACCTCGCGGATCACCGGGTGCTTGGCCCCGAGATCGTTGAGTCGTTCTGTAAAGTAGCGCCCAACGGCGGCCACGTGCTCGACGAGGTTGAGCCGCTCGATCTCCTTCTGAACGGCGAGCCCAACCGCGCAGGCGAGCGGATTTCCGCCGAAGGTCGAGGCGTGGTCGCCGGGCTCGAAGACGTCGCAATGCGCCTTCGCCAGCGCGGCGCCAATTGGGAAGCCACTCGCCAGCCCCTTAGCGAGCGTCATCACATCCGGCTCGATACCGTATTGCGTGTGCGCCCAGAGCGTGCCGCAACGGCCAACGCCTGTCTGTACCTCGTCCAGAATGAGCAGCAGATTACGCTCGTCGCAGAGCTGGCGCACGTCGGCGAGGTACTGTTTGTCGGCCGGGAAAAGGCCACCTTCGGCCTGCACCGGCTCGAGCAGCACCGCGACCGTCTCTTCGCTCACCGCATCGGCGATGGCATCGATATTGTTGAAGGGCACGAAGTCGAAACCCTCCGGCAGCGGCGTGAACGGATCACGGTAATGCGCGTTGCCCGTAGCGGCGATGGTGGCGAGGGTGCGACCGTGGAATGAGTTCTCGGCCACAATCGTCCGATAGGCGCCACCACGTCGCTGCTTGCCCCATTTGCGCGCCAGCTTGAGCGCAGCCTCGTTCGCCTCGGCGCCGCTGTTGCAGAAGAACACCTTGTCGAACGGGGAGCGCGCGACCAGAAACTCGGCCAGCTCGACCTGCGGCTCGGTGTACAACAGATTGGACGTCTGAATGAGGCGCGCGGCCTGCTCGGCGAGCGCGCGCGCGACGACCGCCGGCGCGTGGCCGAGGCTGTCGACCGCCAGGCCCCCGAGAAAGTCGAGGTACCGCTTTCCGGCTACGTCCCATAGGCGGCACCCCTCGCCGCGCTCGGCGACGATCGGATACCGGCCATACGTGTGCATCAGGACGCGCGCCTCGCGCTCCTCCCAGATCCCCGCCACGGTCACTGCGCCTCGACCCTGCATCCGCGCCCCCTATCGCTGCCCGGACTCGCGCTCGAGTCGCTCTCGCTCGCGGGTGTACTCCTTCAGGAACACCGTCACGCCGGCCGCCAGTGCGGCCACCACTGCCTTCTTCAAGGCTAACTGGAGCTCTTCACTCATCTATCTCTCCTCCCAAGTTCACGCGCTCGGGGTGAGCAGCGTGCCCACGCTCGCCGGGTCGAGCAGCGCCCGAATCAGCACGTGCGGCTGTCGTCCATCAACGATTTGCGCCTCGCGCGTCGCTGCCAGCGCGCGGATGCAGGCATCGACCTTCGGGATCATCCCGCCGTAAATGACTCCCCGCCCGATCATCTGCCGCGCGGCATTGGCATCGAGACCGCGCAGCGCCTCGCCCGAATCGTCACGGATGCCATCGACGTCGGTCAAGGAGACGTAGCGGTCGGCTCCCAATGCCG
>JAXDLH010000156.1:0-3513 GCA_034666705.1 Chloroflexota bacterium
CAATCAGGTCTTCGCCACCTTCACCCAGGATGGGGTGGGTGGCTTCCTGCTCGAGCGCTGGGGGCACGACAACTTCCTCTGGTCAAACGACTACCCCCACGGCGGCGGCATCTGGCCCTACTCGGACGACACGATCGCGCTCACCCTCGGCCATCTCACCCCCGAGGTGCGCGCCAAGGTGGTCGGGCAAAACGTGGCGCGCGTCTACGACACGCCCGTGCCCGCCCCGCTGCCACGCCAGCCAGCGCCGGATGCCGAGGCGATCTGGAAGCGGCCGTGGCTCAAGCGCGCGGGCGAGTTCACTTTCGACAAGCCGGCGATGGGCCTGCAGATCTGAAACGGAGCACCAGGGAGAGCGGCGATGAGCTACCACGGACACCCGGTAATCGACATGGACTCGCACATCCGCGAGTACTGGGATTTCGATAGGACCTACAAGGAGTACGTCGACCCGCAGTACCGCGAGAAGTTCGCGCAACTCAGCGCCGCGGTGAAGGCCAACCAGCGACGGCCCGGCGACACCGGAGTCGACATCCTCTGGTCCTTCCCGCCACGGCGCCCGCTCGGCGTGCCGCAAGGGTGGGAGACGCCGGTGTCGAACGGCGACGGGGCGCGGGTACGCGGCGCTACCCAGGCGGGCCGCGCCATCGACCCGGCCTGTAGCTGGGATTCCTCCATCCGCCTGGCCGACATGGATGCGGCGCAGATCGACACCGCCGTGATGTTCCCCAGCCAGTCCGACGGCTATTGCGAGCTGCGCGACGTCGGCTTCGAGCACGCGCTGCACCTCGCGTACCATCGCTACATGAACGTGTACTGCTCCGAGACCGGCGGCAGGCTGCGCTGGGTGGCCGATGCCACGATGCGCGACATGGCAGCGAACGTGGCCGATCTGCAGTACTGGGCAGAGCGCGACGAGAACTTCGTGGGCATGTTCATCCCTCGAATGTTTCCCGATGGGCGAATGCTCGACCAGCCGGAGCTGTATCCGCTGTTCGAGGCGTCCCAGGAGCTGGATCTCCCGATCTGGGTCCACGGCGAGTCCGGCCGCCCGCCCTTTACCCCCGGTCACTTCGGCACGGATGGCGTCGCCTTCAGCCGCGCGGTGCTCCAGGGCTGGGGCGGCATGACGGCGATGCTGGCGCTCATCGGCGGCGGCGCTCTCGACCGGTTCCCGAAGCTGCGCGTCTCCTTCGTCGAGAACGATGCCGGCTGGATGCCGTGGTTCGTGGAGGCGCTCGACCAGAGCTATACGCCCGGCGGCTCCTCAACGCCCTACATGCAGCGCAAGCCATCGGAGATCGTGCGCAGCGGCCAGATCCAGGTGGGGGTATTCCCCGACGAGGTCGCGCTCGGGCTGTGCGTGCAGGCACTCGGCGAGGACTGCTGGGTCTTCACCACGGACTATCCTCACGGCGGCAGCGTCTGGCCCAACGGCGTGCCCATGATCGCTGACCGGACCGACATGACGGAGAGCGCCAAGCGCAAGATGTTCGGGGAGAATGCGCTCAAGTTCTGCCCCCGCCTGGCATAGGGAGCAGCCTCATGCGCCGCACATCACCGATCGCCCTACTGCTTATGCTCGTGTGCCTGCTGGCCGCGTGCGCGCCAGCCCAATCCACGTCGTCCGGGCCAGCCGCCCAGCCGGCGTTGGCCCAGCCCCAGGCAAAGAAGGTGCTCGTCTACGGCTATCCGAAGGACTTCTTCTCCTTCGACCAGTACACCGGCGCGGTCACGGCGGGC
Source organism: Chloroflexota bacterium (assembly GCA_034666705.1). Lineage (GTDB taxonomy): Bacteria > Chloroflexota > UBA6077 > UBA6077 > SHYK01 > JAXDLH01. The sequence goes on from JAXDLH010000156.1 coordinate 1,744, forward strand.
CAGCTCAAGTCACCCGCGTTGGATCTCGCCGGTGACTTCCTCGCCAGGACCGACTCGTTCGGCGTGCCCCATCCATCGATCGCGCCGGAGCTGCCCGCATTCGACAATGGCACCTGGCGCGTGAACCCCGACGGCACGATGGATCTCACCTGGAAGCTGCGCCCGAACGTGAAATGGCACGACGGCGCACCGTTCAGCGCGGATGACGTGCTCTTCGGCTACCAGGTCTTCAGCGATCCGGCGTTCCAGACCGCCAAGGACCCGGGCGCCAAGTCGCTGATCACGTCGGTCACCGCCCCGGACCCGCTCACCGTGGTGGTGCACTGGAAGCAGACCTACGCCACGGCGGGCACGGCGCCGGGCCTCGACCCGTGGCCCGCTCACCTGCTGGCCGAAACGTACCGCACCGACAAGCAGGCGCTGCTGAACACGCCGTACATGGGCAGCTCGTACGTGGGCCTCGGACCCTACCGGGTCAACCGGATCGAGCCCGGCACCGAGGTGGACCTCGTCCGTTTCGACGACTATTTCCTGGGCCGGCCTCCGCTCGACGAGGTCCTCCTGAGGTTCATCGCTGACGACAATGCCCGCGTCGTGCAGACGCTCGCGGGCCAGCTCGACGTGGCTGCCCCGCCGGTAAGCCTCTCCACCGCGGCCACGATCCAGCAGCAGTGGCAGGGGACCGGCAACCAGGTCATCCCGCAGACCACGACGGCGATCATCAACGTGAAACCGCAGTTCCGCTCGGAGCTCGCCCGACCCCAGAACGGGCTGCAGCAGCTCAACGTACGCAAGGCGCTGCTGCACGGCATCGACCGCCAGCAACTCGCGGACATCGCCGGCAACGGCTTCGCGCCGGTCACGGATAGCTGGGTGCTGCCCGACGACCCCGATCGCGCGGAGCTGGAGGCGGGCGTTCCGAGGTATCCGCACGACCTCGCCCGAGCGCAGCAACTCCTGGCCGACGCGGGCTGGACGAAGGGGCCGGATGGAGTCCTCGTGCACGCGAGCGGCGAGCGCTTCGACGCCACCTTCTCGATTCGCCCCGACGGCTACGACCAGGTGCCTTTGATCATCCAGAACGACTGGAAGGCGCTGGGGGCGAACGTCGAGCTCCACTTCATCTCGCAGAACGAGGTGAGCGACCGCAAGTTCCTCAGCCAGGCCACCTTTGCCACCCTGAGCAAGTCGGGCTCGTGCTGCGCCAACATCCTCACCAGCGAGATCACCGGCGACCACAACAACTGGTCCACGGCGAATAACGGCGGCTACTCGAACCCGCGGGTCGACGACCTGTACGCGAAGTTCGCCGGCACGATCGACCCCAAGGAGCGCAACGCCGTGCAGAACACGCTGCTCCGCGAGGTGTACTCCGACCTGGCGAATCTGCCGCTCTATGTGATGCCAGTCGCCTGGCTGCTGCGGGACGGCGTGAACCCAGCGATGACCGAGACGTGGCGCGTGTTCGGCTGGGACAAACGAGCGTAGGCGACGCCAGGCGGCTCGTCACTCCGCGCGGCGCTCGTCAAACAAGTCGGGCAGGGCCCGTCACTCGTGCGGAATGTCCCGCATGATGAGCGCGGAGTCGAATTCCACGCTGCCGGGCGGGCATCGCGAGCGGTCTGCGTAGCAGGCCGCGAAGAGCGACGTCACCGCGAGCGGCTCGACGCGCCATCCCGAAGTACGCAGCTCGAGGCCATCCAGGCGCGTGGGGTCTTGGATGGCTGAGACACCGCCTCGCGTGCTCGAGGCGCGATCATGCTCTGCTCC
>JAXDLH010000157.1:0-7869 GCA_034666705.1 Chloroflexota bacterium
GTTGGGGCCGGTGCGCCCTTGCCCGTTGCAGACGTATGCCACCCCCTGCCGTATGTTAACGGACGATAGGGGTGGAGTGTTACAAACTGTAGTTAATTGTTGGTGTAGAACGTGTGGTACTACGGACATTGTGTGTGACCTAGGTCACACACAAGACACGACCCGTGGTGCGGTCTTACCGAAGGGGTACTCAGTACACGGTCACCTCGTAGCCTAGACGGGGCGTAATCGTGGGAATGGCAGTGGGCAGCGGCGTTGGCGGAGGTGGCGGGACGAGTGCCAGAGAGTGGAATGCACCGGCCGCGATCCCAATCATGCTCACGGCGCTGGTTCCGCTGATCATGATTGGCGTGGAGCGGCCAGTCGTGGTGCCATCGCCAAGCTGCCCGTAGTCATTCGCGCCCCAGGCCCAGACGGTCCCATCCGACCGCAGCGCCAGGGTGTGGGTGTGACCGCCGGCGAGGGCGATGACTCCGGTCAGCCCGCTTGTGAGGACCGGGGCCATCCGCTGGATGGTGGTGCCATCGCCGAGGTCGCCGCCGAGGTTGTCGCCCCAAGCCCATACCGTGCCATCTGACTTCAAGGCCAGGCTGTGGAACGCACCGGCCGAGATGGCGCTCACGTCGGTCAACGTGCGAATTGCGGTGGCCGTCATCCGGTTGATGGTCGTGCCGTCGCCGAGTTGGCCCGCGCTGTTCTGTCCCCAAGCCCACACCGTGCCATCCGACTTCAGGGCCAGACTGTGGAACGCACCAGTTGCGATCGCTACGACACCGTTGAGTCCGGCGACGGCGACCGGGGTCTTGCGCTGGGTTGTGGTCCCATCGCCGAGGTCGCCCCCCACATTATCGCCCCAGGCCCAGACGGAACCGTCCCGCGTGAGTGCCAGGCTGTGGCCCGTGCCGGCGGCAATGGCAACCGCCTCGGGGAGCCCAATCACCATCGCAGGCGTTGACCGATTCGTCGTGGTCCCATCCCCGAGTTCGCCCCAGGCGTTGTTACCCCAGGTCCAGACGGTGCCATCGGTCTTGAGGGCCATGCTGTAGCTGTTGCCGGCCGCGGCGGCCGTGACGTTGCCGAGTGCACCGATGGCAATGGGGGTATTGCGATTGGTCGTGGTGCCGTCGCCCAGTTGGCCCGAAGAGTTGTCCCCCCAGGCCCACAACGTGCCATCGGTCTTGAGGGCGAGATTGTGCGTCTCGCCCGCGGCGACGGAGGCTACCCCACTGAGGCCATTGACTGCGACGGGCGCAATCCGCGCATTCGCGGTGCCATCGCCCAGTTGGCCATTCGCGTTGAAGCCCCACGCGGAGACACCAGGCGGCGTGGCCGCATCTGCTGAAGAAGACGGGTGGAGCATCAGGCCCACCGCAAGGATGAGGAGGAGCGCAGCTCCGGAACGAATAAGTCGGTGGACCATAACTGCAGGCCTCCAGGATCGACGGGGAATGCTAGGTCCCGCGCACCAGACGAGCGGGAAGGAGCTCCGAGTAATACTGTCGGCCGAAGGTGCGATTTGTAATGTGCCAGTTGGCCTATATTGCCGAGCCGTCGCGGCGAGTTGCCTGGTCAGCGCCGTCGGCAGCGCTGGCTCCGCGCGCCGAGCTGAGCGGACTGCGTGCCGCGACCCAGGCTTGAAGGTCCGCAGGCGACCCAAACACCGCGGCTGCGCCTGCCTCGACGAGCTCACGGGCATCGTAGCCGTCCGTCCAGCACGCGCCAAGTGGCACCATACCCACCGCTTGCGCATCGCGCATGTCATCCGGTGTGTCGGCCACGTAGGCGAGCTCGTCCGGCCGGAGCTGCCAGGACAGTAAGACATTGCGCAGCAACGCCGGTTTTACGGCTCCCTCCGCCGAGCCAGACTCGATGGGGTCGAAGGCGATCCGCCACTCCAGGAGCTCGAGGGTCAGGTCGATCGCCTCCCGGTCGCCACCGCCCACGATGGCCAGGCGATATCCTTGCTTCTGGAGCCAGTTCAGGGTTGTATCGAGTCCCCCAATGGCATGCGCCGACCGGTCCCAATCGCGCCGGTAGATGGCGAGCCACATGGCAAAGCAGCTCTCGGGGTCGGTCGGGAGAATCCGGCGGAGTTGACCTCGCTGAGTCGGTCCCCAGGCCGCGCGGATCTCCGCATCGCTGAAATCCCGGTGGGTATGCTGGCGCAGGACCTCTTGAAACGTGCGCGTCGCCATAGCTAGATTGTTCGTCAGGGTCCCGTCGACATCGAACACCAGCCCCTTCAGGTATGACACTGAGCCTCCCTCTGCGCCCGTCATGGCGACGACGCGCAGCTACCGCGTGGCGCGGCGGATTCACACGTCGCGTCCACGAGTAATGGTCGGCCGGGATTGGTCCATACAGTACAAAGGAGAATAGTCGCGCCTCTCCGTGCTACCGGAGAATGTTTACTGCGCGGGCCGCCACCAGAACCACCGTGGCGAGCGAGGCGAGTGACTGGATGAGCATCAGCAGCTTGGCAACTGGGGTCAGCGGCAGCGTATCCGTCGGGCTGAACGCCATCGCATTCGTGAAGGCCATGTAGAGGTAGTCGACGAAGCGCGGCGCCCAGTTCGGGGCCAGCTTCGGCTCGAGCACCTGAGGAAAGAGGAAGTCTGGTGGCCGGCGCTCCTCGCGCTGGCGTGCCCCCGGGCCGCCGCGGTCCACCTCCCAGTACCAGAGCGCAAATACCAGCACATTGGTGAGCCAGATCTGCATGGCGGCAAAGATCAATTGCTCGCCGCCAGCCTCGCCGTGCAGCAGCGTGCGGACCAGGAGAATGAGCGAGGCCAGGTTCGCGGCGTTCACGACGGCGATGAGACCAACGGCCATCGCCCGATGCCAGCCAGGCTCGTCCGCGACCCGACGCGGTGCGGCAATCATCAGCGGGATGAGCAAGGCGGCCTCGAGACTGGGGAGCAGCCAGACCGGCCCGGCGGTGAAGCGTTCGGGGAGCGTCACGTAGAGGATCAGCGCGGCGATGACCGCCAGCGACGCCGGCCAGCGCGACTCGGAGGTATCCGGGGCATGGCCTCCGTTCGTAGCATTGGGATCAGGCGGCGGGTTGCTCACAGCCGTATTATCGCGCGGTTTCTTTGTGATCACTCAATGTGTCCGTACTTCACTGGTCGATTCGCCCGTTAGTTGGCGCCAGTCTCCGGCGCATTCGCCGCTGACCGTATCGATCTCTGGTGGGTATCGTTCTGCGTCGGGGCTCTCGCCCTGTCACCGGAAAGCCTCGCACCGCCGAAGGAGGACCCCATGCCCGTCTGGGACGAATTTCTAACCGAGCGCGACAAGCTGCATTTGAACGCCTCTGGCCGCGGTCCTCGACCGCGCAAGGGATTCGGGACACGGCCGGCGCTGCTCATCATCGACGACTACTACAGCGTGCTCGGCACCGAGCCCGAGGATATCCTGGAGGCGGTCAAGACCTGGCCATCGAGTTGTGGCCTGGAGGGGTGGGAGGCGATCTACAAGACCCAGGAGTTGCTCGCCGCCGCGCGGGCCAATAAGATTCCTGTGATCTTCGCCACCGGTTTCGATGACTTCCCGAGCCCCTGGGGCAGCCGCACGAAGCAGACCGAGAGCCGCCTGACGCCCGAGCAAAAGGCGATCTCGAACAAGATCGTCGACGAGATCGCGCCGATCGAGGGCGAGCTTGTGGTCCGCAAGGCCTCGGCGAGCGCCTTCTTTGGCACGCCACTGGTGGCGCACCTCGTCTTCAACAGTATCGACACCGTCATCGCCTGCGGCGAGACCACCAGCGGCTGCGTGCGCGCCTCGGTCGTCGACGGCTGCACCTACCGCTTCCAGATGGGGGTCGTCGAGGAGTGCACTTTCGACCGCACCCAGGCCTCGCACGCCATCAACCTGTTTGACATGAACCAGAAGTACGCCGACGTGGTCGGCCTCGCCGAGACGGTCCAGTACTTCGATACTATCGGCGAGTCCGGCGCCTTCTAGCCCGTGAGTCGATCGGTCCAGGCCCTGGTGCTCGTCACGGCGCTCCACATCGGCGACTCCTTTGCGGGCGGCATCGGAAAACGTGCGGTGACCCTGGCTAGGCCTTGAGTCGGCTATAGACGCGTCGTGGGTTCGTGTTGAAAATCTTGATCTTGTCCTCGGTGGTGAGGTCGGGAACGCTGTCGATGATCTCCACCACATCGGTCCGGAGGGCTGCGCCGATCTCGGTCCCAAAGACAGCCGCGTCGACGCCCTTGTGCGCCAGCATCGTCCGCATGAAGTCCCGGTCGTAGACGCAGGTGTCGAAGAACAGATTGTCCTTGAAGCGCTCCTGGATGTCGCGGCGCGCCGGGTGCCCGTCGCGGATGTCGGAGTCGAAGTGTCGGCTCAGCGCGCCACCGCCGTGGCAGATCACGACCTTGAGGCGGGGGAAGTCTTTGAAGACGTCTGTGGCGATATAGAGCAGGGTCGCCAGGTACTCTTCCCATACGTTGTTGATCTGGTAGTTATGGGGGATCCGCCGCACGCGGGGGTCCTTGCTGGCTGACGGGTGGAGCAGCAGCGGCGCATCGAGCTCCTGCGCCTTCTCATACAACGGATACCAGTATTTGTCGTCTACCCCCGGCACGTCGCGCTCGCCGCTGGGATCGGGATTAATGAGCGCTCCCACCATCCCCAGTTCGGTTATCGATCGCTCGAGCTCGTCGAGGCAATTGTTGGTGTCGAATTCGCGGCTCTGCGGAAGCTGGCAGATCCCGCCGAAGCGGTCAGGGTGCAGCCGCACACTCTGCGCGAGCACGTCATTCGTCACCCGGCACCACTGCTCCTGGATGTGGGGCGACTCCCAGTGGAACATGGCCACGGGCCGCGGGCTCAATAGCTGTACGTCGATGTTGCGAGTATCGAGCGCCGCGATGTGCTCGCCAAGCGCCCGGTCGAGCTCCTCATCCGACATCTCGAAGCGATTCTGCGGACTGCGAATAGTGATGAGATTCATCGCGAAGCCGCGAAACTTCGCTGGCGTCGTCATGTGGCCATGAACGTCGATGACCTTCTGTCCCTCGTACATCCGAAAGCCTTCCTCCCTGCGCGGTGCGGCGGCCCCTGGGCGACCTGAGCCAGGCCATATTAGCCCAAGTCGGCAGCCGGCGTGGAGCATAAGATTTCATGCACCGTGCGGGGCCTATCGACCCTGGAGAACGGCAGCCTCGAGACAGGAAGCCGACGGTTTCGCCGACTCCTCAGGGATTCGGACCGATCAGAGGTGAAAGGTCGAGACGAACTGCTGGAGCAGCTTCGAGGATGTCCGTGGCTGCTTCGGGGGGCGCAACGGGCTGGCAGCGTGCTCACCCGCAATCAGATCCGCCACGAACCGGAGATCGCTGGTGATCCGCTCCGTGGCGTTGGGATCGAGCAGGACGAGGGGCGTTCCCTGGTTGGCAGCATTCACCACCATCCGGCCGGCGCTCACGATCGAGGCCATTACTGGCAATCCGAGCGTATCCTCCAGCGCATTGGTGGCGATGCCACTGTTCGCCCGATTCAAGATCAGCCGCAGTTTGTCCGTGTAATCTAGCGAATGCGACATCTGGATGAAGCCCGCCGTGGTGTGGATCGCGCTCACCTCCGGGGTCGTCACCAGGAGGATCTGATCTGCCGCGTCGAGGAGCTGCAGGTTGAGCTCGTCGAACGAGGCTCGCATGTCCACGATCACGTAGTCGAAGAGGGCGCTGTAGCCTCGAATCGCTCGCAGGATCGCGACCGGATCGAGTTGGTCGACAATTGACGCCTCGCGGGGACGTGCAAGTACCGATATGCCACTCTCGTGCAACGTGAGCGCTTGCTGCAGAGCTGCGAAATCGAGCTCCGATGCTTCGCACACGTCGCGGATGCCCCGGTTCGTCGCCAGATTGAGCATGACCGACGCGTCGCCGAACCAGAGGTCGGCGTCGACCAGCAGGATCCTCCGCTCGGGGACGCGCGCGAGCGTCACCGCCAGGTTGACGGCCACGGTGGTTTTGCCAACGCCGCCCTTAGTCGAGAAGACGCTCACAATTTTGCCGTGGCGAAGCGTGGCGAGCTCCGTCGCAGGCGCGGCTTCAGACGCGGGTGTTCCCGGGACCGCATAGCCTGCCCGGGCCATGGCAGCCTTGATGCGCAGCGCCAACTCGGTCGCCCCGACCGGCTTCAGGACGTAATCGTCCAGCGCGGGCCGCCGCGAGTCAAGCGCGAACCTGGGATAGTTCACGTTCGTGACGAGCATCAGCATTGGCCTGGGCTGGGCCTCGTGGAGGAGCCGGTAGAGCTGGAAGGCCGCCGTCGCCTCCATCTCGCCGTCGAGCACGACCACGCACTGCGGGGTTTGCTCGAGGACGCGCAACGCGTCCGCGTAGGTTTCTACAACCTGGGTTGTCAGTCCCTCGGCTTGGAGGGGCTCGGCGAACCACCGCAGGTTTGGATCGGTCGCGGCGATGAGAACCTCGGCGGGTGCGCCTGAAGCCATTAATCAATCCTGGGCGAGTGTAATCGTGAAGCTGGGCAGTTCGAGGAGCGTCTGGAGCGTGCGGGCGACGTCGCGGCAATCCACGGCGATCTCGGCGCCGTTGTCGCGGGGCCTGATATGCGCGGCGGAAACGCCTGGCTGGGTTGCGATGGCTCGCTCCAGTTCGAGCATCCCCATAAAGCTCAACGCGCCAGTGATATGCCAGCGCGCGTACTGTCCGTCATCAGCCATCGGGGTCAGCATGAGTGGTCCCGGTTCGTGAGGCGAAGGCGTGCTCTGCAGGGAAAGCGGCGAGCCCGCGATGAACTCGAGCAGCGGCGTTTCAGGACCGCTGTTCGTATGGAGATCGGGGCTGTCGACGGTGCGCAGCCCGGCCACCTCCCAGGCCGTCGGATTGGGGTCGTCGAGCATGGCAGTGAGGAGTTGCTCGAGGGTCCTGGTCGGGGCTGCCGCCGGCTCGGCGATAGGCGAAGCGCCTCGTGATGGCAGCCCAATGTGCGGAATGGCACGGGTCTCAGTAGGAGCAAGCGGCGCGGCGAACGCAGATAGATCGGTCTCCATGTGGTCGAGTAAACCTCCGGTGTTCCAACGGCGTAGCCCGTCTGTCGAGGCGAGGAATCGCCATAAAACTCTAGCCGCTGGGTCTCCCGGAGTACCGTTGCCCGGTTCATGGCGGCAGTGTGGGTTAGTGCACTGCAATGAAACCGTCCGCCTGCCGAGCGTGAGCGCCTGAGTTGCGCTCCGCATCGGTCCGATATCACCCTGCATGGCGCGGTCCACTTGCAGATCCCCCCATCCTGGTGTGAAGCGTTGTGCTCAGCCCCACATCGAACGACAGCTAGCTGCCCCCGATCGAAGCGCTCATAGCAATCATCGGCCGGACCAGGGAGGTCGCACAGTGCTGGCCGACGTAAGGATCCGATGCTGGCGTGCGACGAGGCTGATCGCGTCGGCCCCAGTTACCCACTATGCTGTAGGTATGTGGCGCCCTCTGTTGTGTCTACCCGCTTTGCTCGTCGTCTTCAGCAGCGCCGCACCCTGGGCGGCGGCGCAGGAGGCGCCGAGCGCCGACGCAATCCGCGCGATTGCCTTCACGCGTTTGCCCTATTGGTCGGCTAGTTCCAACGCTACCGTCGAGGTTCACCCATCGCCAGCCGGTTGGCTAGTCATCTATCGTGATGTAGATGTCCCGTGCAGTTCGATCCCCGGCGTTGGGCCTTGTACTGATCTCACCTACCGTGATGTCTACGAATGCGTTGACCCGCTGGGTCAGATCGTCGGCCAGTTGGGCGCCTTACCCGAATCGTTGGGCGAAGATCCCTGCCCGCCCGATCCGCCGCTCGCCGCGGGTGCGCTGACCGCGGCGAGTTCGGACGCGGAGTTGGCTCTGCCAGACGCTT
>JAXDLH010000158.1:0-10357 GCA_034666705.1 Chloroflexota bacterium
GCTCTCGTGCCCGAGGAACAGCCAGCAGCGGCCGAAGATCTGCTCCATCTCCTGCTGGAAGATGTCCGGGTTGACGTAGAGCTCGCGGCTCAGCGTGCCGGTCTCGGTGTCGATGAAGGACCGCAGCGATCGGTCTCCGTGGGCGGTGCTAATCATTACCAAAGTTGATCCTCCCTTCTTCCAAGCAGCTAGTACGCGCGGTTTCGCACGGGTGCGGGCGTCTCGGGTGGCGGGGCGGCGCCCCGCCAGCGGCCAAGATCGCGCACCGACTCTTCGAGGTTCGTATCGACGACCTCGTGCTCCGGATCGTGGTACACGTTCATCGGGTCCTCGCCGCGCTGGACCTTCTCGACCTCACGGACCAGCATCTGGCGCAGCATCACGATCCCGCGATCCGACGTCGCCAGCCGTTCCTTCGAGCGATCCTGGATCGGGCCCTGCGTCTCCCAGGCCGCGTGGTCCTGCGTCTGGACCTCGCGGTCGAAGTCCGTGAAGCGCGCGTATGGATGGAGCTGGCCGACCGGCTCCTTGTACGAGGGCACGTAGCGCACCGGGATCGACATCGGGTCCTCGTCCACGATGCTGCCATCCTCGTTGGGCTCGAAGCCGATGAACACGATGTACGTGTGCGTGTCGTCGACTGGCACGCGGATCTGCGTGTTCTTCTGGTGGCGCAAGATGTTCGGGAACACGAGCGGATGCTGGTCGATCAGGCCGTTCTTGTACGTGCGCCGCTTCATCAGTCCGTATGGCGTCTCGTAGAAGTCGAAGTGGTCGATGTCGTCGGTGAAGCCCCGGGTGGTGCTCGGCGCCTTCCGGCCCTGCGTCGACGTGGTCTGATGCAGGATCGGCAGATGCGCGGGGTCGACCGAGTTCTCCATCGGCTGCAGCCAGTTGCAGTCCAGCGCGGGCTGGACCGAGATCTTATGGGTGCCGTCGCGGCGCGCCCAGACGTCGAATTTCGTGATCGGCGGCGCCGGCTGCGGGCCAAGGTATGCCCAGTACATGCCGAGCCATTCCTGCACCGGGTACGCCGCCATCTTGACGGTGAGGTGAAACATACTGCCCGCGGGCTCGGCCGGGCACTCGAGGCACTGCCCGCTCGCGTCGTAGAGCCAACCGTGGTAGGCGCAGGCAATGCCGCGCTCCTCGACCCGGCCGTACAGCAGGCTGGCGCCCCGATGGGCGCAGTGATCCTGAAGGAGGCCGGCGCGACCGCTCTTATCCTTGTAGAGCACGAGATCCTCGCCCAGGATTCGCACGAAGCGCGTCGGCTGTTCGTCGGTCAGCTCGCGCATCGGCGCGATTGGGTACCAATAGCGGCGCAGCAGCTCGCCCATCGGCGTGCCCGGGCCAACGCGCGTCAGCAGTTCGTTCTCCTCTTTCGTCAGGACCATGCGTCTCCTCCGTCGGTTACCGTCAGCAGCTCGTTACGCCTACTGTATCCGCTGCGACCGTATGGACGAAAGAGGCTGTGGGAATGTCGTTTCAACACGCATATGACGATCATGTTCCCCTCGGGTCGCACGAGTGGTGCGGGGCGACGCTGAGGCTGATCGTAGGCAAACGTCCAGCAGACCGGTTTGACTGCTGTGCCCGCCCGCGGTACGCTCGGGAACGTTGTGGAGGGTGAGCGGATGATTCGAAGAGCCAAACGAGCCCGGGCGAGCATGTTGGGGTCCATCGCACTGGTGCTGGCCACCGCCCTGGCAGCCTGCTCCCAGGGCCAGCCGGTCGGTCGCAGCGTCCCGGATGCCGCGGCGCAGCCCACGGCATCTCAGCTCGCGGGGCCGCGTGGCACACTCAAAGTCGCCTGGGGTCGCGAACCAGAGACGTTGAGCCCAAAGTTCCTCGCCGGGGCGGAGGACGGCGAGTACCAGTGGACCTTCAATTCGGCACTCACGGTGCGGGATCTGGCCGGCGAGCCCCATCCCGTGCTTGCCCGAGAGATCCCGACCCAGGAGAATGGGGATTTCGTGATCAATCCGGACGGCACGATGGTAACGACATATCGCCTGCGCGCCGGCGCAACCTGGCACGATGGCACGCCGATCACCGCCGGCGACTACGTCTTTGCCCACGAGGTCTACCTTGACAAGAACCTGCCGATCCAGCAGCCACAGCCCGAGCCGCTGATGTCTGCGGTCGAGGCGAAGGACGACTACACGCTCGTCATTTCGTGGAGGGAGCCCTTCCTGGCGGCCAATACGCTGGGCTACCAGCAGCTCAACCCGCTGCCTCGGCACGTGCTCGAAGCGAAGTACCGCAACAACCACGACAATTTCGCGATCGGTGAGGAGTGGACCACGGCCTACGTCGGGACTGGCCCGTTCCGGGTCGAGCGCTGGACCCGGGGGAGCGGCCTGGTGGCGCGCGCCCACCCCGGCTGGGCGCTCGGGCCGCCAAAGCTGGACACGCTCGAGATTCGCTTCATTCCTGACGCGAACGCGCAGATGGCGAGCCTGCTGTCGGGCGCCGTGGACATGGTCAACTCGCCGACCGTGCGGTCTAACGAGGCCGCCGCGATACGCGAGCAATGGAACGGTCAAGGTTACGTGACGTCGTGGGTCACCCGGGCGCAGTACCTGGAGTTCCAGTTCCGCCAGGTCCCCAACTGGCAGCGTGCCGTCACCGACGTCCGCGTGCGCCAAGCGTTGCTCTCCGCGGTGGATCGGCAAGCGCTGGCCGATACGATCAACCTCGGATTCGGCGGCGTAGCCGACGCGTTCATCGTGCCCACCGATCCACTCTATCCGGAGGTCGAGCAGGTCATCACGAAGTATCCGCTCGACCTGAACCGCTCGAGCGCGCTGCTGGCGGAGGCCGGTTGGCAGAAGCCGGCGGGGGGCGGACCGGCCGTGAATGCTGCCGGGCAGACGCTCGACGTGGAGCTCTGGACGACCACCGACGCAACCCGCGTAGGGGAAATCGTCGTGAACAATTGGAAGGGCGCCGGAGTGAATGCCAGTACATTCGGCATTCCGGCGGCACGCGCGCGAGATGGCGAGCTGCGCTCCAGTTTTCCCGCCGCGAACGTGAACAGTCGCAGCATCGGTCCGGATAACTTCGTGTGGACGACCTCGGGTTTCCCGACCCCCGCGAATCGATTCGTCGGCTCAAACCGCGGCAGCTTCTCCGATCCCGAGGTCGACCGGCTGCAGAAGATCCGCCTGACATCGTTTGATCCCGGCGAACAGAAGCAAGCGACCGTTGGCGTCTTGAAGCGGATGACCGAATTGGTCGGAGCCCAGCCCATGATCTACGCGGTCGAGGTGATCGTCGCCCGCAACAGCGTGCACGGGCCGGTGGGCAACTATGGGCCACAGCAGGGAATCACGTGGAACATCCAGGACTGGGAAGTGAGTTGATCCGAGCATCCGCCTCATGGCGTTTGACACCGCCCCGGCCAGTTGATACGCTCACACCAGCTTAGCGAATGAGGGTAACTGCATGCTCGATGCCGAGCTAAATGCGCTCGTGACCCGGGTGGGGCCCGGGACACCAGGCGGCGACTTCATGCGCCGCTACTGGCACCCCATCGGCATCTCGGCCGACGTCAAGACTGCCGATCAACCACGCCAGGTGCGTCTGCTGGGGGAGGATCTCGTGCTCTTCCGCGATGACCAGGGCCGGATTGGCCTGCTCGGCTCGCAGTGCAGCCATCGCTGCACCTCGTTGGCGTATGGCCGGGTGGAGGATGGCGGCATCCGTTGCCCCTTCCACGGCTGGCTCTATGCGGTCGACGGCCGCTGCCTGGAGACGCCCGCCGAGCCGGACGGCAGTACGCTCAGGGAGCGTGTCGTCCAGCTCTCCTACCCGTGTCAGGAGTTGGGCGGGATGATCTTCGCCTATATGGGGCCAGCAGACTCGATGCCGCTGCTGCCTCGGTACGAGACGCTGGTCCGGGAGGACGGCACGCGCAAGGTCGACTACTACGGGATCAACAGCAACTATCTGCAAAACCTCGAAGGCGCGTTCGACACACCGCACGGCGCCTATCTGCACACCGACAACTGGTCGGTCATGAAGCACCGGCTGGCGAGCATGCCGAAGCCGGAGATCTCGTATGAGGAGACCGAGTACGGGATCGCCCAGCGGGTCTACAAGAGCTCGCCGAGCCCGACCGGACCCACGATGGGGGTGAATTTCACCCACTTCTTCATGCCCTACGGGTTCATTCGCGTGCAGGAGACCCACCGGAATTCCGGCGATTGGAAGAAGTTCCAGTCATGGTTCGTCCCGGCAGACGACACGCATACCCTTCGCTTTCTGTCGTCGTTCGCGCCGCTCGGGACCCACGGCGAGCCCTACGAGTGGCCCATTGAAACCGGCACACTCACGCCGCCTGGCCCAGAAAACGATTATTTCCGCGACTACTATCACACCGACACGATCTCAGGCATCCCGTGCCGCACGATAGGCTCCTCCGTCAAGGGCTTCATGGCGCAGGACAGCATGGTGAATGAGACCCAGGGCGCAATCGTCGACCGCACGAAGGAGCACTTTGGCGCTCACGACGGCGTGCTGATGGCGACGCGACTGATGCTGCTGAAGGGGATCAGCGACGTGCAACACGGGCGAGACCCGAAGCACATCATTCGCGACGTGGAGCAGAACGTGATGGTGTACGTCCGGAGCGGCGAAGTCACCGAGCACGTGTAGCTCTTCGACCACCGCGGTTGGGAAGCCGCATCGCGCTCAGGACGACGTGGCGCTCACTCGATGTAGCCGCGCTCCCGCCAATAGGCCTCGGCTGCGGGGTGGAGTGGTGCCATGAGCGGTGTCCCAGGCCCGTCGACACACATGCGCTCGAGTGGCAGCGGCCCGGTACCTTGCCAGGGCACTCGCGCCCTGCATGCCTCGAGCGCCGCGCAGCACGCCCGCACCACCGGATCGGGCACGTCGGCGTGTGTGTACACGGCCCAGCCGCTGAAATCCAGCGTCGGCACGTCGGCGGGCAGCGCCGGATAGTCGGCCTTGCGCAGGGTCGACGGGCGCAAACCCATCTCGACGAGGGCGCTGCGGAGGGCGCCCTCGATGGGCATGATCCGCATTCCGGCATCGAGCGCCGCCGGTACCCAGTTCTGCACGGTCTCGTCGAAGATCGCGTCGACCTCGCCTCGTACCACGCGGCCGACGTCCGGCGGGAAGCCGGATTGCGGGTTAAGCCCACCACCCCACGCCGTGACGTCCTCCGGGGAGAATCCGAGCGCGCCGAACACCTCCCGGACCATGAAATATGCCCCATGATCGGGACGATCACGCATCGAGTAGCGCAGCGGTATGCGCCGATCCCGCAGCTCCTCGAGGGAGCTGATTCCGAGCCGCTCGCTCACCGCGAAAGCGAACGTATCCTCCGACGGAATCACGGTAATGGTTCGGAGCGGGATTGGCTCTTTGAATGGGCCTTTGCCGCGCATCGCGACCGCCAGCGGCTGGCAGGGGTTCACGACGGCTACGTGGACCTCACCTCGGGCGACCTGGGCGATCGCGCTCGGGCCATCACTGCCGAAGAAGCTCAGCTCCCAGGGCTTGTCTGCACCTGGCTCGCGGAAGTCGATTTTGACTTGCTTCGGTATCCAGTCCTGGTCGCGGATAACCTCGTAGGCCATCTCGAGCATGATCTGTGAGCGCGTGACCCCCGGATTGACGCGAACTCGTTCTCTTGCCATGAACTTCCTTTCACGCTCAGCGAATCAGCCGCTCGTCGAATGGCATCGCCGGCCCAAGCAGCTCCGGCTCCCCGTCGCGTACGATGATCTGCTCTTCCAGCTTCACGCAGAGCGGATGGTTCTCCTCCGCGAAGTAGCACTCGATGGCCAGTACCTGGTTAACCTTGAGGACGTCGTCGATGGCTGGCCGCATCGGATTCACGTGCGGGTAGTCGGAGCTGCCGAGGCCGACGCCATGGGCGTAGTTGTAGTTGAAGAGCTGGGGCTGGATACTTGGCGGCACTCTCGGGACGTCGCGCATCGCGTCTTCGATGGTTCGGCCCGCTCGCCAGACAGCGATCGACGACCTGAGATAGTCGTAGGCCCGACGGTACAGGTCGCGGTGCGCGGCAGTCGGGTGCTCACCGACGAAAAAGGTCCGCGACGCATCGCCGCGCAGCCCGTTGAAGCCGCGGCCGTGGAGATCGACCCCCGCGAAGTCGCCGTCGTTTGCGGCACGCTGCGTGGGCCACCGTTTCCATGGATTCATGTTCTCCGCCACACAGACGTTGAGCTGCGCGATGTCTTCGCCGTCGGCCTCATACCAGGCGGAGGTGATGACTGCGGCGAGTTGGTTTTCGGTGATGCCCGGTCTCAGCGCGTCGCGAAATGCGGTCATCGCGTGCTCGTACTGATGCCCGATCGCCCGGTAGATCTCCAGCTCGTCGT
Organism: Chloroflexota bacterium; assembly: GCA_034666705.1. Lineage (GTDB taxonomy): Bacteria > Chloroflexota > UBA6077 > UBA6077 > SHYK01 > JAXDLH01. Next base: position 6,381 of record JAXDLH010000158.1, read on the forward strand.
CCGTCTTGACCGACCAGGTCTTCTCGAAGATTGGGGCGGCATCGACGAGGGCGATCTCGGCGCGCGTCAGGCCGAAGTATGCGACGGGGCCCAGGAGGTCCACCGCCACCTGCTCGCCCTCGAGGCCGTACTCACGCATGAGGTCTGCGACGCCGTCGCCGATCGCGGCGCCGTCGCCGCTCTCGTTCGCGTCGCCGCTTTCGGAATGGGCGCCGCCACGCGATTCAAACGGCAGGCGCACGTTGGGGTGCTGCGCGCCAACGTAGCCGATGTCGCGGCGGCGGACGATCGCCAGGGCCTCTCCCTCAACGGGGACGAACACCGCGCTGCCGGGCACCTTGGTGTTCAGTACGTAGCGCTTGAACATGGAGTCCTCGAGGTAGAGGGCGCCGACGTTCCGCTGCCTCATAGTTGCCTGGAGCAGTGCGAGCCGCTCGCGCTTGATTCGTTGGTCGTCCCAGCTTTGCATCGGTGCTTGCATAGCACTCCTCTCGTGATGATGGTAGGTTCCATGCAATTGGCCAAGCCCCGGCACTGACCGGAGTTCGACTGTCGGCGCTACCGTACTCGGTTCCTCGGTACTCGGCAAGCTCATCGCGGTGCCCGCCCCGAAATGCAGTGTGGGCGAAAGGGAACCGGCGGGGAGCGCCCTTGACGGGTGCGTGCGATGCGTGGACACTAACGCCAGGCGGGGCGACGAGCGCCGCAGCGAGAGGTACGTCATGCTTTCGAAAGAGGACAACGAGTTTCTCTGTCGCGTCGGGCCGGGGACACCCGCGGGCGAGATGTTCCGCCGCTTCTGGCTGCCAGCGCTGCTCAGCACTGAGCTGCCCGCTCGCGATTGCCCCCCCGTGCGTCTGCGCATCCTCGGCGAAGATCTGATCGCGTTTCGTGACAGTACCGGCCGGGTCGGCGTCGTGGCGGCGCACTGTCCCCACCGGGGAGCCTCGCTCTTCTTCGGCAGGAACGAGGAGGAGGGGCTGCGCTGCGTGTACCACGGCTGGAAGTTCGATACGACTGGCCAATGCGTCGACATGCCCAACGAGCCGGCCGAGTCCAATTTCAAGAGCAAAATCATGACGACGGCCTATTCGACGCGAGAGGCGGGCGGCGCGATTTTCGTTTATATGGGCCCGCCTGCGCTCGAGCCAGAGATGCCGGACCTGGAGTGGCTGCGGGTCCCGGCTGGCCACAGCACGGTCTGGAAGTGGTACCAGGAGACGAACTACCTTCAGGGGTACGAAGGCGACATCGACAGCTCGCACTCGTCATTCCTGCACACGTACCTGGATCCCAGCAAGTCGCCGAACGAGACGACGATCCGCCCGGAGCTGAAAGCGAAGGACAAGGCGCCGAAGCTGGTGGTCGGCAACACGGAGTATGGCCTCCGCTATGGCGCCCGGCGAACGATTGGGAACGATACGTACAACTGGCGTGTGACCCAGGCGATGCTGCCAACGTGGAGCTTGATTCCGTTTCTCAAGTTCCCTGCGGGCGGCCGGGCGTGGATTCCCGTCGATGACGAGCGCACGATGACCTTCTACTTCTCCTACCATCCGGAGCGGCCCATGACTGATGCAGACATCGCCGTCCGGCTCGAGGGTCGCGCGTTCCCACCCGAGGTCATTCCGGGCACGTTCACGCCGAAGCGCAACGCGAGCAATGACTATCTCATTGATCGTGAGCTGCAGCGCACCCTGACCTATACCGGCATCTGGGGCGTGAACGACCAGGACCGCGCGGTGCAGGAGGGCATGGGGCCGATCTACGACCGTCGCCGCGAGCACCTTGGCACCGCGGACCTGGCGATTATCACGGCCCGCCGGCGCCTCCTCGGGGTGGCGCGCGAGCTGCAGCAGGGCATCGAGCCGTACGCCGCGCACCACGGCGAGGTCTACCGCATCCGGGCGATGGACGTAAACACGCAGCTCGACGAGTTCAATGCCGTCGTCGAGACCCACGAGACTGGGCTGTTGGCACCGGCCTGAACGAACGCGCCGGCCGGATGGGACGAAGAGCCTGAACTGGATGAAGAGATGGATATTACGCCGATCCTGCAACGTGAGAACGACCGCATCAAAGACTATCTCGTGCGTGCCTGTTCCGACCTGACTGACGAGCAGGTGAATTACGACCACGAGGCGATCGACGAGCGGGGCATCAACGGCATGGTCGTACACATGTGGGATGCGCTCGAGACCCGCGCGCGAGCAGTCGCCGGCCTCGAAGCGCAAAACCTCAACCATGAGCGCCCCGCCACGCTCAGGGAGCTCCTCGCCTTCGTCGACGAAGCGCATCGGCGCACGGCCGAGGTTATCGCCGGCATCACGGAGGAGCAGTTGCAGCGTACCGTACCGATTCCGCCCGGTCGTCAGATGAGCGGGATCGAGGCCATGATGCAGGGCTACGCCCACTGCTGCCGCCACGTCGGCAATCTACTCGACGCTCGGCACCTCGGCGGCTTCGAGACCCATGCCCTCGGGTAGAGTCGCCAAGTCGAACATGCTCGGCCCACGCCCGTCGAAGCGCATAACCTGATCCCATCGTGTTTGACTTTCCCCATCGCTGCTGATACGTTCGGCCGAGGGGCAGGGAGCGCTGCTGCAAGCGTCCCTCGTGGAGGAACACCTGCGCGAGCTGAGAGGGAGGAAGGACATCATGGCAGAGACGACGGCCCAGGCTACCGCGATGCGGCCAGGCGGGGCGCGCGTGCTGAAGGTTGGCATCATCGGCATCGGCGTCGGCTCGACCGAGGTCATGCCGGCGATGGAAGCGATGGACGAGATCGAGGTCGTGGCCGGCTGCGATGTCGTGCCTGAGACGCTGCAGAAGTTCGGGCAGCGCTTCCCCGGCGCGAAGCTCTATGACGACATCGAGAAGATGTGCGCGGACCCGGACGTCGAGGCGGTCTGGATCTCGAGCCCCAACCGTTTCCACGCGCCCCACACGATTACGGCTGCCCAGCACGGCAAGCACGTCGTGGTCGAGAAGCCGATGGCGATCAGCATCGCGCAGGCGGAATCGATGTGCGCCGCGGCGGACACGCATGGCGTGAAGCTCCTCGCGGGCCACACTCGCAGCTTCACCCTGCCGCTGCGCGCGATGCGCAAAGTCGTCACGTCCGGCCGCATCGGCAAGCTGTGCGCGATTCACATCTGGTCGTACTCAGACTGGATGCTCCGCCCGCGCACCCCCGACGAGCTGGATCTTGCGCAGGGTGGCGGCGTGCCGTACCGGCAGGGTCCGCACCAGATCGATACCGTGCGCGTGATCGGCGGCGGCATGCTCAAGAGTGTGCGCGGCATGACGGGCCAATGGATGCCGGAGCGACCCATCCCGGGGTACTACACGGCGTACCTGGAGTTCGAAGACGGCACTCCCTCGACCATCATGCACAACGGCTACGGCTACTTCATCGGTGCCGAGTTCGTGCCGTGGGGCCGGGCGCAGATGCACTATTCGCCCGAGGAGAAAGGCAATATGCGCCGGCAGATGCGGGCTGGCTCACGCCCGGAGGCGGAGCAGAAGCAGGCGATGCGCATCGGCGGATCCGACCAGCGCCAGGCGACCGAGCCCGGTACGCGGCGGCCGTGGGTGCCCGAAGACATGGGATTCATCGTCGTCTCGTGCGAGCGCGGCGACATCCGCCATTCGCAGTACGGTATCTACATCTATGATGACGATGGCATCCACGACGTGGACGTGGAGCTGGAAGCGGGCGGCGTCGGCCGGCGCGCGGAGCTCGAGGAGCTGTACAACGCTGTCGTATTGGATAAGCCGGTCTATCACGACGGGCGCTGGGGGATGGCGACCCTCGAGGTGTCGCTCGCGATCATGCAATCGGCGAAGGAGCACCGCGAGATCCAGCTCACGCACCAGGTGCCTGTCTCGCCCGACTACGATGCGGACCTGAAGCTCACGTTCTGATCGGAACACTGGCGGCCCACAGTCAGGCGCGCCAGACAGTGGGCCGCCGG
>JAXDLH010000159.1:0-3853 GCA_034666705.1 Chloroflexota bacterium
GGATCTTGGGTGCGCCCGAGAGGGTGCCGGCCGGGAAGCAGGCCCGGAGGGCGTCAATCGGCCGCAGGTCGGAGCGCAGCTCGCCGACCACGTTCGAGACGATGTGCATGATGTGGGAGTAGCGCTCGATCTCCATCAGAGTATCCACCTTGACCGTGCCAGGCTCGGATACCCGGCCGAGATCATTCCGGCCGAGGTCCACGAGCATGATGTGCTCGGCGCGCTCCTTCTCGTCGCGCAGCAGCTCGATCTCCAGCCGCTGGTCTTCTTCTGGCGTGGCTCCGCGCGGCCGCGAGCCCGCAATCGGGTGCGTCGTGACGATCCCGCCGTCGACGAGCACCAGCAGTTCAGGCGATGAGCCGACGAGCTGATAGTCACCGAAGTCGAGCAGGTACATATACGGCGAAGGGTTCACGAAGCGGAGCGCCCGATAGAGCGCGAGTGCCGAAGCGTCGGTTGGCACTGAGAAGCGCTGCGCCACCACGACCTGGAAGATGTCGCCGGCGGCAATGTACTCCTTCGCCGTCCGAACCTTCGCCTCGAATTGCTCGCGCGGCATGTTGCTCTGCGCGATTGGCGCGCGGCCGACGTGGGGCGGCACGTCGGCCAGATGGGCCTCGCCGCCCTCCAGAGGCGCCGCCCGCCGGAGGCGCTCGATCACCGCGTCGATGCGGCGGGTGGCGGCGTCGTACTCCGCCGCCAGGTCGCCGTCGAGCCGCGCATGCGCCACGACTTTGATCGTGTGCTTCACGTGATCGAAGACGACCAGCGTATCGCAGAACGCCAGCTCCCCGAGCGGGATCGCATACGGCTGCTCGCCCATGGGCCCAACGTCTTCATACGAGCGAATCAGGTCCCAACCGAGAAAGCCGATCGCGCCCCCATGAAAGCGCGGCAAGTCCGAATTCGGTACCGACTCGCGCGTCTTGAGGATCTCGTCGACGACCTCGAGCGGATCGCTGCATGGGCGGGTGACAACCCCACCATCTGCGGAGTGATGCTCGACAGAATCACTGCGGAAGCGCAATGTCTCCGACGGTGCGGTCGCGACGATCGAGTACCGGCCCTGCCGTTCCCCGCCTTCGACACTCTCCAGCAGGATGCTTGGCTGGCCCGGCTGGCGCAGCTTGACGTAGGCGGAGACGGGCGTTTCCGTGTCGGCGAGGCACTCGCGATAGATGGGAAGGAGCCGGCCGCGGCCGCGAAGGCCGAGTACGGCGTCCATGGTTGGCGTATACGTCGGTGTCATACGCGGGACACCTCCCGGCTTGTGTAGTAATCGAGGTGCATGGCGTGCTTCATCTCGCCGAGCGTGTGCTGGACGACCTCGCGGGTCCGGGCGCTGCCCTCAAGGATGACGCGTTCAACGAGTTCCGGCTGCGCCTCGAATTCGCGGCGGCGCTCGCGGATCGGACGGAGAAACTCGTTGAGGGCGACGGCGAGCTTGCGTTTCACCTCGACGTCGCCGACGTGCCCAGCTCGATAGCGGCGTTTCAGGCTCGCGACCTCAGCAGTGTCCGGATTGAAAGCGTCGTGATAGACGAAGACCGGGTTGCCACGAACGTGCCCTGGATCGGTGGCGTGGATCCGCGTCGGGTCGGTGTACATGCTCATCACACGCCGCGTCACGGTCGCCTCGTCATCGGAGAGCATAATCGCATTACCGAGCGACTTGCTCATCTTCGAGGTGCCGCCCACGCCTGGCAGGGTGGGCACCCGGCCGACCAGGGACTGAGGCTCCGGGAAGACCTCTTCGTAGAGGTTGTTGAAACGACGCGCAATCTCACGGGTGAGCTCGACGTGCGAGACCTGGTCCTTCCCCACGGGGACCACCTCGCCCTTCACACAGAGGATGTCCGCCGACTGAAGCACCGGATACGAGAGCAGCCCGAGCGAGGCGCTCTCGAGATGCAGGTCACGAACGACCTCTTTCAGGGTCGGGATCCGCTGCAGGCGCGGGACAGAGACGAGCATGCCGAAAAGCAAGGCGATCTCCGCTACCTCTGGAACGAGCGACTGCACGTAGATCGTGCTCTTCTGCGGATCGATCCCCACGCTGAGGTAGTCGAGCACCAACTGGCGGATGTTCTCCTGGATCTGGCTCGGATCCTCATACGCAGTCGTGAGCACGTGCAGGTCCGCGATGATGAAAAAGCACTCGTACTCGTCCTGGAGGCGAACCCGGTTCTCCAGTGTGCCGACGTAGTGTCCCAGGTGGAGCGCCCCGGTGGGACGGTCGCCGGTCAGCAGCCTGCCCTTGGCCATTGGTCGTCCTCCCTTCATACGCTGCGTGCGTGGCGGGTACAAAAAAACCCTCGTCCACCGAAAGGGACGAGGGATCAACTCGTGGTGCCACCCTTATGCGGGCCGCAGGTGCGGCCCCTCACCCGCCGAACGCGTACTCATTCGCACGCTCATCGACGTCGCACTGATAACGGTTGCGAACCCGGCAGCGCTTACTGATCCGTGAGGACGTTCGGACTGCGACTCCGAGACCCATTCCGCGGCGCCACTACGGTCGGGCTCCCACCTGGCCCCAACTCTCTGGGCGGCGCACGCCGCGTACTCGCTCTCTTCTTCGTCATTGCGTATTGAGTTGGCGGATTATCGGTGCGGACTGCGCAACCTGTCAAGTCGCCCCGAGGCGAGGCTCGCGTTGGCGTTTCATGAAAATCGACCACCTGCCGTAGGTGCGCCGACAATGTATATTCAGCGCGCTACGGTTGAACTCGTTTCGACTACGAGAAGCAGAAGATTGGCGGCTTCTCTCCGAACGTGTGCAGCGCCTCGAGACGCCCGCAGCACTCGAGAATAGGCTGTAGCCCGTGCCACCAGCCACGACGGTGCGCTCCGAAGTCCAATTGGTGCGCGTGAGGCGTCCGCTGCTGCGATCAGACGGCGTCAGGCAACCGATGCACCGGCTACGTGGCCAATTCGATGCAATAGGCGTCCGCATCGGCGCGATGCCGGACTTGATCCCTGAGATCCTGCGTCTTGTTGCCCTGCTCGCCGGTGTTGCTGTGCTCCTCTTGGCTGGCGCCCTTCTTGGCCCACCGGGGTGGGATAACCTGATGCCGACCCTCCGGCGGGAACTCAACATGCGTCCGCTTCAATTGGCAATTACAATCGCCGTTGCCCTGCTCGGCTCGCTTGTCATCGGCGCATGCACGCGAATTGCTACGCAGGAGGATGGACGCAACCCGGCCCTGCGCCCGTGGTGGCGGAGTGCCATGGTGTGGCGCGCCATCGTCGCCACTTGCTGGCAACCAGGAGGCCTGATCGTTGCGGTGGCGCTGGCCGCGCTGGGCGAGGGATTCTTGCTCGCCCATCAGAACCCAGTTGGCGTGGCCTGTTACCTCGCCGCTGTTGCAGTTGCTTGCCTGCAGGCGAGATCCCATGAGGCCGCTGAATCGCCACAGCATGGAACCCTGGCCAGGCGTTACGAAATCCTGCTCGCCGTCCTGATCCTGACGGGCGGCGCTTTTCTGCGGCTCGTGCTAATTGGGACCTACCCCTTCGGTTTTGAGGACGATGAAATCAAGCTCAATGCGAGCATTGTCCATTATATGGCCGGCGAGCCAGACGCCTGGCCCGCTAGTCTGGACTTCGCAATTGGCCCGCTGCCCTTTCTCTACATACCACTCTTCTTCAAACTGTTTGGAGTAAGCGTGGTCGGCGCGCGCATTGGCGTCGCACTACTCAGCGCGACCGCAAACACCGTCTTTTACTTTCTCGCGCGGCGAATGTTGGGAGTCCCCTCCGCGCTGATCGCCACCCTGCTGATAAGCGTGTCCATTGCGGATCTTGCCGCGAGCCGCGATGCCCATCACGAGGCACAAGTGAAGCTCTGGAT
>JAXDLH010000160.1:0-5429 GCA_034666705.1 Chloroflexota bacterium
GGGCCGAACAGCACCAGGCTCAGGTACTGGATCTCTCCCGGCTGGCGGCCGTACCACGGAAGGAGGAACTCCGCCCAGGTCAGGTAGAAGTAGAGCAGCGCGGTGGCCAGGAGGATCTTCGAGGCGCCCCAGAACTGCTCGCGGCTGATGTAGTCACGCAAACCGCCGTAGCGCATCAGCGCACCCGCGATGATCAGCACCATCGACAGGCCGCTCTGGAAGCCGCTGATCGCGTGATAGGCCGGGAAGACGGAGCTCGCCCACCCCGGCACCATGGCCTCTGCCATATCCGCGGTTAGGAACACGTGCACGTAGACGTAAATCATTACGTAGAAGGCCCCGAGCAGAACGAAGCCCATGTTCAGAATGAACCACTGCTTCTGCGTGCCCACAAACCAGCGCGCGCGATTCGCGAAGAAGCCGCGATCGCCGGCGGCACGGGCCGCGGCCCAGTCCGGAATCGCGCTGAAGTAGAGCAAGGCGATTCCCGTGAACGCGAGCAGCAGGATGAAAATGGCATCCCATAGGCCTGGGGCCCACGGCCAGTGAAACCAGATGCTGGCGCGCCACTGGTTGCGCGCGGGGTTGTACCACTCAGGCATCTGCGCGAGCAGCAGCAGATAGAGCGGCGCAGAGACGAACCCGGTGACGGCCAGCAGCTCGGCGGCCCGGCGGATTGGGATTCCCCAGAAGCCCTTCGCCAGGCGGGTGATGAAGACGATGATGGGACCACCCTGGCCCACGCCGAGGAGGATGGCAAGCGTCGCGACGGGATAGCCCCACTTGGAGTACGGAGCTGGACCACTTAGCAGCAAGGAGATGAGCGCGACCAACCCCGCGACCGCCAGGATCGCGAGCACCACCATGGCGGGCATCCACGCTGCCGTCCGGCGGCGCCAGGCGAGGAGGTCGCGGGTCACGCCCTCTTCAGTTTGGTGGATTACGACGTGATGCTCAGCCATGATTCCTCATGTTTCAATCCTCAGCCGACGCTCATTGCGGGCGGGACCAACCTCATGGGTTTGATCGCCTCCCAGATGAACGGCGGATCTTTGGAGCAATGGTTCCTTCCCACAATGGACCGAGCTGCCTCTCCGTGGCCCGCATCGCAATCAATGCACCGCCGCTTCGTTCGCCGCATTCTGCCGACTACCCTCCGGCGCCACATTCCCGCCGTGCACGTCGGTGAGGTTGCGGTACTCCTCCTCCACGGTGGAGGTCCGCGCCGCATTCGGATCGACTTTCATGAGATACACCACGTTGGGTTGCGTGCCGAGCTCGCCGAGCAGCCGATAGTTCCGCTGCTCAGTGGCCAAGCGGTTGATCCGGCTGTTTGGATCGCGCCAATTGCCGAAGACCAGCGCATCCGTCGGGCAGGCCTGGGCGCACGCCGGCTGCACCTCGCCATCGCGCACCGTCGAGTTCGTCTGCTCCGCCGAGCGCTTCGCCCGATTCAAGCGCTGCACGCAGAACGTGCACTTCTCCATCACGCCCTTGGTGCGCACGGTGACGTCCGGGTTTAGCTGCGACGTCAGCGGGTCGGGCCACTCCGGCTCCCACCAATTGAAGAAGCGCACGCTCCACTGGCAGTTGGTCTGGCAATACCGCGTGCCAATGCAGCGGTTGTACACCTGCGCGTTCAGTCCATCGTTGGTGTGGTTCGTCGCATACACCGGGCAGACGGGCTCACACGGCGCGTTCTTGCAATGCTGGCAGAGCACGGGCAAGTAGCGAACCTTGACGTCCGGGAACTCACCCTCGAAGTACCGCTCGATGCGGATCCACTCCTTGGCGCGGTGCTCGACGAACCGCACCTCCTCGTTGATCGGAATATTGTTCTCCGCCTGGCAGGCGACCACGCACGCCTGGCAGCCCGTGCACCGGTCGATGTCGACGACCATGCCCCAATCGTATGGACTCAGCGGGGCCTGCTGACTCGACTCTGCAAGCGGAAGGGCCTGCGTGATCGCCATCGTCTTTATCCTCTCACCGGTCGCCGCGTTGATCGCGCCGCACGGACACCAAGAGCTCAAACTATGTGGTTAGACCGTGCGCGTCACCTTGGCCACATCCGAATCTTCGACCTGATATGGCGGCTGGTTGCCCTCGAGCTTCGACGTCGAGATCCGTCGCCCCGTCGAGATGAGCCGGACGCGCGTCGCGCCGTAGGCGAGCGCGCCGCTGGTCGCATCGGCGAGCGGCGCCAACAGGTCGAGCGGATTGGCGCCCCGGACACCATGATCGCGCGTGGCCCAGCGACCGCCTTGCGTGTGGCCCTGCCCCATCGGCACCGCCAGCACCGTCGGCGATGCGGCTGGATTGACGTACACGGGCACGTCAATCCGCCCGTTGGGCGACTCGAGGGTCACGACATCCCCCTCGTGGAGGCCGAGCTCGGCTGCCTTCCTCGGGTTCACCTCAACCCACGTCTGCCAGGTAATGCTCGTCATCGGATCAGGGGTTGCCTGCAGCCACGGCAGGTGCGCCGTCTCCCCAGTGCCGAGCGTGTTGTGCGGGAAGAGCACAAGGTTATACGGGTAGGTACTCTCATCGCCGGCGAACTGCGGAGCCTGAATGCTCGTCGGGGCACCACCGCTCGCGGGCGTTGCCGGCGCACTCTGCGTCCGACCAGCATCCCACCAGCCACCTCGCTGGAGCAGCCCGGTCCAGAAACGGGCGAAGTCCGGATCGGTATAGCTTCCGCGATTCTGGCTCTGGAGCGTGTGAGCCACGTCCTTCAGGCTGTCCTGGAACGTCAGCCACGGCAACTGACTCTGCGCCGAGCCACCGAGCTGCCCGGCCACCGAGATGAGCACGTCCCACACGCTGCGCGTGTCGAAGTAGGGCCGCACCACCGGCTGCTGGAACGACACTACCTGGTAGCCTGGCCCCGGCTCCGGGATGTCCGCGCCCCAATCCTCGAGCGGATGGTGGGCAGGCAGCACCAGGTCCGCCATCGCCGTCGTCTCGTCCATCATCGTCGAGAAGCTCACGATGAACGGCACGTTCGCGAGCGCCTCGCGGAAACGGAGAGAATTCGGCAAGCTGTAGACCGGATTGGCGTTATAGATGAGTGCCGCGCGCGTCTGCCCACCCTGCATGCGGCTAATGAGCTGCTGCCAATCGCTGAGCGGGTTAGGCCGCACGGTCGGCAGACCGTCGATCGCCGGGGCCGGATTGAACCGCACGCCACCGTTGCGCCCCACAGCGCCAACCAGCGTGTTGAGTGCGAGCACCGCCGCGGCGACGTCCGTCCCATTCGTCTGCGCCGTCACCGGACCGCCGGCGATCGCCATGCTCGGCCCGCGCTGCACGAAATCGCGCGCGATCTTCCGAATGCGCTCCGGGTCGCTGATGCCGGCCTGCGGCGCGATCCGCTCCGGCGCGTAATTGTCGAGCGCGGTACGGCTGCCGAAGGGATTCGCGCCACTGGAGGGCGCCAGATTCTCCGACAGGATCACCTGCGCGATGCTCAGCGCGAGCATCCCCTCGGTCCCCGGCCGGGCAAAGACCCACTCGTCCGCATTGGACCCCGTGTGCGACATGCGCGGCTCAACCTGCACCAGGTAGCCCCGTGGGCTCCCCTGCTGGCGCGGCTGGAACTGACCGAGCCGGTAATTTCCCTCACGGAAGATGCCGTACTGCATGTTGTAGTGGACAGGGGAGAGCCAGTTGCCCAGGAAGTCGGCGCCGAACGAGAGCAGGTAGCGCGCATTCTGAACGTCGAACTCGGGAAGTTGATCCTGCCCGAACACGCGTCGTGCCGCCTCGCGGAACGGGCCTTCGCCGAGCAGATCGAGGGTCATCCACTGCGCACCCACGGCCCGGGTGAACCGGTCCAGCACCAGCGCCTGCTGCCCCCGCTGGGGATCGGTAAGAAATGCCAGGCTGTTGCTCTGACCCTGCACGCCCCGGAGCTGCTGCGTCAACTGGGCGAGCGCCTCGTCCCACGTAATGTTCGTGTAGGTTCCGGTTGCCCTGTCGCGCCGCATCGGGCCTTGAATGCGGTCCGGATGGTACGTGCCCTGCACGGCGGCCTGCCCACGAGCACACGTCTTCCCGAAGTTCACCGGGTGGTCGGGGTTGCCCTCCACCTTCTTGGCGCGCCCATCGAGAATGCGCACGATCAGCCCACAGCCGGCGCCGCATTGCGTGCACGTCGTGCCGTACCAGTTCTCGAAGCCCGTGAGCACGTCCTCGGCGACCCGCAGGCGGCTCTCGGCTTCGAACTCGTGGGGCAAGAACTGCTGACAGCCCGTGAAGGCCACCGCACCCGCAGAGGTGAGCGCCACCGTTTGCAGGAACTGACGGCGCGTAAGGCCGCTGTCGACGACCGGCTGGCTGGGCTGGGGCGTGGTTTCGTCGGTCATAGGGCTGCTTGAGCCTCAGTTCTTAGTAGTGGCACGTCACGCACTCGGTCGGCGCGTTGTTCACTTTGTGGCACGAGACGCAGTCTCCCATGTTCAGCGGCCGCACCTGCGCCGCCTGGGCCATCTTCCCCACGTCGCCGTGGCAGGTCGAGCAGGCGAAGCCGGCTGTGATGTGCGGCTCGTGCATGAAGTGCACATGGTCCGGTAAGCGATGGATGCGAGTCCAGTCGAGCGGTTGCTGCTGCTGCCAGGCGGTGCGCACCTTCTCGATCTCCGCCTGCCCCTGCCCGATCGACTGGTGGCAGAACATGCACTGCTGCACGTCCGGGTAGCCCGCCGTCACACTGGTCGGGGCGGTCCGGTGACAGAACGTGCACTGCATGCCGGCTTGCTCCACGTGAGCCTGGTGGTTGAAGGCGAGCGGCTCGGTCGGCGCAGGGTGCGGCTGGGCGAAGATCAGCTCGGGCCCAATTATCGTGATGAACGCGATGAACCCCGCCAGGCCAAGCGCCGGAATGATGACCAGCGCGATCATGAGCTTCCGCATGCTAGATCGCAAACCGCGGGTAGAACACCATCACGACGTTCACCGCCAGGTAGATTCCTCGACCGAAAGAGTAAAGCGCCAGTAGCGCCGAGATCGCGGCCACTGGATACAGAATCCGCCGAAAGATGCTCGTCTCGAGCGGGACCTCGCCGCTCTGCTGCAGCGAGGGGATCACCGCGTGACTGAGCAAGAATGCCATGGCCCCGTTCGCCACGAACCCGACGACCATGATCAGGTGGCTGATCGCCAGCCCGAGGGCGCTCCAGAGCTCGCTATTCAACACTCGTGGGTCCATCGCGGCTCCATTCTCGGCCGAGGCCGCCGACACCTCAGCGCGGCGGATTGTACGGCTGGCTGTAGAAGAACGCAGCGAGGTCACGCGCCTCCTGCTCATTGATGCCAAGCACCGGCATCAGGGCGCCTTGCTTCAAGGCAGGCGGATTCATGATCCAACGGACCAGGTTGTCCGGCGAGTTCGTGATACCACTCGCATCGCCGGCAATCGTAGGACG
>JAXDLH010000161.1:0-4783 GCA_034666705.1 Chloroflexota bacterium
ATCGAGCACCTTACCAACACACTGCCACACTGCGAGTGACGCAGGTCCCAACCCCATCCCGAAGCCAGAGAGTATTCTCCCGATGCTCAGTCTCCTTGGCAGAAACCTGAACGAGCTAATAACCAACGAATTCGTCCACCAACTCGGCCCGGACTTTATTCTGAACCGCAACGGGGGCTGGGAGAATGCAATCCTGGTCCCACTACTGGCGATTGGACTCGGCTTGACCCTTGGGCGGCTCCGCGAACAGCATAACTGGCTCATCACGCTCTGGCTCGTGCTTCTCGCAGTTCCAGGGGCCGTGTTCTTCGGATTCCCGGCCTTTCGTATCGTCAGCCCTGCCTTTCCTGCAATGGACTTGCTGATGGCCATCGCATTGTGGGGTTGCTACAAGGTGATGGCGGCGTCATTGCCTCGCTCATGGCGACCTGGGCTGGTTACAGTCCTCCTTGGATTTCTCACCGTGGTCACTCTCTTCAACACTTACATCTATTTCCGCGAGCTCAGCACTCCCGATGATCGAGTCCATCTGCGGGAGTTCACGGATCTCCTCGCTGCCAGTGTTGCTCCGGGGCGAATGGTATTGCTGACCGGAGAACCACACATTCAAGAATTCATTGACTCAAATCAGGACAATGCAGAGTTCGCGGTGCGCGGTGCCGTCGGCATCGGTCACGAGAGAGACGTGTACCGAGTGGTGACGTACGAGGAGCTATTCGGTACTCTCCTTACGCTTCGAGGCCAATACAGCGACCTAAGAGTAATTGCCGAAGGACCAAAGGGCTCGGTTGGTATAAAGCAGCAGCTTATTCTCGATGCGCTGCCACGCTGCTTCCCCGGCACCGCAATTGATCGACTGCGCTACGAGGTCATATACGCCATACCTTCGTCAGCTCTCAGCGATCCTCAATGCACGTCGGCGCCCGATGCCGCGGTTTCGGGCGCCAGGGTGCAAGAAGCAGATTTCCCAACTGGCGGGCATTCTGGCGCGCTAATCATTTCATGAGCTTGGAGCGATGCAACGGTGTGTAGATGGGGCCCGTCGCCCGCAACTCGCTCCGCAGCACGGTAATCTCGGCAACCTCAAGCGGCTCGAGGTCCGCTCCCCACCCGTCGACGGCCCCCGCAGCACGATGCGCCTGCGCGGACTGCTCCGGCGTCGCGTTCCGCTGTGCTCGCGCGAGCGTGATGTGCGGGCGGAACTCCGCTGCCTCGAAGCCGATCTGCTCGGCACGGAGCGCCCGCTCCGCCTCGCCGTGCAGCGCGGCAAGCGCGCCGGGTGGCGTATCCTGCACGCCCGCCCAGATCACGCGCGTCGAGCGTGGGTTGCCAAAGGTGCCAACACTTGTCGGCTCGATGACAAAGCGCGGCCGAGCGCCCGCCGCCGCATCCGCGGCGCGCACGACCGCATCCAGCAGGTTTGGCGATTGAGAGCCGAGGAAGACGAGCGTGATGTGCAGGAGCTGTGGCTCGACCCAGCGACCGAAGCCGGGGGCGTTGCCCTCCAGACGGTCGCAGAGTACGGCAAGCGCTGCCCGCCAGCTCTCTGGCAGCTCGATGCCGACGAAAAGGCGCAGAGCGTTAGATCTCGTGGCCAGGGACCTCGTACAGCGCTTGGCGCAGGGGTAGCCGCCTCAGGCTCGCCGCTTCGTCGCCAGCATACACCGGCCTCCCGCCTGTCAGACCGGCTCGTCGAGAATCACGATCTCTTCGCGGAAGTCGCGTACGATACCGCGCCGACGTCCCGCGACCAGGAAGAACAGGACGACAAGAATCCCAGACACCAGCACGGTCGTCGTCGCACCATAGTGGTCCGTAGTCCAACCCGCCGGCAGCATCGCGAGCGGTGACGAGCTCCAGAGCATCATATAGACGCTCATCACCCGGCCCCGGAACTGATCCGGCACGATCAAGTTCACCATCGTCTGGCCCATAGCCATGGTAATTGCCTGAGTCATGCCGGTGAGCGCCAGCATCGTCAGGGTGAGTGGCATGAACCGCGACACCGCAAAAACCGCAAGCGTGACGCCGGAGAACAGGCCGATCGAGAGCATCACGAGCCCCTTGCGAGGGTGGCTGCTGAGCGCCGCGGTGGCAAATCCGCCGACCATGGAGCCGACGCCCACCGCGGTCACCATCATCGCAAGCCCCGGCCCGCCAACGTCGAGTACGTTATCGGCGAACACCGGCAGCAACTGCTGGTAAATGGTTTCCAGGTAGATCGGGACGATGGCGACCGTCATCACCCCCATGATCATCTTTGATCCTCGGATGTACCGCAGCCCCTCGACCATGTTCGACCACATTGAGCCGTGGTGGCGGTACCCCGCGCCGTGCTTCGCACCTGCGGAGCCGATGCGCATCGTCCATACCATGGCGAAGACGAGCAGAATTGCCTGTGCCGCATAGCACGGCCCGAGCCCCCACCCGGCGAGCAGCAACCCGGCGATTGAAGGACCGATGACCCGCGAGAAATTGAACGAGATGGAGTTGAGCGCCACCGCATTCGCGATTCGCTCGGGCCCCGCAAGCTGCGGTGCAAGCGATTGACGCGCGGGCATGTTCAGCGCCATCGTGGTGCCCCCCACTACCGCGCTCAGCAGCAAGTGCCACGGCTGAATCATTCCGGACGACACGAGGATCGAGAGCACGATGGCATTCAGCGTCATCGTGAGCTGACTGGCGAGAATGATTTTTCGCCGGTCCATGCGATCGGCGAGCACCCCACCTGGCAGGGTGACGAAAAACGAGGGGACCGAGCGGGCCGCGGCCACGGCGCCGAGAAAGGTAGCCGAACCAGTGAGCTGGTACGCAAGCCAGCCCTGCGCCACCTGCTGGATCCACTGACCGATCTGGCTGGATAGGTTGCTCAGGATGAGGTAGCGGTAGTCACGAACCGCGAGCGCCGTAAAGGCCTGACCAATGTGCTCGGTAATGCGACGACCAAGCGCGCCACCACCCGGGCGCGCTAGAGCAGAAGCCGTCACCGACTAGAACTCGCCGTTTTCGCCTCGGCGCGAGCGCGCGGCAACTGGCGATATTCATGGATCGCGGTCTTGAACGCCTCTAAGCCCTGCACCAGAGCGTCGCGCTCTTCGTCGGTGATACGAGCGAGCATCTCGGCGATGCGCGCCTCGGCAGACTGGCGCGCGCGCGCGTACACGAGCCGCCCTGGCTCCGTGAGCGAGAGCCACACCTTGCGACGGTCGCTAGGGTCTGCGTAGCGCGCAACCCAGCCACGTTCAACCAGGCCGTCGACGAGCTGCGTCAGGCTTGGCAGCGCGACCATGATGAGTGAGGCGAGCTCGCCCGCCGTGCGGTCGTGGATCGCGAGCGTGCGCAGCGCGTAGAACTGCCCGGACGAGATCGTCTCATTTCCGGGGCCGACCTCGACCTCAGTGCCAAGCGCTCGCCGAACCGACGGAAGACAATCGAGCACCCGGGCCGCATCGGTTCTGGTGCCTTCGATCATTCCCCTACCTAACCGTTTGGTTTTCTCTATGCTACCAGAAGGGAAAACGGCGCACGAGCAGGCCGCGTCATTTGCGGCCGGATCTAGGCGACAGCGGGTCGACGGGGCTGCGCTTCGGCCAGCCTCTCGAAGAGCCGCTCGTACGCTTCGAGTGAGCGTTCGATTCCCAGAACGGCCTCGATCTCTGCCCGCGAGTGCGTGAATTCCTCGGGATTACGCAGTACTCGCACGAGACCGGCAGCTAACGCCTCAGGGTCTTTCGGCTTCACCAGCAATCCGGCGCCCGTGACCTGAACCGCCACGCGTGCTCCGGGGATGTCGGTGGTCACGACCGGCGTGCCGCTCAACATGACCTCGACCTGGACGCTCGGGAAACAATCGGTGCGGCTGGGAATGGCAAACGCGTCGCACATTGCATAGAAGGTCGCGAGCTCGCGCTCATCCGTAAGCAACCCGAGACTCGCGATGCGGTCGGGCTCCTGCTCGAAAAGGTGAGCCCAGCGGCCGTAGAAGTCTTCGTACACGACGTTCCGCTCTCCTGCGAATGCGAACCGAACCTCGGGGATCTCCTTCGCAATGAGCGGTACGGCCTGCAACAGGTAGTCGAACCCCTTCTCTTCGACGAAACGCCCGGCAAAACCCACGACGGGCGCGTCGCCAACGCCAAGCCGAGCGCGCAAGGCATTCATCGCCGCCGAGTCTGCTCGCGGGATCTCCACCGGGGGGTAGATCGCCGTAATCTTTTCCTGGAACGGCCGCATGAACTCGGAGTGCTCGGCGTAATCACTGCTATGGGTAGTCACGGCCGCCGCGTTCTTGAGCCCCTTGCTCATGAGCCAGCGGAGCGACTTCTGAACGAGCTGGTTGAACCCACCAACGGGCATGATGAGATCGCCGTGGTTCACGACGACGGCCGGTCGCTCCAGCCCCCGTGCGAGGCTCGTGATGAGCCAGGTCTCCAGCATCGGAACGTGTACGACCACGATGTCGTGCCGTCTGATGAGCTCGCGCGCTGCTCCGGGAAACGATGGCATGAGCACCCCGCGGCTGATCCGCGCGGCGGTGCGCAGACGGTACACGTCCACGCCGTTCACTCGTTCACGGGTTGGCAGGGCTGGCTCATGGCGCGATGTGAGCACGCTTACCTGGTGACCACGAGCAGCGTGGCCCTCGGCCAAGCGCTGCGCGTATTTCGTAAGGCCAGTCCAGTGTGGGTGATAGTAGGTCGCCAGGTGCAGGATACGCATGCACTGCTCCCGGGGAGTGAGGGCGGCCAGTGACGGCTCGTCCGGATGGGGCGCGCTCATCGGA
>JAXDLH010000162.1:0-2645 GCA_034666705.1 Chloroflexota bacterium
GTCCGATCGATGCCATCTACGTCGTCCAGCGATCTGATGCCCGATGCTGCACCGCCGCACGCGCCGCGCTGGAGGCAAACCCGAGATTCACGCTCACTTATGACGGGCCCGGCGCTGCCATCTTCACGAGGCGTTAGCTCGGCGGCAACAACTCGGGGTTAGCGACCCGGCGCGGATGTTGGGCACGTTGCAACAACCGGCAGGGCTCCCAGGCCCCCCAGCGAATTAGAAGGGCGGCGACGTAGCACACGGGCACCGCGCATAGGGACTGCCTCAGGCCAATCGCTTGCTGGACCGCGCCGCTGCTGGTACAGTGCCCGCGGGAACCGAATTAATTTGCGCCCTGCGACGCGATGGGGAAAGCCGGTGCAAATCCGGCGCTGTCCCGCAGCGGTAAGGCCGCCCGACGCGACCAAGCCCGAAGGCCCGCCGTCGCCCACGCCGCTGCCCTTCGCGCGAGAGGGACGCTGGCCTCCTGCTGGCATTCCGCCGTGCTGACCCGGAAGGAGACGGCCCAATGCCGGCGACCGACGCCACGATCCCGGGCCTCGTGGGGCGACTCCGCCCGCGGCTCGGCCTGGCCTTCCCGAGACGGATCGACCGGCCGCTGGATCTCCGCTGGCGCCTGGTCGGAGCCGGGTCCTTGCTCACCGTCGCAGTCTTCGCGATCGTCCTCGTGGCCGCGACGAGCGGCCCCGCCCGCATTCCGTACGAGCACGTCGCCGCAATTTTCGCGCAACGGGTTGGCCTGCCCATCACCGGAGTGAATGCATCGGAGCGCAGCATCGTCGAAAACATCCGGCTCCCGCGCATCGTCGCCGGCCTGTTGGTCGGTGCCGCTCTCGGGATCGCCGGCGGTGTGCTGCAAGGGCTCTACCGCAACCCACTCGCCGATCCTGGCATCCTGGGCGTCTCCGGTGGCGGCGCGCTCGGCGCGGTGCTCGCAATTGGAACCGGACTCGCGGCGGCCCACCAGCTTGCACTGCCAATCTGCGCCTTTACCGGTGCGCTCGCCGCCGCGCTCACTGTGGCTGGAATAGGCCTGCGGCGCGGCGGTGCGGGCACGAGTCTCGTGTTGGCCGGCATCGCCGTGAGCGCGCTCGCCAGCGCCGGCACCTCGGCCGTGCTCTCACTCACGGAGGATCGCGAGCGCAACCAGGCGATGCTCTACTGGCTGCTCGGCGGCCTCGACAATCGAACGTGGACCCACGTCACCCTCATTGCAGGCCCCATTCTGCTCGGCGTGGCCGTGTGTCTCGCCTTCAGCCGCGAGCTGAACCTGATGCTCCTGGGCGAGGAAAGTGCCCAATCGCTTGGCGTTCCCGTACCTGCGGCGCGCGCCATGCTGCTGGCAGTCGTCGCGCTGATCACGGGGGTCTCGGTCGCCGTGAGCGGCATCGTCAGCTTCGTCGGACTCATGGTCCCGCACGCGGTCCGCCTCGTCGTCGGCTACGACCACCGGCTCGTCTTGCCACTCTCAGCACTCGCGGGCGCAGGCTTCGTGGTCGGGGCAGATACCCTCGCGCGGCTCGTCATCCAACCGGCGGAGCTGCGCCTCGGTATCGTCACCTCGGCGCTTGGCGCACCGTTCTTCGTGTACCTGATTCTCCGCGGGCGCCACGCCCGCCTTGGAGTTTGAGCTATGGCTGTCGTCCTCGAGCAACCTGCCACCGATCTCGATTCGCCAGCCATCCGTGCCGAGCGGCTGAGCTTTGTCGTCGGCGGCGCTCGTGTCGTCGCCGACGTCTCGCTCGACGTGCGCGCCGGCGAGGTGCTCGGCGTGATCGGTCCAAACGGCGCAGGGAAGAGCACCCTGCTGCGCCTGCTCGCCGCATTGCTGCGTCCAACCGCTGGCGCCGTACTGCTGGACGGCGCGCCGGCGCACTCACTGCCGCGCCGCGCGATTGCCCAGCGCATCGCCGTGGTTACGCAACAAGCCACGATCGATTTCGACCTGACCGCTCTAGAGCTCGTGCTTATGGGCCGCCACCCGCACCTGGGTCGTTTTCAGATGGAGGGCCGCACGGATGTCGGGATCGCGCGTGAGGCGCTCGCCACCGTCGGCGCGGCAGCCTTCGCCGACCGCACCGTCGTCAGCCTCTCCGGCGGCGAGCGGCAGCTCGTGACAATTGCGCGTGCGCTCGCCCAGCAGCCGCAGACCCTTATCCTCGACGAGCCAACCGCAAGTCTGGACATCGTCCACCAATTGCGAATCGCCGACCTGTTGTGGCGCCTCGCTCACGTGCGTGGCCTGGCGGTCGTCGTCGCGCTGCACGATCTCGCGCTGGCCGCGCGCGCTGCCGACCGCCTCGCCCTCCTCTCCGGCGGGCGGCTCGTGGCTGAGGGCGCCCCCCTCGAAGTGTTGGACGAGAAGCGCGTGCAGGCCGTATTTGGCGTGAGCTTGGAGGACGCTGGCGTGAGACCAGCGGGGTCTCTCGCCAACGCCTCCGACCCGGAGGGTACCTCCGCCTCCTGGCCGGGCACGGCCCCCTCCTCCAACCCCTCCCCCAGATTTGGAGGAGGGGAGCTCTCCGGCCCCTTGGCCCTACCCCCTTCCGAAAGTGGGCGAGGCGGAGCAGTGGCAACGCGCATGACGACTCCCCCTTCCCGCGCCGGGTCCTTCGACCGAGCCCGTCCTGAGCCTG
>JAXDLH010000163.1:0-7597 GCA_034666705.1 Chloroflexota bacterium
AGGTCGCCCCGGGCTCGAACGTTGGGATCGCCCCAGCTCGACTGAGCAACCCGCCCTGTCCTCGACTCGACGTGGGCGCCCTCACCGCTCCCCGATGGGCACGAAGCGGCGGTCGCGCGGGCCCGCGTAGACCGACTGCGGTCGAATCAGCCGGTTCGCCGCTTGCTGCTCGAGGATGTGCGCCGTCCAGCCGGCCGTTCGCGCCACGGCGAACGTCGGCGTGAACAGCTCCGGCGCGATTCCCACGCCGTGGAGCACCAACGCCGCATAGAGCTCCATATTGGCGTACAGGTCACGGCCCGGCTTTACCTCGGCGAGGACGTTGACGGTGACCCGCTCGACCTCCTCGGTCAATTCCAGCAGCCGCCGGTCGCCGCTGGCCGCGGCAAGCTGCGCCGCCACGCGGCTGAGCACTGCCGCCCGCGGATCGCGCACTTTGTACACGCGGTGCCCGAAGCCCATGATGACCTCGCCGCGCGCGAGCGCCGCCCGGATCCACGCCTCGGCCCGGTCCGGCGCGCCAATCTCGTCCAACATCTCCAGCACGGGGCCGGGCACGCCGCCGTGCAGCGGCCCTTTCAGGGCGCCGATCGCACCTGTGACCGCCGAGACCATGTCCGATCGCGTCGAGGCGATCACGCGCGCCGCGAACGTCGAGGCGTTCATGCCGTGCTCGATCACCGTCACGAGGTACGCGTCCAGCGCGGCCACCCGACCCGGATCAGGCTCCTGGCCCTCCAGCATATAAAGGTAGGACGCCGCAACGCCGAGGTGCGCCGGCGCCTCGACCGGCGCGAGGCCGCGCCGGGCTCGGGCATGATGCGCCACAAGCGCCGGGATGCGCGCCGTGATCCGCGCGGCGCGCTGCAGATTCACCTCGTGGTCCCCGTTGTCAGGGATTGGGTCGTCGAGCGTCAGCATCGCGGCGCCCATGCGCAGCGCATGCATCCCCTCGGCCTCGCGGCCAGCGCCCTGCAGCCAATCGCGGATCCCGGCCGGCAGCCGGCGCGCCTCCGCCATCTCCTCGCGCAGTGCGGCCAACGGGGAAGAGGTTGGCAGCTCGCCGTGCCAGAGGAGGTAGGCAGCCTCCTCGAAGCAGACCTTTCCTACCAGCTCATCCACGTCGTACCCACGAATCACGAGCCGACCGGCCGCACCATCAACCTCGCTGAGTTGGGTACGGTGCGAGACGACGCCCTCGAGCCCGTCGACAACCTGCGTATCGATCATCAGGTCCTCCTTCGAACCCCGCCAGATGAGCGGTGCTCGGGAAAATCATAGGGCGGACCCGGGCAGTGCGTACCGTACTATTGATGGTGGCAAGTCCATCCCGATTTAGAAAAGTACGTGTTCTTATTCATGGATTGATTAATGCAAAGTGAATTCGATCAGGCCGATCGCGTCATCCTCGAACTGCTCCAGCGCGACGGCCGCATCACGCTGCGCGCGCTCGGCCGCGCCGCGGGTCTCAGCGGGCCGGCTGTTGCCGAGCGGGTCCGACGCCTGGAGGACCGCGGTGTGATCCGGGGGTACCGCGCCGAGGTCGCGCCCGAGGCGCTCGGGCTCGTCGTGACCGCTTTTGTGAGCGTGGGCCTGCCGTACGAGCCGCGCGCCACGACCCGCTTCGAGAGCCAACTGCGCGACGTGGATGCGATCGTCGAGTGCCACCGCATCACCGGTGAGGACCGCTATTTATTGAAGGTCGTCGTCCCCGACCTCGCCGCCCTGCAAGAGGTCGTCGACCGACTGCGCGACTTCGGCCGGGTGCAAAGCTGGCTCGTACTCTCGACCCTCAAGCGCGACGCCGTGCTGCGCCCCGGCTACCCCACGAGTCCCGCGCCCACCCACCACGAGGGGGCCGACTGAGAGAGGATGGGCACGACTTCACCCAATAGAGCGAAATATCCCGAGTAGAATTCGCCATCGGCTCCCTGCCTGGGCTTTACGCCGGCGAGCGGCCACGCGCCGTTCCGTACGCCGGTACGAGGTGACTAGGCCCGAACCGGGGAAGGAGCAATCATGGCGAGGACTGGCACCGTGGCGTACAAGACGGTCGCGCTGCGGCACGGCACCACGCGCTACCTCGAGATGGGGACCGGACACCCGCTCATTCTGCTGCACATCTCGAGCATCGAGGGCGGCGCCGACGATTGCTTGCCGACGCTCGACGTCCTCGCGTCCCACTTTCGTGTGCTCGCCCCGGACCTGCTCGGGTGGCCGCCGAGCGACACGCTCGACCACATCGACGCCTTCCCGTTTCTCGTCGACTTCCTGCGCGAATTCCAGGATGCGCTCGGGATCCGCAGCAGCCACGTGTGTGGCGTCTCGATGGGGGGCTGGATTGCCGGCCTCTTTGCTTACGAGAGCCCCGACCGGTGCGATGGGGTCGTGATCGGCGGCCATCCCTTTACGGGTGCGCCGAACCGCCACATGCTGGGCTATTCCCCCGAGTCGGTGACCCCCGACGACAAGGTACGCCAGTGGCTCGAGAAGGTCACGCAGGGCCAGGGTGTGGATACCGAATCGTTGGTCGATGCCAAGCTCGCTAAAATCCATGAGCCCGGCTTCGTCGAGGCGTTCGCGAAGCTGATGCGCAGCATGGGGGATCCGGCAAACCGCCAGCGCTACGCGGTCATCAACCGGTTGCCGAAGCTGCGGATTCCCGCGCTGATCCTGATCGGCGAGCGTGATCAGGCGGCGATGCTTTTAAAGGATGAGGTAGCGGCTGCCGCGCCCGCGGTGAGAGTCATCGCCTCCGGGCACCGCATGCACCTCGAGGACCCGGAGCTCTTCGCGCGCACGGTCGCCGAATATCTCGGGACGGCTCGCCGCTGATTCCGTCCGGGCGGAGGTCCGCTCAGTCGCTCGCGGCCGTCCACGTGTTGGATGATCCGAGGTGCGGCGGCGAGCCCGGGGCTCTGCCGGCGCACTACACGCGTACGTTGACGCGTTGACCGACCGCCAGCTCGAGGCTGTCGATCCAGTTACGCCAGGGTCCGGCCCCGGTCGGCGGATGGCCGCCGACCGGATTCGATTCCGCGCTCCCGTTCACGTCGCTGACACTGGGGGCTTCAGCCGCCGCAGTGCCACCCACGGACACGGGACCGAACGCCTGACGCAGCGCAGCCGACATCGTCGCCTGCACCTCCTGCATCGGCACATTGTCGGCGCGGGCGAGCTCCTCGAGGGTGTGACCGCTCAGAAGCTTGACCCTGAGCTCCTGCACGGATAGTCCCAGCTTCGCAGCGATGGCCTGCGTCACCTGCGGGGGCCTATGGTAAGGTCGGTCGCTCGATGAGATCGCTTGGACGCTATCAATCGGGGTCCGGCTGCTGACCTGCATGGCGCGCTCCCTCCATCGTACAAGGGCTTATCCACGTGGTCGGCCAGCCAGGAACCGTCATGTAGCGGTTAAACCCCAAAATTAACGCAGTTGTAACAAGTTAACCGCTTTGTAACAAATCAGTTTGATGGGAAACCATTGGAATCATCCGAGAATAGGAATTCGGATCGCGACTGTCGTCGAGCTATGTATGGCATATATCACATATAGGCTAGTTAGCCTATGCCGAATGGCAGAGGCGATCGGTGGAGGTGGGTGCCAGCTCGGCAATAGAGAGGTTGCCTGTGGGTTCTCCACATCAACGTGCAGGCCAAGCATCTTAGGCTACAATCCTGGCCGGATCTGGCGTCAACGTAGTCTGAGCCCGGTTAGAGCGCCGGTGGCGCAGCATTGGGAGGCATCGTGGCCACGTCTATGCCGCCACCGCCGCGTGCTTTCCACCTCGCTTCGCTTGCCCCGAACCATACGCCGCCGCTGCTGGGGCTGCTCTATACGATTTTCGGGGGCTACCAGCAGTCGGCCGCGGAAGGCGCCCGCGTTCGCAACCTGCGCTGGCTCCAGCGCCTCCCGATGGCCGTCGTTTGGGGCTGGTTCGCGGTCCACGCCGACCCCGCCGTGGCGACCTACCTGACGATTGGTGCCTTCTTCGCCGTGGTGTGGTTCGAGGCCGTGTTCGTGATGGGGTTCTCGCTCACGGATGAAGCCTGGCAGGGCATGATCGATGTAGAGATCACGTCGCCGTCCGGCTTGATGGCGGTGCTGTTCGGCAAAGGGCTCGCCACGGCCGCCGACGCCGCCCGCACCGGCCTCATGTCCGCCGCCATCGTCGCCGTCATGTCGGGGCTGGCGATCAGCATTCCGCAGCCACTCACGTTCGTCGCATCGCTGCTCGTGGCCTTGATCGCCTTGATCGCGACCTCGTTCGTCTTCGCCCCGCTGATCGTGGTGGTGGGTGGTGCGGCCGGCTTCTACAACGCGATCCGCCCGTTTGGCATCGTCTTCGGCGGCTTCCTGTTCCCGATCTCGCGCCTGCCGGACGCCTTGCAGCCCATCTCCTGGTTCGTCCCCGCCGCATGGTCGATGAACGCCATGATCCTTACGATCCAGGACGGACCGCTGCCCGACATCCTGCTCCGCTGGGCTGCTGCCCTGGCGCTCTCGGTCGTCTACCTGTGCCTCGCCTGGTGGTGCTTCAGGATCGTGGAACGGCGAGTGCTCGTCACGGGCAGCTCGCTCACGAGCTGAGGGTATGGCGAATCTCGCGGCGCAGGTCTATCTCTCATATAAAGCGCTGTTCTTCTGGCTGAACTGGCCGGGCGTGCTCGGCAACATCGTCGCGCGGCCGATGCTCAACGTAGCGATGTTCTCCCTGGTGGGGCGCTTCGCCGGGCATCCGGACGCCGCGCAGCGCTACGTCCTCGGCATGGCGCTCTACTCGATCGCGGAGATCGTCACCGGTGGGGTAATCCAGACGTTCTCGCGGGAGCGCGCCAGCGGGACCCTGCCGCTCCTGTACTGCTCGCCGGCCTCCCGCTGGTGGAGCTATGCGGCCCGGGCGGGCATGCACTACCCGAATGGCCTCATCGCCTTCACGCTGAGCGTCGCGTTTGGCGCCATCTTCCTCGGCTTCGACTACTCACGGACTAACTGGCCACTGCTCATCATCGCAGTCCTGGCGGTGACCCTCTCCTCGACCGGCTATGCGCTCTTGATTGGCGACATCGCCTTGCTCTACCGCAACTGGACGGCGATCTATAGCCTCTCCGGGAGTGCGCTGCTGCTCCTGACCGGCGTCCTGATTCCCCTGTCAGCGCTCCCACCCCCGCTGCAAGCGGTGGCCCAGATCCTGCCGCTCACGCATGGGCTGGAGGCCTTCCGGGCGGCGTTCGCCGGTGGTGACCTGGCGGCGGTGACCGACGCGCTCGCGTGGGAGCTGATTCTGGCGATCACCTATGGCCTGATTGGATTTGCCTCGTACCGGTGGATCGAAGAAACTGCCCGCCGGACGGGGATGATCGAGGCGGGCATCTGATGGCCACGGCGGACCTCCCCACCATCGAAGTGAGCGACCTCCGGCGGGTGTACTTCGACAAAAAGATCCTCGGGCGAGGGCGGGAGACGGTCGCGCTGGATGGGATCAGCTTCGCCGTCGCGCGCGGCTCGGTGTTCGGCCTGCTTGGTCCTAACGGGGCCGGCAAGACGACCACCGTCCGGATCCTGACGACGCTCCTCACCCCGACGTCGGGTCAGGCCCGGGTTCTGGGATTGGACGTGGCCCAGCAAGCACGAGCCATCCGCCCGCGCATCGCCTTCATCTTCGGGGGCGATCGCGGCCTCTACGGCCGGCTGACCGGCAAAGAGAACCTGCGGTACTTCGCCGCGCTCCACCAGCTCAATCCCCGGGAAGCGAAGCGGCGCGCGGAGCTGCTGCTGGAGCAGGTGGGGCTGGACGGGCGGGGTGATACGCTGGTCGAGCAGTACTCGCGAGGCATGAAGCAGCGGCTGCACCTGGCGCGGGGGCTGTTGATCGATCCCGACGTGCTGTTCCTGGATGAGCCCACCATTGGGCTCGACCCGGTCGGCGCGCGCGATCTCCGGCGGCTGGTCCCCGACCTGGCCGCCCAGGGCAAGACCGTGCTGTTGACGACCCACTACATGTTCGAGGCGGATGCCATCTGCGATCGCCTCGCCATCATCAACAAGGGGCGGCTGATCGCCGAAGGAACCCCGGCGGAGATCAAGGGCAGCTTTGGCGCGGGCAGCGTGCTGGACGTGGTGCTGCGGCAACCGGCGAGCGAGCTCGTCGCCGCCCTGGAGAAGATCCCCGGGACCGAATACGTCGACGTGAGCGCCGAGGGACCCTATCCGAAGCTCACGATCCTCGCGGCTGACGCCAAGCTGATCCAGGCCCAGGTCGAATCGCTGGTGGGGACCGCCAATCTCGAGCGCATCTCCCTGCGCGAGCCAACGCTCGAAGAGGCGTACCTCAAGCTCGTCCGCTGAAATCGCCGGGGCTCTCGCTCGAGCCGGTGCCAGCAGGTGCGGCCGCCTGTGCCGTTCGCGGGCATCTTACTCGCGCTCGCCGCAACGATAAACCGATCGTCCACATAAATCCGGCCGTGCATCGCGTCCCAAGCAAATGGATCAGGTTCGCGTGCAGATTTCGACGGCCGACCGCGGCGTCCAGTAGGGAGGGGGCTTGTCCCCCGCCGTACCACGGCGGGCGACAGGGTGCTACGCAGCGCTCGCAGCCATGGCGGCCCGAAGGCGGAATGGGCCGGGCACGAGCTCCCCTTGCGCCCGGGCGTGCTGCAGTAGGGTGCCCCACCACTGCAAGTCGTCAAGGACGATGCCGAGGCTCGCCTCGGCCGCGGGATCACGGGGTGTCGTGCCATCAAAAGCAGTTTGGACTTGGGCGATCAGAACCGTGTTGCGCAGCGGCACCATTTCGGCCTCGATTGCGATGTGGGCCAGATGCTCGATGGCGCGCACGCCCGCCGCGATACCGCCGCTGTAGCCGACGAACGCCGCCGGCTTGTTGCGAAACCCAAAGCTGACGAAGACGTTGTCGATCGCGTTCTTGAGCACCCCGGGGACGCTATGGTTATATTCGGGGGTGAGGAACAGGAATGCATCACCGTCTTTGATCCGCTGGTTCCACCGCTTGACGATTGGGTCCGAATAGGTGGGGTCGGCAAAGTCGCCGACCGTCTGAATCGTTTCGGCGAACATCGGGAGCGGCCAATCGCGGAGATCGAGGACGTCGACGGCGAAGACGCCGTGCCGCGTGGCGCGATCGATCAGCCACGGGGCTACGAGGTCGGCGGCGCGACCGTCCCGGGTGCTGCCGATGATGAGCTTGAGCTTGAGCATGGGAATCTCCTTATGTGCTGTTGCTGCCTGGAGGGAGTGGACCGCGATGGGGCGTTCCCGGCCGCGGGGCCGGCCTGCGACGACAACCGGCGCTGGCAGGCCAATCGCGGGCCGTCCCACCGCACTTCACCGGTAGCGAAGCGGGTGACCACGCGCCTGCGGCTGCCCGGCCCACGCGGCGGGCTCGCGGCCCACACACGTTCGTTAGCAGACGACTGTCTGTTAAGATACTAGTGTTGAATAACGCGCAAGGCAATGGACAGATCCGCGCCGGTGTGGGTTACCCGACAGAGCAGCGCATCTGTTGCGGAACGCGCGTGGGGATCTTCAGATGAATCAGGTGGCGAAGCAGACCCGCTACCAGCCCTTCTAGAAGTTGCG
>JAXDLH010000164.1:0-4056 GCA_034666705.1 Chloroflexota bacterium
ACGTGCACTATCTGACGCAAATCGGCACGAACTGCGAAGAGGTCGGGGTCTGCTTCCCGCTGGAGGGAACGGTCACGGCGATCACGGTTCGCGGTGGGTACTGGCCAGGGGGCGATTGGCTGGGCGAGACGAGGCGCTCCGGGCGCGTCTGGTCCGGCAGCCTGATCGAGTGCTTGCGTGAGGCCGGCATGGAGCGTGCGACGGTCGGAATCTGCGGGCTCACGCAAGGCACGTACTCCGTGGTTCGCCAGCCGGACGGCTACGCTGGCTACACCGCGGTGACGCGCATGCAGCAGGCGCTCCCCGGGGCGCGCTTCGTTAGTGCCTCCGCGCTCATGGGCGAGGCACGTTTTGCGAAGAGCTCCGAGGAGATCGAGTTCTTGCGCAAAGGCACCGCGATTGCCGAGCGCAGCGCCCACGCCATGCTCCAGACCGCGCGCATCGGCGTGTTCGAGCCGCTGATTATGGCCAACATGTTCCAGGCGGCGATTGCGGCGGGTGGCACCCTGCCCATCATGTTCGGCTGGACCTCCGGCCCGTTCGGCCACGCCTACCATCGCATCGAGCAGCCGACCCACCGCACCGTGCAGCGCGGCGACTACCTGACGGTGGAGATCGAGGGTCGCTGGGGCGGCTATGTGGCGCAGCTCGACCAGTCGATAACGTTTGGGGACGTCCCGTCGTGGGCGGAGGATGCCCACCGGATCGCGGTGGAGTGCTTCGACGACATTCTCGCCGTAATGAAGCCCGGCGTGACCTTTGGCGATATGATCGAGGCGGGGCGCCGAGTTGGTCGCCATGAACACGCCGAAGGCCAGATCACGGTGCACGGCCGCGGCCTCGGCGATGACGGCCCGCTGATCACCAATCAGTCCAAACCGGACGTGGCCGACACGCCGCTGCAGGAAGGGTGTGTCTTCGTGGTGAAGCCGAGCATCACCTACCACGGCTTGAGCGACGTCGGCCACGTCGGCGACACTGTCGTCGTCACCGCGACGGGAGTCGAGCGCCTTGGGACGCGGCCGATCGCGCATTACTGGCACGTGGACTAGCGGCCTCGATGACCGAACCTTCATGACGGCCCGCCGGTGGCCGGGTATAGATGAGCGGCAGCCGGCGGCTGATCCCGGAGCGCTCATCGAGCGACTTGGTGCGCAGGTCGCATGGGGCAGCGGCGAGCCGCCTGAATTTACGATGGGAATGCAGTGGACCCTCTCTGCTTCGCCTGGTCTATCCGCTCCAGTCGCCTGACAGCGAGATCTTCCGCAACGTATTTCATTGCGGTTTACTGGACACGTCAAGGAGGGTGGTGTCATGCCAGTTGCCGTACGAGAGAAGGTGCGGGCCGTTAGCCGAGATGTCGGTGGGCAGGCGAAACTCGCCCGGCTGATTGGCGTAAGCCCCTCCCGGGTGAGCCGGTGGCTCCAGGACGAGGAGCCAGACGCGGAGAATCGCAGGAAGGTCGAAGGTGTCGAGTTTGTACTAAGTCGCCTTCTGGACACGTTGGAGCGAGAGACCGCGCTCAAGTGGCTCGACGGATTCAACGCCCATCTCGGAAACCGCCGACCAGTCGATCTCCTCGCCCAGGGCCGAGTCGCTGAGGTGATCCAAGCCGTCGAGGCGCACGAAACCGGCGCCTACGCCTGAGACGTGCTCTATCGCGTCTTCCCCCTAAGACCCGATGCCCGTTCGGACGAAGCTGGTGGACCTCTGTACGTGCCGCGCGCCCATCAGGGGGCTGGGCGGCATGATCATCCCGATCGCCACGGCGCGCTCTACCTGTCGCGAGTGCCGGAGAGTGCGGTTGCCGAACACATCCAGGAATTCCGGGGCCAGACGCTCGGCGACGCGGATCTCCGCCTGGTTGGGGGCGCCCATTACGCCTTGGC
The DNA here is from genome assembly GCA_034666705.1 of Chloroflexota bacterium. Lineage (GTDB taxonomy): Bacteria > Chloroflexota > UBA6077 > UBA6077 > SHYK01 > JAXDLH01. Next base: position 1,890 of record JAXDLH010000164.1, read on the forward strand.
CACCTTCGATGATTCGGCTCTCACCCAACTCGTCGACCTCGACGACCTGATAGAGCTTGCCAACCGGCAGTTGCGACCCTCCATGGTTGCAACTCGCGACCGCACGGTAACCCAAGGAATCGCAATGCGGATCTTCGAGGAAGGCATGCAGGGACTTCGCTGGTGGTCCACACTCGTGGCGACCTGGTCGAACGTCACGCTGTTCGCCGAGCGCGCCTCGGCATTCCTTGCGCTTGCGAGCAGGCCAGAGCCGCTCTCAATCCACCATCCAGTGCTCCAAACAGCCGCTCAGCGCGTCGGGGTAAAGCTGGCCTGATGACGTGTGGCGCCACGACCGCGATTCTCCACGGCGATATGTATGAGGCGGTTAGCCAAGAGGTATCATCCGTCGGTGAGCGGTCGGGTCCGTGACCAGTTATGAAGAGGAGCCAGGCAATACTGCCTGGCTCCTGCGTGGCTGCGGGACGTGGATTCGAACCACGATTAACTGATCCAGCCCGCCGATGACCGGCATGCTCTCCAAGGCGGGCCGATGCCCAATGCGAGTCCCCGGCCTGCCTGATCGTGGCCGGTATTGCCGCAGCGTGAGGCTGTACCAGCCGTGGGCGAAGCCACCACGCCAATTGGTACTCGCCAAGTCGTCGCCGCCATGTGAGGAAGGGAGTTCCAAGTGGACGCCACGAGAAAGACGGCGCTGGTTACCGGCGTGCTCTTCGTGATCACCTACGTCACCTCGATTCCGGCGCAGCTCGTGCTCTATACCCCAGTGCTGAAAGACGCCAACTACATCGCCGGCGCCGGCGCCGGCGCCGACGCGGGCGTGGCCTTGGGTGCGTTGCTCGAGCTCCTCCTCATCATCGCCAATGTCGGCACCGCCGTCATGCTGTTCCCGATCCTCAAGCGGCAGAGCGAAGGGCTCGCGCTCGGCTATGTCGGCGCTCGTCTCGTTGAAAGCACCTTCATTGCCATCGGCATCGTCAGCCTCCTCGCGATCGTGACCTTGCGGCAGGAATTCGCGGGAGCTGCCGGTGGCGATGCGAGCTCGTTCGTGATCGTCGGCAAGGCGCTCGTCGCGATCCATGATTGGACGTTCCTGCTCGGGCCAGGCTTCGTGGTCGGCGTCGGAAACGGGCTGATCCTTGGCTACCTGATGTTCCGGTCCGGCTTGGTGCCGCGCGGCATGGCCGTGCTGGGGCTCGTCGGGGGTCCGCTGATCTGCGCTTCAGGGATCGCCGTGCTGTTGGACGTCTTCAAGCCCGGCTCCGGGCCGCAGATTATCGCGACGGTCCCGGAATTCTTCTGGGAGTTGGCGCTCGGCATCTACCTCATCGTCAACGGATTCAAGCCGTCGCCTCTCACCGTGGGCGATAGTCCACATCGATGAATGCCACCTCGCGAGTAGCGCAATCGTTAGAGGAATGGCTTAACCCGACGTTGGTAACGATACCGCAGGCCACAACGAGGACTGAACTTAGTCGCGCACCCTGAGAGGAAATCGCTCAAGCGCACGGACAGATCGGGCGGAAGCGATCGAATTCAATCGCGACGGGCGCCGGCGTGACGCTTAGGCTGCGGGGCACCTCACCGGAGCGTGCTACCAGCACGCTCCGGCTCCGAATGCCCGGCATCCAGGACTTCCCGCACCTTCCGGCTCAGTACGTGGGGCGCAAACGGCTTGCCGAGGTAGGCGTCCGCCATTTCGAGCAGGCCATGCCGAACCGCGATCTCCCCCGGATAACCGGACATGAAGAGCACGCGCAATGTGGGTCGGAGTGCGGTCGCCTGACGGGCGAGATCCACGCCGCTCGCACCAGGCATGACTACATCGGTGAGCAGCAGATCGATGCGGCCCGCGAACCCGCGCACGACCTCGAGGCCCTCATCCCCGGAGGTGGCGATCAGCACCGTATAGCCGGCGGTCTCGAGGACCCGCGTGGCGAGTGCGCGCACGACTCCTTCGTCTTCAACGAGCAGGATGGTTTCCGCGCCGCCGCGCGCGGGGTCCAATCCGGTGCCGCCGAGTTGATTGGGGTCAGCACGCTCATCACTACGTGGGAGATAGATCTTGAACGTCGTGCCCTGGCCTGGCTCGCTGTAGACTCTGATTTCGCCCTCACTCTGCTTGACAATGCCATACACCGTGGCCAGACCCAAGCCCGTTCCCTTG
>JAXDLH010000165.1:0-2987 GCA_034666705.1 Chloroflexota bacterium
AGCGCTTGTCCCATTCGGCGGCGTAGTCGATGGCCGCCTTGTCCTGCGGAATCACCACGCTGTCCACGGCGAGCGTCGGCTCGACCTCCCAGAAGAATGGCATGAGCGAGATGTCCTGCATGGCTACCTGGACCAGCTCGCGCGTCAGTGAGACGCGCTGTTGCGGGTCGATCGTCTGGCCGAGGCGGTCCATCAGGCTGTCGACCGTCGGATTGGAGTAGCCGCCGGTGTTGCGGCCGCTCCAGTTGTTCTCCTTCGCGGAGATCTCTTTGGTCGTCAGCGCCTTGTCGTAGTAGTAGCGCGTGTCCGCGATCCGGCCGAGCAGCACGCCGGTCGGCCGCGTGGCTTGCACGCTGCGATCGGTGAAGAGGTTGGCGGGAATGATGTCGATCTCGGCATCGACGCCAAGTGCCTTCCACGACGGCGCGATGACCGATTGTTGCTTCTGCACGTCGGTGCGCTCGGGGCCCGAGACGCTGGTGCGGAATACCTCGCCGGTCTGCTGCGAGACGAGCAGGCCGTCCGATCCCTTCACCCAGCCCGCCTCGGTCAGCAACTGCTGGGCGCGCTGCGGGTCGTACGGGAACTGCGGAATCGACGCCTCTACCTGAGGCCGCAGCGCGTCGAACGGCGCGATCCAGCTATCCGCCAGCGGCGCCAGGCCGTGCGTCAGCACCTCGGCCATCTCCTTGCGATCGATGCCGCGATAGAGCGCTTCGCGGACGTTGCGGTTGATGAGTCCGTTCTGCGGCTTCGCATATTCGGGTCGCAACTGGATCGCGAAGGCGCTATTGACCGAGTTCAGGGTCTGGGTGATCACCTGATTGCCCGTGCCCGCCCAGCGATCCTTCAGGTTGAGCGCCGCCTCGACGTCGACGCCCGGCGGCGTGACCACGTCGACCGAGCCGGAGAGGATATTAGCGACGAGCGCCGTCGGGTCCGGGATATAGCGGAGCACGATCCGGTCGATCTTTGCCGGACCTTTATAGAAGTCGTCGAAGCGGGCCAGCTCCATCTGCACGCCCTGATCCCAGTTGGTCAGGCGGTAGGGGCCGAGCCCGACGAATTGGCCGATGAGGTACGGGCTGCTCGGCAGGCTGGCTTTGTCTGTCCGGTACAGCTCGCCGAGCAGGTGCGCCGGCAGCGGTGTCAGGCCAGGCGCCTGGTCGGCCTTCACATCCGTCTGCGACCAGTGGACCGCGAACGTATGCGGGTCCGGTGCGCTGGCGCTGGCCATGCTCGCCATCATTCCCGCCGTGGTCGATGGCAGATCTTTGTCCTTGTACACGTTGAACGCCAGCAGTAGGTCGTCGGCCGTAAACGGCGCGCCGTCGTGCCACTTTGCGTTCGGCTGCAGCGTCCAGGTCGTATCCATCGTGCCGTCCGCGTTAAGGCGCCAGGTTCCCTTCTCGACCGAGATCTGCTCGGTGGCCAGTTGCGCCTCGTACACGTCGTGGTTGTTCTTGAACGCGAGGAGCTGGTGGGCGAGGTTCGGGGCGAGGTCGTTCGCCACGCCCCCGAAGTTCCCGAAGCTCCGCGTCTCACGCTGCAGCCCGATGGTGAGCACCTTTGGGCCCTGGCGCGCGGCCGGGGCCGCTGGCGCGGAGGAAGACGAAGAAGGCGTAGCGGGCGTGGCCGACGGCGCGCAGCCGGCGAGAATCACGAACGTAAGGACAATGCTCCACAAGGCTGGGAAACGGAGTCGCACCATGACCTCTCCAATGCATCGTGAATCTTGAGTTTGCGACAAGGGTATTGGGGCGCCAGGGCTCACCCCCCTCCCCAACCCTCCCCCGTCCGAGGGGAGGGCGCTGTTGGCACCCGCCCGTCGAGGGGGCGGGTGCTACCATTCCGGCCCCTCGTGGGGGCTCGCCCGGTCCCCGGCCCCCTTGCGGGGGGGGTTAAGGAGGGAGCCGTTACCCCCGCGGTGCGCCTTTGGGGTAGATCTCGTCCCAACTGCTCGCCTGCATCAGCTCCAGCCAGCGGCTGAAGCGTGCCCGTTGCGCTCCCTCGGCGCGCACCTGGCTCACCCGGCCCGGCAGCCACTCGTGCGGTCGGTCGTGGCCAATGCCCATCTGGAAGTTGTAGGGATAGCGGCGCGCGATCGTGCCCTTGCTGGCGGCCGAGGCGTAGTTCCAGTTTTCCATGTCGTCGGACTCGGTCATGCCGACCGGCCCCGAGTACCGCATCTGCCAGCGGCGCAGCGCGTCCTTGACCGACGTCGGGGCCTGCGAGTCGACGAGGTAGAAGCGCCAGCACTCGGTGTACTGCACGCCAGCCGGGTTCCAGACCACCACGGTGCGCGGCGCCCCGCCCGTCGAGAAGTTGGGGAATACGCCGGCCCCGCCCTCAATGCGCTTCTCACCGTTCTCCCGCAGCCGCTGGATACGCGTCTCATACGCCCGCCGGAAGTACTCCTCAGCCTCGGGCAGCGTCTGCCACGTCTCCACGTATGGCTCGTCCAGCTCGTGGATCGTGAAATGGCCGCCGTGGCCCAGCTCCGGGAGCACGAGCTCACCGCGCTCGCGCGGGAAGCTGATCCCGTGGCGGTCGCCGCCGCCCCGCTCGCCCTGCGGGCCAATGGCGGCCACGTTGATCGAACGGTGCGTGATCGAGCCGTGGGCGGCGTCGCCGTTGAAGCTCATCGCCGGGAACTTCCAGTTGCTCGGCATCCGCCACTTGTGGACGCCGCCCAACACTTCGACGCCACCCGGCCGGCCATCATCGCCGTCGAAGATGTGGCGCACGAACGGCGCATAGCCGCCAAGGGTGTCCTCGAAGGCAGGAGCCTGCGGGTCCCAGTTGGCCCAGATCGAGCCGTAGAAGTTGGCGATCCTCGCCTCCGGGAGGCCCCAGGTGGCTTTATCGAGCTCGGCATGATACGCCGCCTGGTACTCGGGCACGCCCACCAGGCGGCCATCGGTGTCGTAGCTCCAGCCGTGGAACGGGCAGGTGAAGAGGAGGGTGTTGCCCTCGTCGTAGCGGCA
>JAXDLH010000166.1:0-15679 GCA_034666705.1 Chloroflexota bacterium
CTCTTTCTCGTCGTAGGCGCGCTCGGCATCCTCGAGGAGGAATTCTGCCAGGTCGGCAGCGCTATGCGGCTCGAGGTCTTCGGTCGTGAGCTGCGTGTTCACCACGAGCAGACGGTACGCATCGAGCAGCGCGTCGAGGTCGGCTTCATTGGCGCGTACGTCCACGTGAGTGGCGACAAGCTCTTCGATCTCCTGCTCGACCCAGCCAAACACCCGGTCGCGCAGCGTGTCTTCGTCGAGGATCGCCCGCCGGTCTTCGTAGATCGTCTGGCGTTGCTTGTTCATGACATCGTCGTATTCGACGACGTGCTTGCGCATGTCGAAGTTGTAGCTCTCGACCTTTTGCTGGGCATTCTCGATCGCCTTGGAGACCCAGCCATGCTCGAGGGGGATGTCCTCCTCGAGACCGAGCCGGTCCATCAAGCCCGAGATGCGTCCGCCGCCAAAGCGCCGCATCAGGTCGTCTTCGAGCGAGATGTAGAAGCGCGACGAGCCAGGATCGCCCTGCCGGCCAGCACGGCCGCGCAACTGGTTGTCGATGCGTCGGGACTCGTGCCGCTCGGTGCCGATGATGTGGAGACCACCCAATTCGATGATGAGGTCGCGGTCGCGCTCGACCAGCTCCCGCATCTCACGCTCGACCGCCGCGGCCTTTTCCGGATCGATCTCTTCGGCGTCCTTGAACTTGCGCCGAATTTGCGCTTCAGCCAGACCAGCCGCGTTGCCGCCAAGCAGGATGTCGACGCCACGGCCAGCCATATTGGTCGCGATCGTCACGGCGCCGGGTCGCCCAGCCTGGGCAATAATGCCGGCTTCGCGTTCGTGCTGCTTCGCGTTCAATACGTCGTGCGCCACGCCCCGACGCTCCAGCAGTCGGCTGAGCTCCTCGGATTTCTCGATGGAGACGGTACCGACCAGTACCGGTTGCCGGGCTTCATGGCGCTCGACGATCTCATCCACAACCGCGTTGAACTTGGACCCCTCGGTTTTGTAGATCACATCGGCGAGGTCTTTGCGCACCATGGGCCGGTTCGTGGGAATCGGCACCACCTCGAGGTTGTAGATCTTCCGGAACTCCTCCAGCTCCGTCGAGGCGGTACCTGTCATCCCGCCGAGCTTGTCGTACATGCGGAAGTAGTTCTGGAAGGTGATCGTCGCCAGCGTGACGTTCTCGCGCTGAACGCGAACGCCCTCTTTCGCCTCGATTGCCTGGTGCAACCCTTCGCTGTAGCGGCGACCGGGCATCAGCCGCCCGGTGAACTCGTCGACGATGATGACCTCGCCATCCTTCACCACGTAGTCGCGGTCCCGCTTGTAGATGAACTGCGCCTTGAGCGACTGGTCAAGATAGTGAGTCAGCTCGTAGTTGTCAGGATCGTAGAGGTTCTTCACCGCGACGGCGTGCTCCACGCGGTCGATGCCCTCTTCGGTGAGCGAGATTACGCGCCGCTTCTCGTCGATCTCGAAGTCTTCGCCCTCACGCAGGCGCGGAACCACGCGGGCGAAAAGCTCGTATTGGTCAGTCGATTCTTCGGCCGGTCCGGAAATGATGAGCGGCGTGCGCGCCTCGTCAATGAGGATGTTGTCGATCTCGTCGACGATGCCGTAATGCAGACCGCGCTGCTGCACCAACTCCTCGACGCGCTGCACCATGTTGTCGCGCAGGTAGTCGAAGCCGAATTCGTTGTTGGTACCGTACGTAATGTCCGAGGCATACGCAGCGCGCCGCGTAATAAAGTCCATGTCGTGCTGCACGGCACCAATGCTGAGACCAAGGAAGTTGTGGATCGGTCCCATCCACTCACTGTCACGCTTGGCGAGATAGTCGTTCACCGTCACGACGTGGACGCCCTGACCGGCGATGGCATTCAGGTAGGAAGGCAGCGTGGCGACGAGGGTTTTGCCTTCACCAGTCCGCATCTCGGCGATCATCCCCTGGTGGAGGACGACGCCGCCCATGAGCTGCACGTCGTAATGGCGCTGGCCGATCGTGCGACGCGCTGCCTCCCGTGCCGTGGCGAATGCTTCCGGGAGGAGGTCGTCGAGCGACTCGCCCGCCTCGAAACGGCGGCGATACTCGCCGGTCTTGGCCCGCAGGTCGTCGTCAGAAAGTCGCTGCATGTCGGGCTCAAATGTATTGATGCGCCCGACGTATGGCTGAATTCGCTTCAGCTCTTTTTCAGGATTGTCGCCCAACAGGCGAGTAAAGAAGCCCATATCGCTGGTTGATCCTCACTGTGTCACGTAGATTGGAATAATACTCATTTATGAGGCTGTGGGAAGCCCGTGGATCGCGCAGGCCTGCGCGATCACGGCCGCTGCCTCGGCTGGTTCCCGGGCGCTCGGGGCTGGGCCTAGCGCGTCGGCGAGGCGTGCCCGGCCGGTGAGCACCGTCCCCGCAAGGGCCGCGCCCTCGCCAATGACGCGCAGGTCGTAACCGCCTTCGAGCAGGAGCACGAGCCTGCCGCCACAGAGCTCCGCCGCCAGATCGCGGATGCGGCCCAGGATGCTTGCGTAGCCAGCGTTGCTTAGCTGCATATTGGCCAGGGGATCGGCCCAGTGGGCGTCGAAGCCCAGCGACACCATCACGAGATCCGGCGCAAATCGACGCAGGCTCGGGACGAGAACCCGCTCCGTAACCTCGAGATAGGTCTCATCCCCGCAGCCTCCCATGAGCGGCACATTGACAGTCGTTCCCTGGCCGTCATCCGTCCCGATCTCCTGCAATCGCCCGGTCCCCGGGTAGAACGGGAACTGGTGCGTCGAGTAGTACAGCACCTCGGGCGCATCCCAGAAAATCTCCTGGGTCCCGTTGCCATGATGCACGTCGATGTCGAGGATGGCGACCCGCCGGGCCTTTCCCTCGTCCAGTGCCCATCGCGCGGCGACCGCCACTGAATTGAAGAGACAAAAGCCCATCGAGCGACCACGCATCGCATGATGACCCGGTGGCCGGACGACGACGAATGCGTTGTCCTGCCGCCCCGCCAGCACGTCGTCGACTGCCTGGAGCGTGCCACCCGCGGCGAGCAGTGCTGCCTCGTAGGAGGCCGGGACGACGAAGGTGTCCGGATCGACCCAACCACCCCCGGTGGCCGCGAACTCGGCGATCCCGCGGACCAATCGTTCCTCATGAACTCGCCCGATCAACTCCGGCGCTGCGGGACGGATCTCTGGCCAGTCATACTCGTCCTCATTGCGCCGCAACGCAGTCAGGGCCGCAGCCATGCGCTCCGGCCGCTCGGGGTGCCCGGCAGAAACGTGCTCGAGACAGCGCGGATCAGAGTAGATCCCGGTCACCCTGCCTCCTCGCTCGCACTCACACCGAAGCCCGCCGGTCCCTTCTGCTCCAATCGACGGAGCGTCGCAGGACACGTGCGGGCTTCGGTAGCCGATAGCCTCATTGTTGCCTTGCGGCGACGCACTTGGTTTAGGGCAGCCCAGGACCGGGCGCGAAGCGCGGCCGCGCCTGCTGCACCGGCTTCTCCGCGCGCTCCGCAGGCGCGGCTGGCGGCGCAGGCGGGGTCGGCACCGGCAGCGGATCCTCGATGGGCAGGCCGTTGAACACGCGCTCTAGGCCCTCACCTTCGAGCGTCTCGCGCTTGATCAGCTCATCCGACAGGAGATCGAGGATGTGGCGGTTCTCCTGCAGGATGCCCATTGCGGCATCGTGCGCATTCTCGATCATGCGGGCAAGCTCTTCGTCGATCGCCTCGGCGGTCTTCTCGCTGTAGTTCTTCTGCTCGCTGATCTCCCGACCCAGGAAGATCATCTCCTCCTTGTGCCCGAACGTGCGGGGCCCAAGGATGTCGCTCATCCCGTACTCGCAGATCATCTTCCGCGCCAGATTCGTTGCCTGCTCCAGGTCATTCTGAGCACCCGTGCTCATCTCGCCGAACACGAGCTTTTCCGCACAGTGGCCGCCGAGCGAGGCGGCGATGCGGTCCTCGAACTGCGATCGCGTCCACAGGCTGCGATCCTCAGAGGGCAGGAAGCGTGTATAGCCACCCATCATGCCGTGGGCGATGATCGTGATCTTGTGTACTGGATCGTGGTTCTTCAGGAAGCGGCCGACCACCGCATGGCCCGCCTCGTGATACGCAGTCCGCGTTTTTTCCGCCTCGGAGATCAGTCGCGACTTGCGCTCGGGGCCGGCGATGACGCGATCGATCGCGTCCTCCATCTCAGCCATCCCGATGGTCGGCTTATTGCGCCGTGCCGCCAGGATCGCAGCCTCGTTGATCAGATTCGCGAGGTCGGCGCCCGAGAAGCCTGGCGTCTGCTTGGCCAGCACGTCGACATCTACACTGTTATCCAGCGGCTTGCCGCGGGTATGGACGTCGAGCACGGCCCGGCGGCCCAGGATATCCGGCGCTGGCAGCACGACGTGACGATCGAAGCGGCCTGGCCGCAGCAGTGCGGGGTCAAGCACGTCAGGGCGGTTCGTCGCGGCGATCACGATGACGTTCGTGTTGCCGTCGAACCCATCCATCTCCACCAGGATCTGGTTCAGCGTCTGCTCACGCTCGTCGTGACTGCCGCCGAGTCCAGCACCCCGCTGGCGACCGACGGCGTCGATCTCATCCACGAAGATGATGCATGGCGAATTGCGCTTGGCCTGGTCGAACAGGTCCCGCACGCGCGACGCGCCGACACCGACGAACATCTCCACGAATTCAGAGCCGCTGATGCTGAAGAATGGCACGCCCGCTTCACCTGCGACCGCGCGGGACATCAGCGTCTTGCCCGTGCCTGGGGGGCCGACGAGCAGCACCCCCTTCGGGATGCGAGCTCCGAGGGCGGCAAACTTCTCAGGGAATTTCAGGAACTCGACAACCTCACGCAGCTCCTGCTTCGCCTCGTCCACGCCCGCCACGTCGGCGAAGGTGACACTCGGCTTATTCGCCATGAACATGCGCGCCCGGCTCTTGCCGAAGGAAAGCGCTTGATTGTTGGAGCCCTGGGCCTGGCGCATCATGAAGAGCAGTACGCCGCCGAAGAACACGAGCGGCAGCAGATTCACCAGCAGGCCAAGCCAGTTCACAAACTGTGGCGGATCTGCGACCTGAATCTGCACATTGTCGAGCTGCTCGGGCAAAACACCGTAATCACGCAACTGCTGGGTGAGCGTGCCGCCCGGATCTTTCCGAGACGTCGCCTTCGTCTTATCGGCATAGACGATCTGCAGGCGGTCATCACTTACCTGGATCTGCCGAATATTGCCATCCTTCACGCCGGCCGCAACCTGGCTCATAGCGATCTGGTGGTTGTCATTATTGCCGTTATTCGGGAACGCGGTGAAGAATAGCGCTACCACTGCCACAAGCAGAATCAGGTAGACGAAGCTATTCCGCAACCATTTGCTGTCCATTGAATTCCTCCTGCGGGGACCGCACGACGCGCGGCCCCGACTAGATCGCAGGAACCGGACGTTGTCTCGATTATATCAAACCGTCTTGCGATCTTAGACGGTACGAATCAGCCATGAATGTGGACTCATACCGATCTTATGGCGCATGTGTGACCGAGTCCACATCGAAAAACAGACGCAACCAGCCGCGCCAATTGGGCTCTGGCCGTGACGTTGGGTCGACGATCTCGTCGGTCGGCTCCCCGTCTGGCCAGGTGAGCGCGATCGCGTGGTCGCCCGGCTTCACTAACCCCAACTCCTCGCGCGCGATTCGCTCAACATCCTCGTCGGACCGCCCTCGCGAGAGCTCCGCTTGCAGTTGCAGGTTCTGCGTGCGCAGCGAGATGATCTGCTGATGAACGTCGTCGACTTGCTGGTTATACCGGTATGCTTGCACCGCTTGCTGACCGGTGATCAGCACCAGATACAAAGAGACGAGCCCTGTGCCGACGGCAAGGGCGCGCCGCGGAAGCTGCCATCGACCTCGGTCGATCACCGGATGACTCGGTGCAGGCGGCGTGGAATCTCCGCAAACCTCATGGCGGAGATGATAGCGTGCCGGCGAATGTCAGCCGCGGGTCCGGTGCGCCGTGCCAACCAATTCATGCAACGAGCTGCAGCCATGTGCGGCGATAGCGGCGGGCAACTCATCGACGATCCGCAGCGCGGTGCGCGGCTCGACGAAGGTCATCGTCCCGACCTGAATGGCGGACGCGCCGGCAAGGATGAACTCCAGCGCATCCTCGGTCGTCGCGATCCCTCCGAGACCAACGATGGGGATATGCACTGCCTGACTGACGAGGTAGACCAGCCAGACGGCCATCGGCAGGATGGCGGGGCCCGAGAGGCCGCCCGTGACGTTGGCGAGGATGGGCCGAGCAGTGCGCGTATCGATGCGCATTCCGACGAAGGTGTTGATCATCGAGAGGGCATCGGCGCCAGCGTCCTGAGCGGCGAGGGCCACCCCGACGATATCTGCCACCTGGGGCGAAAGCTTTACCAGGATTGGGAGCCCGGTGCGCTGGCGCACTGCCTCGACGATCGCCGCCGCCGTCCCTGCATCCTCGCCGACGACGCGCCCGCCTTCCCACACATTCGGACAGGAGATGTTCAGCTCGATGCCCGCCACGCCGTTCACGCCCTCGAGTTGCTCGGCCATATAGGCGAATTCCTCGACCGTGTCGCCCGCGATGTTCGCGATGACGGGTACGTCCCACTGCGCCCAGAGCGGAGCCTTGTCGCTGATAACCTTGTGGATCCCCACGTTCTGCAGACCGATCGCATTCAACATCCCCGCCGGCGTCTCGACGACCCGTGGGCCGCGGTTGCCGCGTCGCGGCCGCGCGGTGATGCCTTTCGAGCAGATCGCGCCAAGGCGCTGGATATCGATGATGCGCGCATATTCCGTCCCGTAGCCGAACGTCCCGGATGCCACCATGACGGGGTTGCGCAAGACGAGCGGCAGCTTGGCGTTGACGCCGATCTCGACGGTCACGTCGATTGGGGATGCCGCGACCTCAGTGGATGGCGATGCGACCATTTGGCCCTCCCAGCCGCAGCGCCTCATCACGCCACACGATCTTGTGGATGTCGAACACCGGCCCCTCAGTACATACGCGCAGAGGCCCTCGGGTCGTCTCGATGCAACAGCCAAGGCACACGCCCATCGCGCACCCCATCCGCTCCTCCATGGCGACCTGGGCCGGCTTGCGCGGCGCCTCCGAGCGCAGGATGCGAGCAAGCGCCGCCATCATCGGGAGCGGGCCGCATGCGTAAATCGCATCTGCCCAGGCAACCCGTTCCGGCACCAGGTCCGTCACGAAGCCGTGGTGGCCGGCGGAGCCATCGTCGGTGGCAACGAGGTATTCGACTTCGGCAGGCAGCTCGCGCGGTGGAAAGACAAGCGCTGCAGTGCCGGCCCCAACCGCGAGTGCGACGCTCGCCCCTTTCGCAATTGCCCGCTCGGCGAGACCGACGAGGGGCGCGACACCGTAGCCACCGCCGACCATGAGCAAGTTACGAGCGCGTGGGTCGAGACGAAACCCGTGGCCGAGTGGCCCCAGGCAGTCCAGCTCATCGCCGGTCTCGGCACGCACGAGCCGCGCCGAGCCCTCACCCACGTCGCGAATCATGAGCTGGATCGTGTCTCCCTCGGTGCGGTAGACGCTCATCGGACGCCGCACGAGCGGCGCCGCGCCATCGCTGCAGCGAATGTGGAGGAACTGGCCCGGCGAGGCAGCGCGCGCCTGCTTCGCGGCACGCAGCGTCAGCACGTTGGTCGCCGGCATGATGATCTCGTTTTCCACGACGGTCGCAGTAAACAGATTCATGCCTGAACCTCGGCGCGGCAGCTTACGACGCGATTACGAGTGCGAGATTCGGGCAGGCGAATGAAGAGGTTCACGCCTGAACCTCGGTGCGGCGGCCTACGATTCCGTCGCGAGCGCGAGAGCGGGGCCATCGTAAAGAAGCAGCTCACTGCGTCTCCGCTCCCGTGACGAGCATCGATTCTGGCGTGAAGGACCAGTATTCGGGCACCGTGCGCACCTCGTAGTCCAGCGAGCCAGAAGCGAGACACTGCGCGACCACGCGCGCGGTATCGAGCGACGTGAAGCATGGGATGCGCCGCTCCGCAGCGGTGCGCCGAATCTCGAAGCCGTCGCGCAGCTGGTCGTTGCGGGCAGAGACCCCGGCGAGGGTATTGACGACCCCGTTTACCGAGCCGTCGACGATCACGTCGAGCACGTTCGGGTGACCCTCGTCCAGCTTCTTGGTCGTCATCACCACCGGCAGTCCTAGCGCACTGATCATTTGCGCGGTGCCTTCGGTCGCGAAGAGCCGGTAGCCCGCCGCCGCAAACAGCTTCACGATCGAGATCGCTTCCGCCTTGTCGCGGTCGGCGATCGAGAGAAGCAGGGCGCCTTCCGGCGGCAGCATCATCCCCGACGAGATCAAGGCCTTGGTGAGCGCACCGCGGTATTCGTGGTCGATCCCCATAACCTCGCCGGTTGACTTCATCTCCGGCCCCAGATACGTGTCTACGCGCGTCAACTTGGCCATGGAGAATACGGGGGCCTTGACGGCGATCAAGTCCTGCTTCGGCCACAACCCGCCCCGGTATCCCTGGCTCGCCAGCGATTGCCCCATCATGACCCGCGTGGCGACGGTCACGATCGGCACCCCGGTGGCCTTACTAAGGAACGGCATGGTGCGGCTGCCCCGGGGATTCACCTCCAGCACGTAGAGGTTTCCCTCGAAGAGCACGTACTGGATGTTGAACACACCGCGAATACCCATGCTGAGGCCGATCCGGGTGGTGTACTCGACCACGGTCTCTACCACCCGGCGACTCAGCTCCAACGCCGGGTAGACGGCCATCGAGTCGCCGGAGTGCACGCCTGCGCGCTCGATGTGCTCCATAACGCCGGGAATCAGGACCTGTTCGCCATCGCAGATCGCATCGACCTCGAGTTCCTTGCCCTCGAGATACTTATCGATGAGCACCGGATGATGGTTCGAGAGTTGCGTCGCCGCCTGCACGTAGCGGATCAGGTCGGATGCGGTGTGAACGATCTCCATCGCGCGGCCCCCCAGGACGTAAGAGGGACGCACGAGCACCGGGTACCCGATGCGGTCCGCCGTATTGAGCGCCTCCTCGACTGTCCGCACCCCGCCGCCTGGCGGCTGTGGCACCTCGAGCCGGTTCATGAGCATCTCGAATTGGCGGCGGTCTTCGGCGAGGTCGATCGCCTCGACACTGCTCCCGAGGATGCGCGCCCCGGCGCGTTGCAGGGGCTCGGCGAGGTTGATGGCGGTCTGTCCGCCGAACTGCACGATCAGCGGCGGCGCCCCGGCGAGAGAGCCGTTTTCTGCGGCGCCACCCGACTCGTTCTCGAGCACGTCGCGCACGCTCTCCTCGTCCAGTGGCTCGAAATAGAGGCGCGTGGAAGCGTCGAAGTCCGTGCTGACCGTCTCGGGGTTACTGTTGACCATGATGCTGGCCACGCCCGCCTCTTGCAGCGCATTCGCCGAGCGCACGCTGCAGTAGTCGAACTCGATCCCCTGGCCGATGCGGATTGGCCCGGAGCCGATCACGAGGGCGCTCGCGATGCCGAGCGGCAACGCTTCGTTCTCGACCTCATAGGTCGAGTAGAAGTACGGCGTGCGCGCCTCGAATTCGGCGGCGCAGGTATCGACCATCTTGTAGACCGGGCGAATGTTCCATTGGCGCCGCAGCTCGCGCACCTGATCCGGCAGCAGGTCGGCAAGGGTGCCGATCTGCACGTCCGAGAAACCAAGCCGCTTGGCTTCGAACAGGAGCTGAGGAGTCGCCTGGCTCGTGAGCAGCCGGCGCTCCATTGCGACGATGCTCAGCAATTTGTTCAGGAAGAACGGGTCCATGCCCGATAGATCGGCGATGCGTTCGACGGTCACATCGCGCCGCAGCGCCGCCATAACCGCCCACAGGCGCTGGTCATTAGGGCGCTCGATGAGCTCGAAGAGCTCCGCGGTCGGCTGACCGTCGGCATCGCTCCAGGCGCGCTCCTCCCATAGAAGGCTCCGGCCACCGATCTCCAGCGAGCGTACCGCCTTCTGCAACGCCGCCTCGAAGGAGCGATCGATCGCCATCGCCTCGCCCGTCGACTTCATCTGCGTGTTGATGGTGCGGTCGCCCGTGGCGAACTTGTCGAACGGCCAGCGCGGAAACTTCACGACGAGGTAATCGAGCGTGGGCTCGAACGCGGCGGTGGTCTGGCCTGTCACCTGGTTGCCGATCTCGTCAAGCCGCTTGCCGACGGCGATCTTGGCGGCAACGCGCGCGATCGGATACCCGGTTGCCTTGGAGGCAAGCGCCGACGAGCGGCTGACGCGCGGGTTTACCTCGATCACGTAGTACTGATGCGACTTCGGGTCGAGCGCGTACTGGATGTTGCAGCCACCCCGAATGCCGAGAGCGCGGATGATCTTGATCGCCGCGCTGCGCAGCATCTGGTACTCATAGTCGGAGAGCGTCTGCGTCGGCGCCACGACGATCGAGTCGCCCGAGTGCACCCCCATCGGGTCGATGTTCTCCATATTGCAGATCGTGATGCAGTTGTCCGCGCCGTCGCGCATTACCTCGTACTCGATCTCTTTCCAGCCGATGAGCGAGCGCTCGACGAGCACCTGATGGATCGGGCTGGCGCTGAGCCCGCTCTCCGCAACCGCCCGCAGCTCCGCCTCGTTGCGGCCAATCCCGCCACCGGTGCCGCCGAGCGTGAAGGCGGGACGGATGATCACTGGATAGCCGATCTCCCGGGCGAAGCTGACCGCGGTCTCGATGCCACTCGCGACGACACTCTCGGGTACTGGCTCGTCGATGCTGAGGAGCAGCTCTTTGAACAGCTCGCGATCCTCGGCCTGGCGGATCGTGGTCAGCGGCGTCCCAAGGAGCCGCACGTTGTGGCGCTCGAGCACGCCGGCGTCGGCGAGGTCCACCGCGAGGTTGAGCGCAGTTTGGCCACCGAGCGTGGGGAGCAGCCCGTCGGGGCGCTCGCGGATGATGATCCGCTCGATCACGGGCACTGTGGGCGGCTCGATGTACACTGCGTCGGCAATCCCGACGTCCGTCATGATCGTCGCCGGGTTCGAGTTGACGAGGACGACCGAGATGCCCTCCTCGCGCAGCGACTTGCACGCCTGCGTGCCGGCGTAATCGAACTCGGCGGCCTGCCCGATCACGATCGGCCCGGAGCCAATGACCAGAACCTTCTTGATTGGGGGTTGGGTCGGGTGGTTCATTTCGGAGCAGTACCGCCATTCGCCAGGGCGTCGGCGCCCGAAACCGGGCGTGCGACCATGGCGAGAAAGCGCTCGAAGACGTACTGGTTGTCCTGCGGCCCCGGACAGCCTTCCGGGTGGTACTGCACGGAGAAGGCCGGCAACTCGCGGTGCGCCAACCCCTCGACCGAGCCATCGTTCAGGTTGACGAGGCTCACGAAGAAGCCGGAGTCTTCGGCGATCGAGCCGGCATCGACCTGGAACTCGTGATTCTGCGACGTAATGTGGACCCGGCCGGTGGTCAGGTCGCGAACCGGGTGGTTGCCTCCATGGTGGCCGAAGCGCAGCCGGCTGGTCGTACCGCCGGCAGCGAGGCCAAAGATCTGGTGGCCCAAACAGATACCCATCGTGGGCACCGCGCGGCGTAGTAGCTCCCGGACGAGCTCCGCAGCCTCACCCATCCGCTCCGGATCCCCGGGACCGTTGGAGATCACCACGCCGTCCGGCTGCATCGCCAACACGGCGCCGAGCTCGGCCTCGAAGCCGATCGGCAGCACCACCGCCCCGCGAGCCGCGAGCGAGCGCGCGATGTTGTGCTTCACGCCACAATCCACGATCGCGATCCGGAGCCGCCCACTCATCGTCGTCGCCCCAATCCGTCGATCGGCAGCTCTGCCCACCGACGCGGGGTCAGAAACATCCTCGACCAGGTTTTTATCCGAGAGCGGCGTGGCCCGCTGGGCCGCCCCCACGAGCCGCGCAGCCTCCGACTCGACGGATGCGCCGGGCTGGATCCGGCCGAGAGCAGCGCGCAGCGTGCCTCCCGTGCGGAGACGGCGGGTGAGTGCGCGCGTATCGACGCCCTCGATCCCGGGCACGCCATAGCCGGCGAGGTACTCCTCCAGCTTGCCGCTCGCGAGCCAATGGTTCGGCTGAGCGGCGAGGTCCCGCACGATCAGGGCGGTAAGCCACGGTTGCTTCGACTCGGTCGCCTCGGCCTGCACGCCGTAGTTGCCGACCTGCGGGTGGGTGAGCACGACCATCTGCCCGCGGTACGAAGGATCGGTGGCGATCTCCTGGTAGCCCGCCATGCTTGTATTGAAGACGACCTCGCCGTCCACCTCGACCGGGGCACCGAATGCACGCCCGAAGAAGAGGCTGCCATCCTCGAGCGCGAGACACGCGTTCGCCCCCGTCAAATGCTGCTGCTGAAAGATCGTCGTCTTATCGTTCAAACACCACCTGCCCGTCGACGATAGTCGCCGCTACCTGGCCAACCAAGGTGTGGCCGTCCAGCGGAGTATTCTTGCCTTTCGAATAGAAGCGGCTCGCATCCACCAGCCACGACTGACCGAGGTCGAGCAGCACGATATCCGCGGATGCGCCGACGCTCAGCGTGCCATATGGCAGGCCAAAGACCCGGCAGGGGTCGACGGTCAGGCGGCTGATCGCGGTCGCCAGATCCAGAACGCCCGCCTCGACGAGCTTCATGAGCGACCCGAACGCCGTCTCGAAACCGGTGATGCCAAACGCTGCCTCGTCGTAGGTGCACTCCTTGTCGATCGAGCGGTGCGGCGCGTGATCCGTGGCGATCACGTCGATCAGCCCCTCGGCAAGCGCGGCCAGCACCGCCTGGCGATCCTCTTCCCGCCGCAGCGGCGGATTCACCTTCGTGCGGGTATCGTACCGATACTGGGCCATCAGGCGTGGGTCCGACGGCTCGCCCCCCGCGGGGCGCCCAAGGACCCACTCTTCGGTCATCGTCAGGTGGTGCGGCGTGACCTCGGCGGTGACCGCCACACCGTCGCGTTTTGCCATCCGCAGCAACTCCACCGAGCCCTCCGTGGAGATGTGAGCGAGGTGCAACCGTCCGCCCGTATCGTGCGCCAGACGGATATCGCGGGCGACCATCGCGTCCTCGGCCGCCGCGGGCTGACCTTTCAGGCCGAGCAGATCGGCAACGCGACCCTGGTTCATCACCCCGCCGTCTGCGATCTGCGGGTCCTCGCAATGATTGACGATGGGCTTCTTGAGCTTGATCGAGTTGAGGAGCGCATACTCCATCAGTCGGGCATCCCAGACTGGCTTGCCATCATCAGAGAACGCGATAGCGCCCGCGGCCGCGAGTTCGTCGAGATCGGACAGGGTTTTGCCGAGCTCGCCACGCGTGACGGTGCCCAGCGGCACGACCCGGGCCCGCCCCGCCCGGCGTGCCGCGGCATAGACGAACTCGATCTGGTCGGCGGTATCCAGCGTCGGGTTGGTGTTTGGCATGCAGCAGATCGTCGTGAAGCCGCCAGCCACCGCGGCCATCGCCCCGGTCGCAATCGTCTCTTTGTCCTCAAAGCCCGGTTCCCGCAAGTGAGCATGGAGGTCCACGAAGCCCGGCGCCACCACGAACCCACGGGCGTCGATCTCGCGGTCGAACTCGCCCCCGTCCTCAGGGCGCAGGTAGCCGTCGATCAACCCATCGACGAGTGCCAGATCGATCGCCTCGTCGCGACGGTTCGCCGGATCGAGCACGCGGCCGTTGCGGATCCGAATGCGCGTCAATGCGTCTCCCTTCCATTTGAAACACCGCCGGTCGAAACACCGCCAGCTGAACTGCCGACCGAGACGCCGTTGGGCGATATACCGCTCGACGCCGCGGAAGTTGCGGGGACCGCTGTTCGCGCGGCAGCCCCGCTTCCGGCGACGAGGAGATAGAGCACCGCCATCCGTACGGCCACGCCGTTGGTCACTTGATCCTGGATCGCGGACTGGAGCCCGTGCGCCACGTCGGCGTCGATCTCTACACCCTCGTTGAGCGGTCCTGGATGCATCACCATGGCGTGCGGTGCCGCGCGCCGCAGACGGTCGCGGTTGATCCCGTAGTCTCGTGCGTAGGCCCGCAGCGACGCGAGCCGATTCCCCTCCTGGCGCTCGAGCTGCACGCGCAGGGGCATCACCACGTCGACGCCCTCGATCGCCTGGTCGAGATCCAGGGTGATCTTGACCGGCCACGGGAGTTGGTTCGGCTCGTCGCGAATCCCGCGCAGGCCGGTCGGTGGCAGCAAGGTCGGTGGACCGCAAAAGGTCACGTCGGCGCCGAGCTTGGTAAGCACCCACGCATCGGAGCGCGCGACGCGGCTATGCGCGATGTCGCCGACGATCAACACTCTGAGCCCCTCGAAGCTGGGGAACTGGTTCCGCATGGTGTACGCGTCGAGCAGGCCCTGAGTGGGGTGGGCGTGCGTGCCATCGCCCGCGTTCACCACGGCGAGGTCGGTGTGCTGCGCCACGACGTACGGCGCACCCGAGTCCTTATGGCGGATGACCAGCACCTCAGCGCCCAGCGCGTGGAGGGTACGCACGGTGTCCAGCAGCGTTTCGCCCTTCTCCACGCTGCTGCCGGAAGCAGTGACGTTGACGACGTCGGCTCCCAGGTTCTTTGCGGCCACCTCGAACGAGACGCGAGTCCGGGTGCTGACCTCATAGAACAAATTGACGATGCTGCGGCCACGCAGCGCCGGCACCCGTCGAATCGGGCGCGACAAGACGTCCTTCATCCGGTCGGCCGCGTCGAAGACAGCCTCGATCTCATCGCGGCTGAAATCGTCGAGGTCGAGCACGTGGCGACGTCCAGTCCAGGAGCTAGCACGCTCGGCCACGCTGCTCCCTCGCCTGCCGGCATCGATCATCGCTGCTTGCTCCTTCCCCGGGTGCGCCCAGGCAGGCGCCCGGATACGGTCCCAATCGGCATTCGATCAGGCGCCACGTTCGACCAGCAAGTCCGCCGAGCGCGCGATGACGACCTCGTCAACTCCGTCGATCTCCACCATTCGCACGAATACCTCCTCGTCATTCGAGGTCGGCACGTTCTTTCCGACGTAGTTTGCGCGGATTGGCAGCTCGCGGTGCCCTCGATCGATGAGCACCGCCAACTCGATTGACCGTGGTCGGCCGAGATCAATGACCGCGTCGAGCGCGGCCCGAATCGTACGCCCCGTGTACAGCACGTCGTCGACGAGCACGACGTTGGCATCAGTCACGTCAGTCGGCAGCGCCGTCTCTTGCAGCTCAAGGATCCGGCCAGTAAACAGGTCGTCACGATAGAGAGTTATGTCAAGTTGTCCGCATGGGACGTCCGCCCCCTCGAAGCCGAGAATCGCATCGTGAATCCGGTCGGCCAACGGCACCCCGCGGGTGCGCAGCCCGACCAGCACCAGCCCGGCGACCCCGCCATTCTGCTCGACGATCTCATGCGCCATGCGCAACAGGGCACGACGCATCTCGTCGGCATTGAGAATCACGCGGCCGCCGGCCTCGCGCATCATGGCCGATGCCTCGGCCAGGTCGCTTCATTCTGCACCCGCAGACTAAGCGTCGATGAGCCCGTTCGTACGGAATCGCACGGTTGGGCGAGGGGTGATCCGCTTCGATCTTGCCGACTGCAAGCGGCGGGTACAAAAAAACTTCTCGCCGCGCCATCGCGCTGCAAGAAGTTAGAGGTGCCCCAGAGGTCGAACA
>JAXDLH010000167.1:0-10316 GCA_034666705.1 Chloroflexota bacterium
CTCGAGCCGCCCGAGCGTCTGCGCGAGCCGCTCTCAGAGAGCGAGACCCGGGTCCTGCGCTACCTGCCGACGAACCTCTCCCAAAGCGAGATCGCTGGCGAGCTGTATCGGCGCGCACCGACGCGCCGCGGGCCGCTCGCTCACCGTCGTGCGTACGAAACCGCGACGTACTGCCGGGTTCCACAGCGCGGGCACTCGATCATTGGCACCGGCCCAATGGTCGAGCGCGGCCCTGCCGTTCGTCCGTTTTGCAGGGCCTTCCGAAGGGTGAGCGACGGGACTCGAACCCGCGACCGCCTGGACCACAACCATTCCGGGGGTGTCCTGCCGAGACCCGATGCTGCTGGCTAGCGCGGTTTCAGTTGCTCTAAGACCTGCCCACTTCCTCTCAATTTGGACCCATGGATGGACCCATGGCCGTCGCGACCAGGCGGTGAGGCCTGATGGCTGACTCACGCAGGGAAACTCGCGAGCTCGCTCGGCTCTTTGGGACGCGAGGCCAGGAGCAGACGGGAGTCAACGTCTATGCCCGTGGCGACTGGCATCCATCGCGCTGTGGCGCGAGAGGTGGCGGATTCGCAGGGACTTGTGGAGGGTGAGCGACGGAACTCGAACCGGCGACCCTTGGTATGAGGCCGACGAGGTCGGTCTGGCCGTCTCGAGATCCCGCTACTCGCGACAGATGTCTCCGGTGCGGGGTCCCATTCGGCGATTCGAACCACCCTGAATCAGGGGGGACGGCGGGTCACCGAGCGGGTGGGCCGGATCGCGATCCAGACACAGCTGGGCGATGCCGCCAGAATAGGCATGAACGTGGACTCCACCCTCGCAGCCACAACGCCGACCCCACCGCACGAGCGGTTCCTGGGGGCGCTTTCGCCAGAGATGCGCCGCCAAGTCCTTGCCTTGCCCGGGATCCTCGAGGCCCACGCCGATTACTTCCTTATCTTCACCGCGCGCAAGTCGGTCTGCATCGCCGACGCGCTGCGCAGGCTCGGATACTGGAGTCCCGCGGGCGACTTCTCCTCCACGCGGGCGCTCGATGGCGACACGACTGCCCTCGCCGGCCGCAAGGTCCTGATCATTGAGGACCTGGCGGCGTCGTGCCGCACGCTGTCAAGCGCAATCGCGGCAGTCCGGGAAGCTCAGGCGTCGGAGATCCGGTGTTTCGCACTGTCAGTCGAGGGTCCGCAGAACGAGTGGCGCAACCATCTCGGCGTCGAGTTCGCCACGCCGTATCTCGACTCGGACATCGACGACAGCACTAGGCACGCCAGGGCGATCGTTGGCGCGTTCGCCGCGCTGCCCCGTCCGTACAACATCGACTGGCCGATGCTCGCCCTGCCTGAGGCGGTCACGCCGGAGATGGCGGCCGACGCAGGCTGGCGGCGGCTGGGCTCGGCCGATCCCGAGTTCGGCGCGGTCTCGCTTGAACCATCTGAAGCCCTAGCGCCGCAACTCGACAAGGTGCTCCCGGACTGGCTCGGCCGGGTCCTGCGGGAGGCGCATCTGAGCAAGATCCGTCTCTACCCCGTCAGCGACCCACAGCCAAACGGCACCCACACCTTCGCCGTGCCGATCGTGGCGCTCGGTGCCATGCGCCGACCGGACATCGACGCGACCCTCTACCGCCTGTGCGAGGCCGTCGGCACCGAGCCGATCAGGTGCCACAGCGCCCGCGAGGGCTACCGGATCTTGGAGTTCCTCCTAGGGGGGGTGTTCCTGGAGATCTTTGCGGGGTCGCTCGACCTGGACGCCCCGGCTCACCCCGACGGCGCGGCCGAGTTTCTGTTCATGCCCGGCGTGCGAGAGCGCGTGATCGCCGCACAGCACAGGATCGAGCGCTGGGCGGCGACCTTACAGTGGCCCCAGGTGTCCGATCGGACCTCGGTCGACATGCTGCTGTGGGACGATCTGCACGCGGCTACTCATCAGCGCGAGGAGGCCGACCGCTTCATCGCTGACCTCTTCCTCGAACGTTACGTTCGCTCCGAGGAGTACAAGCTGCGCCGGGAGCTCCGCGGGGCGCGCTACGGGGACCGCGACCGGATCGCCCGACAGCTGCGCGACGTCGTCCGCTCAGAGGACGGCGCGTCGTTCACTGCGGGCGAACTGAGCGAACGCCTCGCGGAGGCGTCGTCCAGGGTCGTGCGCTTCGCGGACCCCAAGCAGCTCGTTTCCGGTTTTCTGGACCGCGGGATCGACGGCGGCGAGGTCGTGCCGGAGATCGACGAGACCGATGGCGTCGTCACTCGCCGCTTCCGGCCAGGCGAGATCATCAACTTCGAACGCGACACCCAGGCACAAGTTGAGGCGATGTTGCGGAGCTTCGCTCACCACGCTGAGCGCGCCACGCTATCCGCCGACCTCCTCCAGAAACTCGTGGTTGGTTACGTCGGCTATCTCCTGCGACTCGACAAGATCGCCGACCGCTCGCCGTCCGGTCCGTCCCTGAGGGACGTCGACCGCCTCCAGCGCCGCTACCATCTGCGCGGCGCGGTCCTCGATGAGGTTTCGGCCGACTTTGTCGCCGACAACCCGTTGCCATACGTTACGAAGGTGCTCCTAAGCGCCGGCGTCATCGACGAGGCGCCGGGCGGAGGCTACGCGCTCGCCGACGCGCCCGTCCTCGAAGGGCACGCCAATCACCCAGTTGACGCGATCGGATTCGGTCACGTGCTGGCCGAGATCATGGAGCTGCGAGGCGACGACGGCGGCCATCTCCTCGACGAGGATCACCTCGCCCGGCTCATCACCCTTTCGAGCCCGGTCGAGCAGATGCAGGCGCTCGCCGCGGACCTGATCATCGCCTCCGGCGTCCTGCGAGGCGACGTGACTCTCG
This sequence comes from Chloroflexota bacterium, assembly GCA_034666705.1. Taxonomy (GTDB): domain Bacteria; phylum Chloroflexota; class UBA6077; order UBA6077; family SHYK01; genus JAXDLH01. Next base: position 2,843 of record JAXDLH010000167.1, read on the forward strand.
ACCGGGGCGCCGCGAAGTCGAGACCGTTTACCCAGGGCCTCAACAACGGGCTCGCGAAGGCGAACTGGATCGCCGGCACGCGTAGCCATGCCCTCCTCAAGGCTCTTCGCAAGCGGCTTGAGACTAGCGCAGGCCCGTACGATGTCCACGCGGCGCTGCGGGCGTCGGTACTTGATGCATTCTCCCCACGCGGCGCGGAGTCCGACGCCAAGCAGTTGGTGCGCCGGCTAATCGATTGGTTCCGAGCCACCCACCTCTGGGATGTCACGGCGGAGGCGCTGGCGACCGAGGACCTCAGCGCCCAAGCGATCTCCGCCGGTCTAAAAAACCGGGCGTTCCTGGCGATCGGCGGCACCGAAACCCGCTGGAGGGGCTACCCGGCGAGCAGCCGGCTGTGTGCTGCGCTGAGGCGGGACCCGCCCGACACCGAAGGCCTCAGGAGACTCGTCTCCGACGTCCACCTGGAGGTCGTCGACATGGCGGCCTCGCTGCGAGAGCAGGCCTACGACATGGCGGCGCGGTCCGGGACGGGCCCAAGCCGGACCGCTCCGATCGACGCCTGCATACTGCTTCGCTTGGGAGACAATCCCGTCAAGGGCCTCACGTCGATCCCAGGGGTCTCGCCGGCCCTGCGTCCCGCTAGCCGGGAGGGCGAGCGACTACTCTCGCACTACGACCTGATCGTGCCGCTCAAGCGGTCTTTCGACCTGGGCGTGCGAGACGAGGCGGTTCTCGACTTCCTGCGAGACGCCCGGGCGGACGCCATGCTCATCGAGGGCCTCCCGCCGCGCTTCCAGCTCACGCGCGACCCCGCAAGAACCCTAGCGTTCGTCCAGCACGCGTTCTTGGATCTCCTTGACGCGTGGGCGCCACCACGCGGCGAGCCCGGGCAGCTTAGCGTGCTCGTCCCCGCGCGCTGCACCACCGCGACGGCGTCCGCGGTGCGCGAGCATGGGTCGCTACACAGCATTGCAGTCGTGGTCGGCTGCGAATGGGAGCACTGGTCCTACTCCCGGCCGAGCCAGCAACTCGCCCTCCCCTCGGCTAACGCCGACGCCGATCCACCCGCACCGCGGGCGACGGATCCTGCGCCGTCGCAGCCGCACAATGTGAACTTCGTCGTGATCCACGTCGACGAGGCGCACGTCTCGATCGACGCTCGTCAGGTGTGCGCCGATCTCGACATGCTGACCGACGCACTAGCCAGGGAGAAGGCCCTGACGCCCGAGGAGGCGCACGAGCTCGAGATGGTCAAGAAGAAGATCGAGGACGGAGACCGGAGCTGGCTGCAGCGATGGGGAAGGAAGGCCGCGCCTCGGGTCGTCGACGGGATCCAGGACCTCGGCCTCGAGGCGCTGAAACGCGTACTTGGGCTATGAGGCCAAGCCGAGGTCAGTGGGCGTCAGCAATCACCAGGCCAGACCGAATGCGTTTACCCGCCGCTGGCACCGCCTGATTACCCGCCGAAACGACACGACCCCCAGGAACGAGAAAGCCGCCGATGCGGAGCTTTAGGCGTATAGCGGGACCGGGCTCGAACCCGCGACGTTCCGGTTATGAGATTGCCGAAAGACGAGGACGCCCTAGGACGGCTGCCGCTCAACGCAGAGCCTTGAGTCCCAGCGCGGCAGCCCGCGATCGAACCGGGCGGGCTCGACGTCGTGACGGAGACATCAGCGGCTGCCCCACCAACGGCTGGCCGTGCGCACGGTCGATCAGGCCGAGGGCGCCTGCGTGCGGGGCCACAGGTGGCCAGGCCGTGGCCTCTTAGGCTGCTGGACGCTGCCCGCGCGCGCCGGGTCAGCTACGGGGTGGAGTACTCGTACTGGTCGCCCTTCATCTCGCGCTGCAGCAAACCCTTGCGAAGCAGCCGCACCAGCGGTCCGGAAAGCTCGTTCTGCTTGTAGCGGTAGCCCCGGCTCTGCTCGAGGCGCTTCTGGGCGTCCTGGATAGCGCGCGGCTGGGCAAAGTAGCCGGCGTCGATGAGGCCTCGGAGGGCAGTTTGGGGGCCGGGCCGTCCGCCCGACTTGGCCGCCGAATTCTTGGCTGACTTGCCCGGTGAGGAGTTGGACTTGGCCTTGGGGGACGACCTGGCGGCGGACTTGGCCTTGGAAGACGACTTGCGGGCGGGCTTGGACTTGAGCTTGTCGCGCGCCTGCGGGTCATCCAGGTAGGTCTCCCCCGCGCCCATGATGCTGTACAGCACCTTGTTGCCCACCTTGCGGCGGCTGACCAGCGTGACCGCGTTGTCCAGCGCCGTGGAGATGGTGGTGCGGCTGGTGCGGATGCGCACGGTCTTGGTGAGCAGGTCGGCGATTTGCGGGGCGGTCAGGTCATCGACGGCGTGGTCGTCGCGGGCTTGGCGAAGCACGGACAGGGCCCGCTCCAACGCGGGGGTGTCGTCGTTCAGCTCGCCCAGTTTGGTGCGATCGAAGTCGGCCAGAGGGTCCCCCTGTGGCTCCTTGGCCTTCCGGCTCTTCGAGGCGCTGGTGCTCGCAGCGGGCTCGAAGCCGGCCCCCTGGCCGCTGAGGTAGCGGAAGACCTCGCTGAAGGTCACCTCCCGCAAGGCGTCCGGCGCCTTCTCCGCGGCCGTGACCGCCCGGGCGACAAGATCATCTACTGAGGTCATGGGGTTCTCCTCCCGTGGTTGCGCGGGTCGGGTACGGCGCGGTCGCTCTCGCGCGCGGTGGGGTGGGCGCCGATGCAGGTCACCGCGACCTCACCAACTGCCCGATGCTGGCCCGCTCGGCCAGGAGCGCCTCGGCGCGCTGTGTGCCCAGCGGCGAGATGTGGACCAGGCCCTTGGCCCGGTCGTACTCGAGCAAGCGCTCCTTGTGGGCCGTGCCCAGTACATCCCGGCGGTAGACCGACGGGTTGGAGTGCTCAACGTAGCTGCCCAGATCCCGGTCGCTGACCGGACCTGGGCTGGCCAGCAAGATCAACAAGGTCTTGGCCTTCATGCTCAGGTTGGCGTCGAGGATGCGCACCGCGTCGCCCACCTGCCATACCAGCGGGATGTCGCGCTCCACCAGCGCCTCCACCACCTGGCTGGCCCGCTCCACCGGCAGGTCGTGAAAGACCCGTACCAGCTCGGCCATGATCCACTTGGCGTTCTGCAACACCATGGTGGCGTCCATGTGGCTGGGATCCACCTCCCCGCCGACGTGGCCGACGTTGCGATTGTTGCGGACCTCGTACAGCGCCATCAGCAGTCGGGGGACGGAGATGCGCAAGGAGCGTGGCACCTTCTGCTGGTCCGCGCCCTCGAGGTTGCGGCACGCCGCGACCATGTCCGTGGGTTTGGAAGCGTGCTCGGGCAGGTCGTCGTCGGCGTAGCCGCGGATGATGGAGTAGGTGACCTCGCACAACTTGCCCCCGTTCAGCTCGGCGGGCTCCCAGTGACCCTTGGCGTAGTTGGTGACGATCTCCTCGAAGGCGTCCAGCAACTCCTGGCGTAGGCCTGCGGGTAGGCCGGCGAACAGCTGATGGGCGGAAGCGGCCAGGGCCATCTACGACTGCTTCCCGGCCGCCGCCGGCAGTTCGTGGCGCACGTAGTCCTCCCCCAGGGAGGTCAGCTTGATGTCGTTGTAGTTAGCGGTGTTGAACCAGCGGTTGCGGCTGGCCGCCTGGGCCAGGGTGTTCCCCAGGTCGGTGGGGCGGCGCCAGCCCATGTCGACGTAGGCGGTGTTGAGGTGGTCCAGGCTCACCTTGGAGACCACGCCGGCCTCGGTCTTGAGCCAGAAGACCACCACCGCAAGCCGCTGCGGGTGGCTGGCCGGCTTCTTGGCCGCCGCGAAGGCCGGCAAGGAGGTCTTGCCCTTCGGGCGGAAGTCCAGGTCTTTCACCAGGTGGGGCGAGCCGGTCCTGCGCTTGCGCTTGGCGGCACCGTTGGTCTGGGTGACCTTGGTGGTGCCGCGGCGCGCGGTCTGCTTCTCGCGCCCGGCGGGCGGGTCGGCGCCCACGGACGCGGCCATGATCGCGACCATGGTGGCCTGGTCCACCGTGGCCTCGAAGCGCACGCCCGGCCCCTCGATGTTGACCACGAACTGGTCGGGCTCGTCGTCGTCCTGCTTCGTGTCGTTCATGTGTTCCTCCTCGGCGCCGGCGGCATCACTCCCCGGCCAGCTGCCTGATCAGTACGGCGGCCTTCTCGTAGCCGACCGCGTTCATGCGGACCTCGCCTGAGCGTCCGGACCCGCGGGTGCGCACGCCCTCCAAGCGCTTCATGTGCAAGGCGAAGTTGCTCGGGTCAGCGACCCCCAGCTGCTCGGCGGCCTCGCGCAGGTGCTGCTGGGAGGTCCAGTCCGGGTCCATGCCGGACGCCTGGCGGGCCGCCACCACCAGCCAGGCCAGCTGCTGCGTGGCCAACGACTTCTGGCGGCCAAAGCGCGAGCGCGGGGCCATCACATGCACCCCGTCGGCATCGAAGTCCAAGACGCGCAGCACATCCTCCCGATCGACGCGCAAGCGCTCGGCCACCCGGTCCGCCACGTCGGTCGTTGCGCTCGTCGGCCCGGCACGACTGGGCGAGGCCTTTGGCTCCTCGACCTCGGCGGGCGGGGCCGCACCCCCCAACAGGCGCACGGCGCTCTCGAACGCCACCCGCTTCAGCTCCGGGGGCACCTCGGCGTCCTCGACCACACGCACCGCGGCCTGAACGGTCTCCACCGCCTCGGCCATCTGCTGTTCGGAAATCGACATGAGCGCAACTGTAGCAGCGGCGTCCGGGGGAAAGGTGCAACAGGCCCCATGCTAAGTGCAGTAAGGCGGCTTGACTCCGCAATCAGAGCCCAATCTGAGGCGACGGGGCACGGTGGTCCTTTGATACCTATCTTCATGTTCGCGGGCAGGTCACATATTTCGCTCGGTTCCGGGATTCGCGCCAAACGAAACCGTCTGTTACGAGCTAAACGTACTCCTGTAACTCCTCCAGATGTGCTTCGCGCGCCATTCACGTTCTCGCCTCAAGTGAGCTGCTCTGCGGCCGGCCGCCGCCTGCCTGTGAGCTGCGGATGCCGCATTATAGAGCGAGTTCGAAACGGCTTCGAAGCCGACGATCTACCGTTACGCTCCAGCTAACGAGGCAGCACGAGGACGGCCGACGCACCGCTGTCCGCGGGCACGGGCGTTCGAAGGGGCAGCATCACGCCTTCTCGTACGTACACGCACTCCTCGTTGTGTCCCTATAACCGCTCTAACGCGCGGCCCTAGAGCAATTAACACGCCCTTAGTAGGAGCGGTCATCCTTGTCTTCATTTACTCGACGCTGCACGCGACAGTCCCGTTCTCAGCTCGGTGAGCTGCTCAAGCGATGCATCCCGCCACCGCCCCGCGGTCCAGATCGTCTGCTTTTTCGCTTAGCCACCGGGATCCGGTCACTAGAGCCAGCTCTGCCCTATCGCTTAGGCGTCGCCTAACCGGGCGGCGCGAACGCGCCCGGCGCGTCGCTGTCCGAGGGCTTGGGCGTCCGAAGGGGCGGCGCCACGCCTGCTCGTAGGGGCCGGGAGCGTATAAACGATCGGCTGCGAGGCACACCTCATTCTCGCCAAGCCTGCGTTATCCCGGGTCGAGCGCCTCCGCGCCGCGTACCTCTCCGTCGACATCTCGGGCCACCTAGCAGCCCGGGTGCCCCCGGCGCGATGGCGCAACTTTCAGTGGCCGCACTCGGGAGTGCGGCCCGCGCTCGCGTGCAGGAGCGCCGATCCAGTCCGGACTCGCCCAGAAACGAGCGGGATAGCTCCTCTACGGCCAAACTCCCGCGTTAGCGGGGGCTTCAGAAGTAGCGAGGCCCGGATTCGAACCCTCGACCTTCCGATTCTGAGCCCGAAGGCAAGGCACCCAGCACGAAGCACCTCGCGCCGCGGGTAGCCGAACGAAATTGGACCCATATTGGACCCACAGGATCCACTTGCCCTGGTCCATCGCCCACACTTATGCCTGGTTTGCAGGCGGTAGGTGAGGGTGAGCGACGGGACTCGAACCCGCGACCGCCTCGACCACAACCAGAGCTCGACCGCCCGCACAGATAGCCGGTCGTGAGGTATGAAACCAGCTGGCGGGCGTCCCTCGTTCAGCGTCTACCAGGGGTCTACGCCCGAAGAGTAAGCGCGATGACCGGCGCGGGTAACCCTGCCCGGGTCCCCATTCGGTCCCCAAACCCTCGTAAATCGACGGCAACTCGTGGACAACCGCCACGCGGCGACCGTGCAAAGAGGTACCGCTTTGCAGGGAGGTTATGCGCACACCTCCCCCACGCCCTGCTTGCCATGCAGAAGGTCGTGGGTTCGAATCCCATCAGCCGCTTTGCAGAAGGCCTGCAAATCGCAGGCGTTTCCGTCTTCAGCAGCCGGTAGTGCGTCTGTTCGAGCGGACACTCAACGGACAACGGGTGGTCCGGGTCGCCGAGCGGCAGAAGAAAGTGCTGCTTTGCAGGGAGTTCCCGCCGCAGAGCACCAAGGACGTCTGCGTCCGGCGCAGAATGCCGTGGGTGCGGGGCCCGCGCTCCAAGCGCTCGGCTCAGAACAGCCAAGCCGGCGAAGCCAAGGCCGAGGCAGCGCTACTCGAATCCGCGAAAGGATCAGCGCGTCGGGCCACGTAGAGCCGTGACCGATGCGCGAATCACGCCGGGCTGCCGGGCGGAATCGGCTGCCGCAACATTGGCCTCAGACAGCGCTCGGTATCCGCGGTAATGATCGGGTACAGGCGCGGATGCTGTAGCGCGTAGCGGATCAGCGGATGATCGAGCGGGGGAAGCTCGGTCGTGGTCTGTCCAGCAGCCGCGCGAGCGGACTCGAGGCGGTCCAAGCAGTCGCAGTAGTCGTGTTCACCGCCTTGGCGGAAGCAGCTGAGGCCGGTGTCCGGCGCGGGGGGAGTCGAGACCGGTGGGTCCTCTTGCATGGTGGTTCGAAAGGTCAGCCCTCCAACCAGGAAGACCGCGATGACCAGGAGTTGCTTGATGTGGGGCTTCACGACTACTCGTCGAGCCAGCGGTCCGATTCGGCAGGCCGATGGCGCAGCACCTGGTGGTATGTCCCGGACGGCTGGGCTGTCACCACACGAACTCGTCGATCACACGCGCGACGTCACCGCCCGGCACCGGGCCGACTCGCACTTCCCAGGCGCCGTCGATGGTTTGAGTGAGGCGGCCGCGTATGCCAGCGTCACCGAGGAGGCTTGCAACGACTGTGGCGCGCCGGTTGCCGGCGCCGCCCGTCCAGCGGACATCGATGCCGAAGAGGTCGCCCTCCACAGGCCAGATCGTCAAGCGATCGGGCCGCGTCGGTCCAAGCTGCGTGGTCACTCAAGAGGTTTGTCGGCAACGAACGCACCGGGGTTGACCGCGTTGCTGACGAGTCGTGGGTCGTACGACCGGAGTGGCTAGCCCTCGCGCCGGCCGTGGCGTGATCGGGCACCTGGTTCGCCGTGATCACCCGGAACGCGATGTCCTCGCGGCAACGACGCTCGATCCCGCGCG
>JAXDLH010000168.1:0-10566 GCA_034666705.1 Chloroflexota bacterium
GCACCTGCGAGACGGCGCCGGGCGTCATGGTGACGCCGTAGAGTGCATCCGCCATCTCCATCGTGGCGCGGTTGTGCGTCACCACGATGAATTGCGTCTGCGTCGCCATCTCGCGCAGCGTGGCCGCAAATCGCTGCACGTTCGCCTCGTCGAGCGCTGCGTCCACTTCATCCAGCATACAGAATGGGCTGGGATTCGCGCCGATCAGCGCGAGGAGCAGGGCACCACCAACCAGCGATCGCTCGCCACCGGAAAGCGTGGTCAGCCGGTTGAGGCGCTTGCCCGGGGGCTGCGCCACGATCTCGATACCGCACTGCGCACTATCTGGCTCGCCCGCGAGCAGCAGCTCCGCATCCCCGCCGCCGAACAGCAAGCGAAACATCTCTTTGAAACGTGAGCTCACGTCCTCAAACGCGGCCGTGAACTGCTCGACCATCCGCTCTCGCACCTCCGCCATTCCGCCGCGGATGACGGTCTCCGTCTGTGCGAGGTCGTCGAGCTGCGTCGTCAGATTCTGATATCGGTCGTTGAGCGTCTCGTACTCGACCAGGACGCCGTAGTCGACGCCGCCGACGCTCCGCAGCTCTCGCTGGGCGCGGACCAGCCGGCGCTGTAACGACGCGTCGTCCGTGTCCGTGGATAGCGCTAACGGATCGGTGCGCAGCAGCTCGGACGGGTCGCAGGCCAGCGCCTCCGCGACCGCGCTCAACTCGACCTCCAGCCGCTCCGCGAGTCCGCGGGCGTGCTCCAGCTCGGCCCCGAGGCCCGCCTCCGCCGTGCGCAGGTCGGCCAGCCGCGCCTGCTGCGCCTCGAGCTCAGTAACCGTGTCCTCGGTCTCTTGCTCGGCCACCTCGAGCTTGCTCGCGACCACGGCGTGTTCATCCTGGAGGGCGGTGAGCCGCTCCGCGACCCCGCGGAGCGTCGCTGCGAGTGATGCGGTGCGCGCCGCGAGTGTGCCGGCTTCGTCCTCGGCAGCTACACGCTCCTGGACAAGCGCCTGGCTCTGCACCTCGAGCCGCCGCACGTCGGCTTCGTCCCGGCGCAGCGTATCGGCGAGGCGCGCGGCGTGCTCGGCCCGCGCCGCTAGCTCCGCCGCCTGGCGCCCGCGTCGCTCGGCCAAGCCCTGGCGCTCCTCGAGCAACCCGCTCAACTCGTGCTCGCACGCCCGCAGATGATCCTCTGCTGCCGTGCGCCGGTTGCGCGCCGCTTCCAGGCGGACGAGGAGCTCGCCAGGCACGTCGGCGACGGTTGCAGCGGCAGGCGCTCCGAGGCGCTGTAGCTGCCCCTGCTCGCCTTGCAACTGCCGCCGGGTCCCCTGCGCGATGTCACGGCTGCGTTGCAGCGCGACCGACGCGCCGCGCCGCGCCTCGTCAGCCGCGCCTTGCCTTTGGCGCGCGGCGTCCTCTCCCGCACGCGCATCGTGCACCTCAGCGTTGGCGCGCTCGAGCTGGGCTTGTGCCTCGGCGAGCTGCGACACGAGCAGCTCCCGGCGCGCGCGAAGGTCGATCGCCTGCGCCTCGCGCTCCTCGGGGCGCAGCGCGTGCTCGCCATTCGACGCCAGACAATGGCCATCTTCAGACGCCACGCGAAACGCCATTCCGGCGGGGTCCCGGGCCAGGCGCTCCGCGACCAATCTGGCCTCGGCGAGTGTCGTCACGACGATCACGTCGGCGAGGTACCGTGCCGCGAGACCCTGGTCAGCCGCTTCGTCCAGGACGTCGACCGCGAGCTGGTAGCTCGCATCGGCATCGAGCACCGCACGGACCCACGCGCCGAATCGCTCCGCATCGAGGACGTGCGGCCGTTGGGCCGGCACGATCACCCGCTCAGCCGTCCGCTCCGATGCATATGCCCACGCTGTTCCTGCAGCGTCCAGCACGTGAAAGCGTGCTGCCTCGCCGAGCGCCGCCGCGACCGCCCGTTGGTAGCGCAATGGCGCGGGCAAACGCGCAATCAGATGCTGGCGCTCCGCGGGATCACGGATCGCCGACTCCATGGCGAGAAATGCGCGCTCCTCGCCGCGCAGCGCGTCGAGTGATTGGCGCGCGGCGCGCTGCGCGTCCTCCGCACGGCGCACCGCGAGCCGGGCCGCGTCAAGCGCCGGTCGCACCTCGGCGAGTTCACGCTCGGCCGACCGCTGGCGCTCGAGCGCCTCAGTTTCCTCAGCGGTCAGCCGGGCGATCGTCTCGGTCAGTTCATCGATTCGCACCTCGGCCTCTTGCCTCCGGCGCGCCAGATCAGTTGCCATCGCCGCCGCAGCTTCGAGCGCGGCTTGACGCCGAATCACCTCGCGCTCCAGTACATCGGCTTCACGCGCGGCGCCCTCTGCGAGCTGCCGTTGCTCGCCGACCTGGCGACGCAGCGTCGCGATGCGCGCCTCGCTTGCAACGTAGGCGGCTTCGAGCTGCTCATCGCTCTCTACCGGAGCAGCTCGCGCCACCTCGTCATGCGCCGCACGACTCGCATCGAGTGCCGCGCGCGCCACCTGCAATTGATCTGCAAGAGTAGCTTCCTCATCCAGCAGCGTGGCCCGGCGGGTGCCGAGCGCCTGAGCGCGCTCCTCCAAGGCCGCGTGCTCCACGTGCAGCCGCTCCGCCGTCGATCGTTCTGGACCGAGGGTTCGGTCCAGCTCCGCTGCGCGGCTGCGCAGCTCGTGCAACTGCACCTGTTGTGCGGAGCGGCGCTGCTCTGCTTCCGCCACCACGTTCCGCGCTTCGGCAATCGCCGCCTGGAGATGCACTCGCCGTGTCTCAGCCGCGGTCATCTCGGCCCGCGCTCGCGGCAACGCCCGTCCAAACCATGAACGCGCTACTGCTTCGAGCTCGTCCCGCAATCTGCGGTGTCGATCGGCACGCTCGGCCTGGGTGCGGAGCCGTTCGAGCTGGGGTCGGATCTCGGCCACGACTGCGCTCATCCGCAAGGCGTTCTGTTGTACTTGCAGGAGGTCGCTCTCGATCTGCGCAAGCCGCGACTCGTGGCGGCGAATGTCGGCGGCATCGGCGATCAGCGCCCGGCGCTCCTGGGGTCGCTGCATCGCGAGCTGCTCAATGGCACCCTGGCCGACGACGCAATAGGAATCGGGCCCCAGCCCCGCCTGGCCAGCCACGTCGAGCACATCTCGCAGTCGCGCACGCCGCCGGTTCAGCAGATACTCAGTCTCGCCGGAGCGATGCAACCGGCGCGCTATCGCCACCTCCGCGAGGTCGAGGGCGACTCGGCCATCGCTGTTGTCGAGGACGAGGGTGACCTCGGCCATGCCGAGCGCGTGACGCGCCGCGCTGCCGGCGAAGATCACATCCTCGCTGCGTGCCCCGCGCAAGGCCCGCGCGCTCTGCTCGCCGAGCACCCAGCGAACCGCGTCCACGACGTTGCTCTTACCACTGCCGTTCGGCCCGACGATAGCCGTGATGCCCGGCGCCATCTCCAGATGAATCGGTTGCGCAAAGCTCTTGAAACCGGCGAGGTGCAACTCTTTGAGGAACATCTAGCTCGCCTCCTCGACCGGGCTCACGTTCTCCCACACCTCGAGTAGCTGGCGTGCGGCGTCCTGCTCGGCAGCCTGTTTTGACGCGCCAACTCCCGTCATCCGCAGGTCGTCACCGGCGAGCACCTCAACCGTGAAGGACGGGCTCTCCTCGGGTCCTTGCACCCGCACGACGCGGTACGTCGGCGTGGTCCCCCACCGCGCTTGGACGCGATACTGCAGCTCGGATTTTGGATCGCGGTCCCGATGCGAGGGCGAGACCCACGTAGCAACGGCGGCCTCCACAAGCGGCGCGAGAAAACGATACACCTGAGCCCAACCCTGATCGAGGAAGATGGCGCCCACCACCGCCTCGAAAGAGCTCTCCAGCAGCGCCGGCCGCGCCCGCCCCCCACGTTGATCTTCACCCCGGCTGAGCAACAGATAATCGCCGAGGTGAAAGCCCTGAGCCCAATCGGCGAGGTTCGACTGGCGAACCAGTTGGGTGCGCATGTTGTGCAGCGAGCCCTCGTCAACACTCTGAAACTTTTGGTAGAGCAGATCTGCGACGACCGCGCCGAGGATCGCATCGCCGAGGAACTCGAGCCGCTCGTTATGGCCAGCGCCCAGGTCCGGCCGCTCGTTGATCGCCGACTTGTGCGTCAGCGCCATCCGCAACAACGTCGGGTCATTGAACTCGATCCCCAGTCGTGCCTCGAGCGGATGTGGCGCCATGAACCGCTAGAACTCGGTCGCACTGGAGAACGAGAAGCGGCTGATGCGCAGCGCTGGCACGTGCGTCCCACTCCATTCGTCCTGCAGCATCATCGCGTCCCGGCCGATCGCCTCCACGCACGAGAGCGCCTCCAGCACGCTCTGCGTGAAGCGCAGATTGTGGACCGGGCGCGTGATCTCGCCACGCTCGATGAGAAACGTGCCATCGCGCGTCATTCCGGTGAGGATCGCCTTGGTTGGGTGCACGACGTTTACGTAGTGGAAGCGCGTTACCCACAGGCCACGCTCGACGCCGCGCACCAGGTCATCGCGGCTCGCGTCCCCCTCGCCGAGAAACATGTTGAGGGGCACCGGTCCCCAGCTATTTGGGGCGGGCAAACCATGGCCCGTCGAGTGTCGGTTCTCACGCCCGGCCGTATACGAATCGTAGACTACGTCTCTCGCAACGCCCTTCTCGAAGAACGTCACCCGCTGCTTTGGCACCCCCTCGAAGTCGAACGGCATCGGCGCGCCACGCGGGTCGAGCCCATCGTCCCACAGCGTGACGTTTGGCCCGAGGAGTCGCTCGCCGAAGTGGTCATTCATGAAGCTGCGCCCCTCCTGCACCGCGAGGGCGCCAAGCCCAATACCCCCGAAGTAGTCGAGCATCGTGCCAACGGCATACGGCTCCAGGACCACGGTGTAGTCACCCGGTTCAATCGCGATTGGATCGCGGCTGCGCACTGCCTTGTCGATCGCTTCACGGCCGGCGGCTCCTACGTCGATCGCGGTCGCGTCGAGCCCGTCCCGCTCGGCGTAGCCAGAGCTCGTGGGGCCCATGATCACGGTCTTGAACGATGCGTGGGTACGCGCGTTGAACGCCCAGACGCCGCGGGAGTTGGCGACGGCGACCTCCGATTGGCTCATGCTCCACGCCCCTGAGGCCTCCAGTCCATTGGAGATCGCCTCGTCGCACACTGCCTTCACGTCGCGAGCACGCCGCTCTGGCGTATACACCGCAGTTGCCCCGGAGAACGTGGCGGCCTGGGGAATCGGCTGCGGTCCAGGCAAGCTGCGAAAGTCTGGCGTCTCAGGTGCCAGGCGCGCACTCACCACCGCTCGCTCGACCACTTCGCGCAGCGCGCGCTCGTCCGTGCTATTCGTCGTCGCCACGCCGATGCGGGTGCCGAGCACGGCGCGCACGCGGATCTCGATACCACTCTCGAAGACGTTCTGGTGAATGGCGGAGTTGGCAAAGCGGGTCAGCGCACTCTCGTCTGCGATGACGAGCACCTCGGTCTCGTCCGCCGACGAAGCCCCGAGTGCCCGCTCCGTCAGCTGGCGGAGCTGCACTTCACCGAGCACGAAGGCAGACCCAGAGGATGATCACGCGATGCCCACGCGGACGTTGCGAAAGCGTGCCGCCGCCGCGCCGTGGCCGACGTGCATTGACTGCGAGGGCTGACCCTTGCCGCAGTTCGTCACGCCCCACATCTGCCACTCACTGCAGATAGCGTCGCAGGAGTTCCAGAACTCCGGGGTGATGCCGGCATAGCTCGGATTCCGCACCATGCGGCCGAGCTTCCCGCCGACGATCTCCCAGGCAATCTCGGTGCCGAATTGGAAGTTGAGCCGGCGGTCGTCGATGCTCCAGCTGCGGTTGGTTTCGACGTACAGGCCGCGATCGGTATCCGCGATCAAGTTCTCGAACCGCCACGGGCCGGGCAGCAGGTTGATGTTCGTCATGCGGATGAGGGGTAGACGGCTCCAGCTCTCAGCACGCATCGTGCCGTTGCTCGGTTTACCAAAGCGTGAGGCGGTTTCGCGCGAGGTCAGGTAGTCGACGAACTCGCCGCTGCGGATGAGCGGCGTCACAGCCGCCGGTACGCCTTCGTCATCCCAGCCGAACGTCCCCAGTCCCTGCGCCACGGTGGCGTCCGCCACGACGTTCACATGCTCGGACCCATAGCGCATGCCGAGACGGTCTGGTGTGAGGAAGCTCGTACCGGCGTACGCCGCCTCCATTCCAAGCACACGGTCCAGCTCGACCGCATGGCCGCACGACTCGTGCACCTGGAGGGCAACCTGGGTCGGATCGATGATGACGGTCGTCACGTCCGGTTCGCATTCCGGTGCGCTCAGCAGCGCCATGGCCTGTTCGGCGATCCGCGGCGCGTTCGCGACGAGATCCATCGTCTCCACGATCTCCCAGCCGGCCGTGCCCTGATGGCGCCCAAAACTGTTCGGGTACGACCGTTGCTGTACTTCGCCGTCGCCAACCGCAGTCGCCACGATGCCGGCTCCCGTCTCGACGATCTCCTGTTCCAGATAGCTACCGGCGGTGCTTGCAAACGTCTTCACGGAGCGGAGACATTGGAGCGAGCCCTCGGCGATCGCGAGACCCGGCACCGCCCGCATCGCCGCGTCGGCTTGCAACAGGAGTGCGATCTTTGACTCGAGCGAGATGGAGAACGGATCGATCTGGACCGGGGTGCGGTAGCTGCCATGTTCGACGGTCACCGGCGCGAGATCGACGTCCGTCCGCTTTGCCAGGCTGCTCGCGCGGGCGATTGCCACAGCCATCTCGGCGACCCGTTCGATCTCTGCCATCGTCAGCACCGCGCTCGCGGCAAAGCCCCAGGCGCCGTCGGCGAGCGCCCGCACGCCAAAACCCTGGCTCTCCTCGTCGAGCAGCGCGTCCACCATCCCGTTCTTGGTAGACACGCTCTGCACGTGGTGCTCCTCGACGCGAACGTCGGCGTATGCCGCACCATGAAGCTGGGCTACGTTGAGCGCTCGCTCGACAAAATCGCGCACCAGAAGCTTCCTCGCGGCCAAAGTTGGGGCCGCTCTATGATACCCGGGTGCCCCGCCAAGCGATCAGGAGGCGGCACGAGCCAGCGCATACGCGGATGCAACCGGGTCCGCGGCGGGCAGTTGGACGAGGTCCCGCCGGACAACGTCGATCGTCAAGCTTGGGTAGTACGCACGCAGCAGGGCAACCACGCCGCCTTTGCGGAGCAGCGCCGTCTCGAGGGTGGCCGGGAGGCCAATCGCCGAGAAGCGGAACGGCGGCGTGACCTGAACGCCGTCGAGGCTGTAACCGCCGGGCCCCGAGATGAAAACGGAGCGCGCGGTGAGCCGGCGACCGTTCACGCCAACCGCCTCCGCGCCCGCATTGCGCAGCTCGTTGATCAAATCGACGAGCTCGTCCGTCCGGACGTAGCCGCTCACCGCCATCTCCACGCCCGGGCCCTGAACGGACGTAGCGCCGACCGCGATCTGCAGTTGATCGCGCTCGGTGCGCATCGCACCGACGCTGGCGGCAGAGCCGGGTTGGCCGTATTGCGCCAGCTTGTCTTGCAGCTCACCCACCTCGCGGCGCAACGAACCGTTCCCATCCACGAGGTCGCCGATCACGAGCGCCTCATCGGCGGGCGACAACTCGCTCTTCGCGACGGTGTGATAGGTGCGAAACTGCGTGACGAGCCCAAGTCCAAGGAGAAAGCAGACCAGCGCCAGCGAGATCTGGGGAACGAGCCGCTTCATGGCCTAGCGCGCCGATGCGACGGCGTACCGTGGGTTGGTGCGGCCGTCGAATGCCGCGACGGTGAGGTCATCGGCTCCAACCGCCTTGAACCCAAGGCCATACTGACGGACGAGGCCCTTGAAGTGGGCGAGTGATACCGGGTCCGAGAGGGTCGCTTGCATACCAGTCGGCCCGATGGCCTGGATCACATATGGCGGGGAAAGGCGCGTATCGTTCACCAGAATCGTGGTGCCAACGCAATAGATCGACGTGGTATCCACGATGCGCTGGCCGTTGATATCGATCGCCTCCGCGCCACTCGACCACAGCAGCGCGATCGTGTCCCGCAGATCGAAATCGTGCACGAGCAGGAGGTTGGCATCGGTACCAACGGGAACTGCGCGGCTTTGACTGTCGTCGAGCGTGATCTTGATCCCGGGACCCTGCATTGGCGTCAGTCCGGCTCGTCGCTTGAGAGCCTGGAGGTCCCCAGAGAGCCCGGTGAGCTGCGTTTGCTGCGCAGTCTCGTCGCGCTGGGCAACCGCGACCTGCTCACGCAACGTCTTGATGGCGTCCTTCAGCGAGCGCTGCTCTTCTTCGAGACGAAGAATCGTCTCGGCCGAGACGGCGCGAATCGTCGTTTCGCGCTGCGCGGCGGGAACTGGATGGGTTTGAAGCGCAATGGAGAGAATGACTCCGAGTGGGACACCGAGGAGGAAGAGGATCCATCGGCCAGGACGGAACGCCGCGCGCAGCTGTAGCCGGACCGGCCTTGCGGAGCCGCCGCGAGTAGTCGCGGGAAACATGGAGACCTCTGGGGCCATCGCGGATGCGTAATTGCGCGCGTGGTGCTCCTATGGTACGGTCGAGTCGCTGTTTCTGTCAATTTAGGGGTTGCAGATTATGGAAAACGAGGCGACTTCGCCCCTTCAAAGCCTGCTCGAGGTCATCGCCCGCCTGCACGCGCCAGCTCCGGACGGCTGCCCGTGGTGCCTGGAGCAAACCCATGAGTCGCTCGCTGACGACCTGCTCAAGGAGGCTCATGAGGCGGCCGATGCCATGCGACGAGGCAATTCCGCCGACTTGCGGAGTGAGCTCGGCGACGTTCTCTCCCACGTCCTCACGAATGTCTACCTTGCCGACACCGCCGGCGCATTCACCCTCGACGACGTGATCGTCGAGGTAACGAGCAAGCTCATCCGTCGCCACCCGCACGTCTTCGGCGACGAGAAGGTATCGAGCGCTGAAGAGGTAGCACGCAAGTGGGATGCGATCAAACGGGACGAGCGCCCGGCCGATGCCTCCGTCCTAGCTGGCATACCAGGATCGTTGCCCTCGCTGATGCGCGCCGAGGAGATGCAACAGCGGGCGGCTCGCGTCGGCTTCGACTGGCCGGACCAGGGAGGCGTGATCGAGAAGGTGCACGAAGAGATTGACGAACTGCGCGCTGCCGCGCCCGCGGACCAGCCAGAGGAGCTCGGCGACGTGCTGTTCTCGCTCGTGAACCTCGCCCGCCACCTCGGAGTGGACCCCGAGCTGGCGCTGCAGCGCGCAAGCGACAAGTTCGCGCGGCGCTTTCAGGCAGTGGAGGCGACGTGTCATTCCCGCGGCAAGGCACCGGACGCGTTCTCGTTGGATGAACTCGATGCGATGTGGAACGCAGCGAAAACTGCCGAGCGCGAATCGCCCAGATAGTAAAGAAAGCCCCCGCCGCAGGTGCAGCGGGGGCCTGGTTGGTCGGGGAGAGAGGATTCGAACCTCCGACCTCTTCGTCCCGAACGAAGCGCGCTGCCAAGCTGCGCTACTCCCCGAAGGCTGAAAACGGGATCGCTGGCGAAACCGAGCGGACCACCCGAGCGAATCTCTGGCGGAGGAGGAGGGATTCGAACCCCCGGAGCGTGTTACCGCTCAGCCGATTTCGAGTCGGCCGCACTAGACCAGGCTATGCGACTCCTCCGCCGCCATTTTACACAATAGCGGGATGGCCGGCTCACCGCCGTTCTTCCTCTGGGATCTCGACGCGCTCCGGCGCGGTCACGCCAATCAGGTCGAGCGTCGTCGCCAGCACCTGCTTGCACGCCGCGACCAACTTGAGCCGCGCCTTGGACAATTCCGGCTCGTCGGCTTGCACCACCCGGCAATTGTCATAGAACCAGTGGAAGGCGGTCGCCAGCTCCTGCGCGTAGTAGGGGAGCTGGTGCGGGGCCAGCGCCGCCGCCGCGTCGGCGATCAACTCGGGCAGCATCAGCATCTTGCGGATCAGCGCCAGCTCGGCCGAGTGCACCAGCAACGCGGTAGCGCCGTCGTCGAAACGGACCTCACCAGCATGCCGCAGGATGCCGGCCATGCGGGCGTGCGCAAACTGGACGTAGCGTACGGGATTGGCCTCGCCCTGCGCCTTCGCCAGGTCGAGGTCGAAATCCATCATTGCATCCGGTGATCGGCCCACGAGAAAGAAGCGCACCGCATCCGGGCCGACCTCGTCGATCACCTCGCGCAACGTCACGAACGCGCCGGTGCGTTTGCCCATCGCGACCGGTTTGCCGTCCCGTATCAGATTGACGAGCTGGTACAACAGCACGACCAGCCGTGACTCGTCGGCTCCCAGCGCGGTCATGACGGCCTTCATGCGCGGCACGTGGCCTTGATGATCGGCCCCCCAGATGTCGATCGCGAGGTCGTACCCACGTTCGACGAGCTTGTCGTAGTGGTAGGCGATATCTGACGCGAAGTACGTCGGCAGTCCGTTGCTGCGGACGAGCACGTTGTCCTTGTCTTCGCCCAGAGCGGAGGAGGTGAACCACAACGCGCCCTCGCGCTCGTTCACGTAGCCTCGATCGCGCAGCCGCGCAATGGCCTC